>NZ_JAWOWA010000004.1:330496-330737 GCF_033340195.1 Vibrio sp. 1457
CCAGCTCGTCAAAATTGAACTCATCTTCTGATTCAGTTGGTAAGCCTGCTTCAACTTGTTCTGACTCAACGGACTCGGACGTTTCTAACGCAGGTTCGCCAGCCATAGATGCTAGAGCATCTTCTTCACTAAACTCAGGAAGATCCAGCTCGTCAAAATTGAATTCATCTTCTGATTCAGTTGGTAAGCCTGCTTCAACTTGTTCTGACTCAACGGACTCGGACGTTTCTAACGCAGGTTC
>NZ_JAWOWA010000004.1:330837-333769 GCF_033340195.1 Vibrio sp. 1457
GCCAGCCATAGATGCTAGAGCATCTTCTTCGCTGAATTCTGGAAGATCTAGCTCGTCAAAATTGAATTCATCTTCTGAATCGTTGGTCGACTCAGTTTCCGGCTCCAATTCAGGTTCATCCAGTAGCCAATCTTCTTCTTGTGGAACACCGAATTCATTTTCTATTGTATTTGGTGTCGGCGTGAAGGCTGGAATGTCTTCCTCTCGCTCAACGTGAGGCTGTACCTCAGCATCGGACTCCACGGATGGTTCTTGTGTTGAATCAGTATCGGTAGCCTCTTGTTGTAGTGATGAAGCTTCATCTATCTCCGTTTGTGTTTTTTCAACTTGCTGCGGTAAATCGTCTTCACTATCAAATAGAGCGTCAAGTTCAGCAGAAAAATCCGCTTTTTCTTGTTCTGTTGGCAGAAGTTCTTCACTGTCTGACTCAAATAGGTCGTCTAGCTCGCTCATTAAAGGATCATTCTCTGGTGAGAGGTCCTCTAAATCACCAAGAAATTCATCGCTGCTAAATGGCTCTGAAGCAGCCTCTGGCTCGGTTAATGGTTGCTCTTTTGCAGCTTGTTGCGTGTCTGGTTGGCTTTCACTTAATAAAGCGTCGATGTCCAATCCAGACTCAATATCCTGATCTTCATGAGTTTGTTCTGACTCAACTACGGAAGATGGCTTTTCGTCGGCGTCTGGCTCACCAAAACCAAGTGATTTCAGTAACTCTTCCTCTTCCGATTTATTCTGCTCTGGGCTCTCGTCCTCTCGAATCAGATCATCAAACGGATCTAAATCAGCTTCAGTCTCTTCATCAAGTTCAGAGGTAACATCATCAATGAGTTCATCCAGTAAGTCTGTGCTATCTGCGTCTAACTCTTCGATCGAGTCATCACCTTCAAAACCAGAGATTGCTTCTAGCTCGTTTAGTGGATCAAACTCGTCTGTGTCATCTTCATCAAAATCAATGAGTTCATCGAGTAGCTCTGTACTGTTTTCATCTAGAACAGGACCTTCATTGGCGTCAGCTTCTCGAACTTCCGATTCACTAGCCGGTTGTTCATACTGGGCCAATAGCTTATCGATATCGTCGTCAGATGCCTCTCCTACACTAAAGTCATCATCCGAAACGGGCTGTTTTAACTCAGGCTCATCAGTATCTAAATCGAAGTCATCGTTGCCAAGTTCAGCAAACAAGTCATCAAGCATATCCTGGTCGACAGTGTCACTTGGTAACTCTTCTGACGGCTCATCGGCTGCAAGTAACTCGGCAAATGCATCGTCTGAAAGCGAGTCTGATTTCTCATTCGTATCATCCGAAAGATCGAAGCCAGACTCATCGTCATCGAGCACTTCTAGTTCTGGAGCAACCTCATCTAAGGCTCGCTCCATTTCTTCTAAACCAAGCGCCTTTTCTTCGCCGTTGACTTGGATACCATTGTTCGATGACTCAAACTCATCCAGACCAACATCTAGGTCACCGTCATCGCCAATATCTGCAAATGGGTCATCGTCCCCTTCCAGATTGAAATCAAGTTCTTCATCGTCGAGGTTAGCAAAGACGTCTTCTTCTAAATCTGACTTCTCTTCTTGTAAAGACTGTGCGTTGATATCTTCATCTGCAAACAATTCATCATCAAGCGTGAGCTCTTCATCCAGCTCATCCGCCGCCGCTAAACCGATTGGCGCCGCAAGAGGATCAACGTTTTGCTGTTCCTGCGCAGCCGCTTCTTCCTCTTTCGCTTTAGAGCGTCGGCCAAGAAGCATAACAACTAGCAACGCAATCAAAGCACCAGGAATTAATGCCGCAAGACCAACGAGCCAACCATTAGACAAAATTTTGTCCATGGTGCTTGGTTGCATGCGCTGTTGTTCAGCAAGGCGTTGGCGCTCTTCAGCAAGCAGCTTCTCGACTTCTGAGCGAATGCGTTCTTCGTCATTCAACTCGCTTTTCAAAGTTTCGACTTCGCTTTGCACTTCTGACAGCATCAATCGAAGACGATGGTTCTTCTCTTCTAATGACTCTAATTCACTTTGTGAGCCTTGAAGTTTGTCCTTTAGCGCACTGACCTGCTTTTCACCCTGCGGAGAGGTGGTTACTGGTGGCGCAGGGATGACCGGTATTGTTTTCGGAGTTGGTTTTGGCTCCGTTGCTGCCACTGTCTCTGGCTTAGTCGCAGACTTGGGTTCTACTTTAATTTGTGGCTTTGGTTGCTCGGTGACTCGTTGTGCTGGCGTCGCTCTATTTGTCGGCTTCGGCTGTTTTAACTTAGCTTCATGCGCCTTCATAATCGCAACAGCTTGCGCTGTGGTCGCGCTTTGCACTTGCTCTAAAGAAGGTACTCGTAGCCGACTCCCTGGGATCAATTCATGAATGTTTTGGTTCTCAAACGCTTGAGGGTTAATTCGGTAAATGGCAAGAAGCGTTTGTTGAACGGTAACACCGCGTGAAGGTCGTAATTCTGAAGCGATCGACCATAGTGTTTGATTTTCACCAGTCGGACCAAAGAAACGTGACGGTTGAGTATTCGCAGGAGGAGCAGGTAATGCTCGCTCAATATCTTCAGCATAGCTCGGAGATGATTGCACTTCACCAGACGGTCCAACAAGACGAATTCCTTCGGCTTGAACCACTGATGATGTCTGAGTCGCGCTCATCAACACAAGGGCTGCTAACAAACGCTTATAATTTTGACGCATAGAAGGCTCAGTTTTGTGCTAGATACAATTTGAAATGGTGATCGGTTAAATATATCGGATATCGCATGCAAAACTATAGCGTTGAGAATAAAAAATGTGTGGCTCTCGCCATATTCGTACTAATCTCACACTATTTTGTTTCGTTCGTACAAAAAAGCCTCGCACTGTGCGCAATGTAGTTCACTTAAGAGGAGCCGCGTAGCGATTAACAGGGTATCGGGTCTTTGATATTTTTACCGCCCTAGGC
>NZ_JAWOWA010000005.1:0-164117 GCF_033340195.1 Vibrio sp. 1457
GCCTAGGGCGGTAAAAATATCAAAGACCCGATACCCTGTTAATCGCTACGCGGCTCCTCTTAAGTGAACTACATTGCACCGAAAAGCGGGCTTTGTTCTCTTTTAGTAAAGAGAAGAATAACTAGTAGCTCGCTTGAATGCTGACACCGCTATAGTTTGAGTAACCTTGAATCATGACGTGATAACGTCCACTTTGCGTCGCACTGACCGTACATGTTTCATTGTTACCGTATTTGAAAGGTCGGCAGTCCCATGCATTCAGTGCTGGTTTTGCTCCAAAACGGAGATACAAATCCGCATCGCCACTGCCACCATACATTTGTACGGTTAAGCGCTGCCCAGTTTCTACATCAACATAGTAATACGCTACTTGACCAGTTGAACCACTTAAACCACTTACTGGCACGCCCGAGGTTAATTTGCCTTCTGGGTCCGGTGTTGGATCTGGGCCACCGCAGTCTTGGCCACAATCTGCATCCGTTAAGCTATAAAGTAGCTTGTTCACGCTGCCTCTTGTGTCCGTCACTTTTCCGCTAGTTGCGCGGCTAACGATCAAGGCCTCTACTTGGCTTGGAGACAGTGAACTGTTTTCTTGAAGATACAATGCTGCTACACCCGCCACATGTGGCGTCGCCATCGAAGTGCCACTAATGGTTTTGTAGTCACCGTCATACCATGCAGATTTGATTTGTGAACCTGGCGCAAATACATCCACACAACTGCCCCAGTTTGAAAAACTCGAACGTGCATCCGTGCTAGTGGTCGATCCGACAGTTACTCCGGAAGCAACGCGTGCTGGAGAATAGTTACACGCATCGGCGTTGGAGTTACCTGCTGCTAGCATAAAGCTGACACCTGACTGAACCGCACTTTGCACCGCACTATCCAGAGCGACGGATTGACCGCCGCCTAAACTCATGTTGGCGACTGAAGGTCCGGAAGCGTTCGCAGCCACCCAGTCCACACCGGCAATAACACCAGAAGTAGAACCCGATCCAGTACAGCTCAATACTCTCACGCCGACAAGGTTGACGTTTTTCGCAACACCATACAAGCTGCCGCCAATGGTGCCAGCTACGTGTGTGCCGTGTCCATTACAGTCACTTGCATCTGCATCGTTATCGACAAAGTCATACCCTGAAACTGAGCGACCACCGAACTCAACATGCGCGTTATTCACACCAGTATCGATAACATAAGCCGTTACCCCAGTCCCATCAAAGTTGGCACTGTAGTTGTTATCGAGTGGCAAGTTTCGTTGGTCGATTCGGTCTAGTCCCCAAATGGCATTGGTTTGATTTGCGTCTGCCGAGACTATTGGGTCAAGCGATAGGATTCTGTCTTGCTCAATGTAGTCCACACGAGGATCAGAACGCAGATCTTTTAGTTGCTCAGGACTCAAGTTAGCGACAAATCCACTTATCGAGTGGTCAAAAACCGACTCCACTTGTATCGAATACAAACCAGACATGCGGTCTACGGATTGTTGCGTGAATTGCTCGAATTCCGTTGAATTGCTCACCATCATTTGCGGCTGTTGAAATACCACAATATAGCGATCTGCAATGGCGATGTCGTCCGGTGCAAGCATCAAAGTGGCAGGCAATGTGTCGGGAGCTTGTTGTAACTCTGTACTGTCCGCAATCTCATTGGGTTGCGAAAAAGCGAGAGAAGAATGAAAACAGAGCGCGGAGGTGATACAACAACTTAGTAGTTTCTTTAACATAAAATGTTCCTTGAAATCATAGTCTTGTTGATTTTTACCTAGTACCAAACTGTCAACACGAAAACACAGACAATCAGCGTAGTGCGTGCTGAAGTGACGTTACACAAGTCAAACTAGACAATGAGCAATCATATGCATAACTGGTAATAATTCGCATACTCAGAAACATGATCAATAACCAAGCTTTATTGAAATTGAAATGCAAAGATTCATTTATACTTAGAGCAAAATCCCTAAAATAGAATAATTCTACACACCTGACATATTGCCTGTTATATGACTTCATCTTACCGATAATTTACGCAATAAAAACCTAACTATCCTTTTATTGGTCATAACTCAAATCGGTTGATAGATGTTAATATAGCCACCTGATTTCTGATGTTTTTAACTCATGGTTACTATCCAAGTTCAATATCGTTTCTGTAATAAAACAGAGCCCGTTCGTGAACATGGAAAAGGGCATTCTGGCTCTCCTCGCTCCAGATGTATCGAGTGTCGAAAGAGCTTTAACTCGATTACGTTTACGAAGCCCGCAAGCCAGATGTAAAAGAAAAAACTGTTGATATGTCAATGAATAGCTCTGGCGTTAGGGAAACAGTACAAGTGTTGAATGTCGTATACAACACAGTATTGAGTACTTTAAAAAATCTCGCCAAGGTAAGTAACCTCAATGCCTTTCGATAAAGCAAATATAAGACTAATTTGTAAACTTGAAAGGCTAGCTGTATTGGTTGAGGTATATGAGGAAAACACTTCCCCATTTAAGAACTGAAACACACTTTTGCCCCTTTTCGTGTTAGCACGGAAACTGTCCTGCTACCAGACTTGTGTTTCAATAGTGCCTTGTAGTATCGAAAACACTTACCACAAACTCTAGAGATTTATGTACTATACCACCTACTGGAAGCTTGATGGGTGGTATTGACGTGAACTTATCTCAAATTGATCTGAATTTGCTCTTTGTTTTAAAGCACTTGCTCGAAGAGAAGCATGTACCTAACACCGCTATGGCTTTAAATATGAGCCAGTCTGCGGTAAGTCGAGCACTGCAAAAAATGAGAGTTTTCTTTAATGACGAATTACTGGTGCGCAAGAAATACGGCTATGAACTGACTCCAAAAGCAGAGTCAGTAAGGCAAGACATCAATAATGTGATTACCAGTTTAGAAAAACTTGCCCATAGAGACTCGTTTGATCCGAGCACTGTATCAAGCACCGTTAAGGTTTACGGCCTTCTTCCTCAGATTAATACCTTAATGCCTAAGGTTATCGCTAAGATTCGGCAAGAGGCTCCAAACCTTAAGGTCAGTTTGGACTCAGCACCAAAACGTCATTTTGATGCGTTGGTGGCTGGAGATGTTCATTTCGCACTTTCCTCTCATCAACCGCCAAGCTCTGAGCAAAATATCTATCGAATGGTTGTTGCTAAGCGTACTTTCCGTTTGCTTATGAGCCGCTATCATCCACTGGCCGATTTAGAGCTAACTCCAGAGCGTTTGGCCGAATTTGACTTTGGACAAGTCTCTTTGCAGGGTGAGAAGCGATTGTCGTTTGAGCATAAATACCAAGAGCTAGGGTTAGCGAACAAAAAAAAGCGTTTATCAGCGCCAGTGCAACTGAATAACTTTAGTTCTGCTCCAAGTATCGCTGCGGAGACTGAGATTATATTTCATCTACCGACACCTTTTGCAGAGGCAGCTTGTCAAGACCCTCGCTTGATCGTTCGAGAAGTACCTGCCGAGCTACAGTTGGACTTTCAAGAAGTCTTCCTATATTGGCACAAACGCTTTAACGATGATCCTATGTGTGAATGGGTACGAGAGATCTTTAAACAGCTCTATGTTGGAACCGATACTTTAGCTTAAATGCTTATATCGGGTAATTCGTGGTTAACTATTCGTATATTGGATAGTGATATTCTCTTTTCTCGATAGTGATTAACTTGTCAGTGATTATGATAATCAGGTTTAATTGATAATAATTATTAAATGCAATTACATTTTAAGCCTATTCAATATGAAGCCTCTTTTCACATACTCTCTATTTTCTACATCAGTTGTTTCTGCTTGTATTACTGTACCTATGGTCGTTGTTGCAAATGACCAGTTACCTGAGACTGGTATCAATACAACAGCAATGGAAACCGTAGTGGTTACAGCCTCTGGTTACGAACAGAATGTCACAGAAGCGCCAGCAACAATAAGTGTTCTCACCCGAGAGCAACTTGAAAATCGCTCATATAAAGATTTGACTGATGCTTTAAGTGATATACCTGGGGTAACCGTTACAGGAGGTGGTGATGGCCAAGATATCTCAATTCGAGGTATGCCTGCTCAATATACGGCCATTCTTGTTGATGGCAGGAAGCAGTCTGGTCGAGAAACTCAAACTAATGGTAGTACGTTTACTGAACAAGACTGGCTTCCCCCGTTGAGTGCAATTGAACGTATTGAAGTTGTACGTGGCCCTATGTCAACCCTTTATGGGTCTGATGCTTTGGGGGGTGTGATTAATATTATTACGCGTAAAAATTATCAAGAGTGGCACGGAAGCTTGCGTGCAGAAACGACGCTTCAAGAAAATTCAAAATCTGGAAATAGCTATCAAGGGCAGCTTTACCTTGCTGGCCCTGTCATTGATGGTCTGTTGAGTACTTCTTTGACTGGACTGTATCAGGAAAGAAAAGAAGATGAAATTGAAGGTGGTTATGCAGGTAAGACACTCGACAACTATCGAGCTTCTTTGTACCTCACACCTACCTCGGATGACACTTTTACTCTGGAGTTCACCAATCATAACCAAGAGCGAGAGACCACTCTAGGTAAATCAGTGGAGCGAGAGTCTCAAGTTGCAGTACGAGAATATGAACGCCAATCTATTGGTTTTAGCCACGACGGAAACTACTCTTGGGGTACAAGTTCTTCATTTATCAGTAATGAAACAGTAAAAAATATCGGTGCAGATAAAGAAGTCGAGAATAGTCAAATTAATACGCAATGGGGTCTGCCTCTTAATGCTCACTACTTAACACTGGGCGCATCTTTCGAGCAAAAGGATCTGACTGATAATAAACTGTCATTGACCTCTAAAAACAAGCAATGGGCAGTATTTGCTGAGGACGAGTGGTATCTCACGGATACATTCGCTCTCACCCTTGGTTTACGTTACGACGACAATGAGATCTTTGACGGGCAATTTAGCCCAAGAGCTTACGGGGTCTGGTCTATTGACCCTAGTTGGACGCTAAAAGGTGGTGTGTCTACGGGTTATCGAGCACCTAGTTTGACACAAATGGACGAAGAGTGGGTTCAAGAGAGCTGTAGAGGGCGTTGTTCTATTTACGGTAATCCAGACTTAACAGCAGAAACCTCCATCAATACAGAGATGGGACTGTATTACGTTAATGAGCGAGACCTTTCTGCAAACATTACTTTGTTTTACAGCGACTTCAAAGACAAGATCGAAAGTGAGTTTGTCGATCCGACGTGTACTGATAGCAGAAGTTGCGACCGCACTTACGTCAACATTGATGATGCGAACAGCTATGGTGCAGAAAGTTCCGTATCTAAGGGTATTACAGAGTCAATTACACTAAGTGCAACCTACTCGTATACTCGTAGTGAAAAGAACACTAATGACGATGATGATGGCTTGCCTCTTGTACAAGCACCTGAACATATCTTCTCACTTAATGGTGATTGGGCAGTGCGTGATGATGTTGCTTCATGGGCCCGCATGAACTATCAAGGCAAAGAGAAAAACAACATCACTAGTGATAGCACAAGAACGTTGGCACCTTCTATTACTTACGTGGATCTCGGTGTGAACTGGCGTGTAACTAAGAATGTGAAGTTAATGGCAGCGGTTTATAACTTGTTCGATGAGCAAATCACAGAGGAAGAGTTTGGCTACATTGAAGATGGCCGACGCTACTGGTTAGCTGCTGAAGCGACTTTCTAATCTACTTACTTTTTTAAGCGAATAACAAAACAATGAATACGAAAATTAAGTCTGCGATGACCTCTCTGCTACTTATGCCCTTTGTCTGTTTGGCTGGGGAGTTCAATGTAGAGAAGGATATCTTGTTCAAAACTGTAGGTGAAAGAGAGATTAAACTCGATCTTTATACTCCTTCGGTTGAATCAAATACTCAGTACCCGTTATTAGTCTGGGTACATGGTGGTGCATGGAAACGTGGGAGCAAAGACGCCATCCCAGAAAAGAACCCATTATTACTTCAGTCTGTGTTGAATGAAGGTTATGCGCTAGCTTCAGTTGATTATCGTTTAAGTGGAGAAGCGATCTTTCCTCAACCAGTACAAGACATTAATGATGCACTGAACTATTTGTACGACAATGCTGAAAAGCTCGGTATTAAAGCGGACAATGTTGTGATAATGGGACGCTCTGCTGGCGGGCACCTCGCTGGCTTTATTGGTGCGACTAACTCGGCATACAACCAAGTAGATTTCTATGAGCCACCAAAGTACAAGGTCTCAGCCGTAGTAAGCTTTTTTGGCCCTACCGATTTACTTGAGTTAAGTAATAAAGGTGGCAAGAAAACCAGCAAAAAATCGTCTGTATCTCGTTTCTTAGGAGATATTCCAAACAATATTCCAAAGCTTGCCAAGAAAGCATCAACGACGAGTTATGTGAATGAAAATACTCCACCATATATACAGTTACACGGCACCTTGGATAAGCGAGTGCCTCTATCTCAAAGTGAGATACTTAAGGCTAAGCTTGATGAGCATGGAGTTACCAACCAACTTTTCATTGAAGAAGGTGTAGGACACAGTGCACCTGTCTTTGATACCGAGAAGTACGTTACTCATGTTTTGGACTTCTTAAATAAACACTTTCCGAACTAACGCTCTAGTCAATATAAGGCTTAAAAGTTCAAGGGGAAATACTGAGCCAACTGTGATTACAGTTGGCTTTTTCATGTATCTCTATTGGGCATTTTATCATTCTGATTAATGGGAGCGGCTGGCCCATTTTCAGGCAGTGGTTGAATAAATCTATGACTACTTTAGGGTATGTATTCTAACGTACTTCTGTCCAAAAAAGTGTTTCGTTAGCTTGAATTAGAACAACAAAGCGCTCTTCACAGAAAATGAAGGTCGTTTATCTCGTCTTAACAGCCTTTCAAGTTGTTTGAAATGAGGTATCGAGATCCGCTTCGCTCTTAGTTACGTTCAACCTTAGCTGCTACTTTTCATCAACAAATAGAGATGAGTTACCATCAAGTAGCATAGGGAAGCGAGTGAGCACTATTCTCTCAAATGAACACTAAACCCCTTCTTTGTAGCCTGTCACCTTCAAACTACTTCCTCTAGCGCTAACAATTAATTCAAATGTGCGCTGGTTAATGATTTTTCTGTAAGTAACACAATTGAACGTGATAGAAGTAACAAAATGGCCTCTTAACGGTAACGTTCCCGAAAAGTTTATATATTATCGCCCTCATTGATACAAGTGGTAGATACGCTCTGAGTACGAGCGCTCTGAAATTCAGACTTTAGATGGGTATTTAAAGTCACCATAAGTTTGCAATTTTACTTGGGAACGTTTGCAAATAACCTAAGTATAAATTTACGTGAGACTATGGAAATGAAACTACACACTTTGACGATGGCAGTAGCGCTTGGGCTGGTTACAGCACCTGCATTCGCAACAACAGATGTTGACGCTCTTGAAAAGCGAATTAATGAATTAGAACAGAGACTTGAACAGACAGAAAAAGTATCCACAGAAGCAAATGAGAAAGCCTCAAGCTTTGAGTTTCATGGCTACGCTCGTTCCGGGCTGCTCATTAATGACGATCTGAATGGTGCAGTGGGCACTGGTCCTTACATGACGGCAGCTGGTGCTATTGGCGCTCCAGTTGGGCGATTAGGGGTAGAGGATGATCATTATGTGGAAGCAAACCTTATTCACAAACGTTTTGCAGATGATGGTTCCAGCGCATTGTTCCGAATCATGTTGGCAGATAGTACGGAAACCAATAACGAATGGACGGCGAGCGAGAGTCAATTAAACGTTCGTCAGGTATATGCTGAGCTAAACAAGTTGAGCATGTTCTCTGAATCAAGTGCGTTTGCTGACGCGACGTTTTGGGCTGGTAAACGATTTGACCGTGATAACTTTGACATTCACTTCTTTGACTCGGATATTGTTTTCTTATCTGGCACTGGTGCTGGTGTGTATGACGTCCAAATGAGCGAATCATGGAAAGCAAACTTCTCGATCTATGGTCGTGATTTTGGTGAGATTGATAGCTCGTCAACGGATGTTGAAAACTATATCGCGACAATGAACAACCGCTTCGGTAATTGGCAATTGATGCTGAGCGGCATGACGTCAGCTGATAACAATGATCGCGTAGAAGGAGCAGCGGACAAAGGTTTACATGCGATGTTTGCCTACCATGGCGATAACTTCTTTGGCATGAGTGAAGGCTTCTCTAAAACCGGTATTTTGATGGGTGATGGATTGGGTGCGGAACTTAAAGGCATCGGTTCAAACGGAGATTTGTTAGAAGACGCAAAAGCCGTACGCTTGTTCAGCTATGGTGTAACACGCATCGGCGACAACTGGCGTGTAGCACCTGCGTTGCTAGCAGAACACAGCCAAGATCGCTTTGCTAAAAATGATGAATTTACGTGGGCATCGTTCAACATCCGCTTAGCGCAAGAGTTTACGCAGAACTTTGAGATGGTTTATGAAGGCTCATACCAATACATGGACCTAGACAATGCGATTGATAAAGCAAGTGGCAGTTTTTACAAAGCGACAATTGCACCAACGCTTAAGATGTCTACCGCTGCAGGTTTCTTTGACCGTCCGGAGCTACGTTTTGCAGTTAGCTACGTTGATTGGAGCGAAGACTTGAATGGCTACTCGATTAGCCAGGATGCGGGTGCTGCAACGATGGGTGATGGTGGTGAAGTTCTGTTTGCACTGCAAATGGAAACTTGGTTCTAAAGGGACCTAACCTACAAAGAGTAATAAGAAAAGCGCCAACTGATTTCAGTTGGCGCTTTTTCATTAACAGGACTGACGCTCAATAGTTTTGAAGGTTAGTACCATCTTACTCATTTCAAAACTTCTGTTGGCAATTCTATCTAGTAACAGTTTCGCACCATTTTCCCCTGCTTTATCAAATGCATAGTTAAATGTTGATAAGGTTGGGGTGCACACTGATGCGAGCTCATCATCACCAACGCCTAGCACTAAAACGTCTTTACCCGGTGTTAACCCGAGCTCTTGAATCGCTCTCATCGCACCGATAGCAATACGGTCTGTCGCACAGAACAAGCCATCTAGCTTAGGGTTCTTTGTTAAGTGTTGTTTTGCCAATGAATAGCCAGAATCGATGGTAAAGTCACCACGAGCATGGAAGGCGAGCTCAAAACCATGATGCTGTAGCGCTTGAACAAATCCTTCAGAGCGTTGCTTATCTACCGCGATATCGTCACCTTGCACACCAATAAAACCCATGGTTTGGCAACCTTTTTCAACCAGTCTATTTCCCGCTTCAAACCCTACTCGTGCGTCATCATGAATGATGCTTGGAATATTAAACATGGAACCATCTTGACCGACGAGCACAACTGGGACGGCTGAGTTTTGAATTGCTTTTACCAGCTTGGAATCGAGGTGGGTGGCGTAAAGAATGATCCCTTCAACCCGTTTTTGGTTAAAGATCTGAATGTATTCCAGTTCTTTTTCGTGGGCTTGGTGAGTGCTAGCAAGTAAGACATGTTTCCCGGCTTTTTCAAGGACATCGGTTAATCCATCGACACCTTGGGATGTGGCATGAGAGGAAACCCGAGGAACAATGACACCAACCAGATTGGTCTTTTGAGATTTTAGATCTTTAGCGACTTGGTTCGGCACATAGCCACATTCCGCTACTGCTTGGCGGACCTTCAGTTTTGTCGCTTCTTTTACGCCATATTCATCGTTTATAACCCGTGACACTGTTGATTTTGATACGCCAGCCAGACGGGCGACATCATGCAGACTCGCCATTGTTCCTATCCATTCTGTTTTTCGTTTTTGGGATTGTTTGCAAAGAGAAGATGAAAAGCTCTTTGATAAGTAGCGATTCTAACCTCCTATACTGCTCTTAGGGAGAGAATTTGACGATCATTCTCACATTCTCTCTGCTTTATCTTTGATCATTTGGTTTTATTGAGCAAAAATCTGTTTTGCAAACGTTCCCGAAAATTTCGCAAGCTCAGATAATAATCCAATGGGGTATGAAATGAATTATCCGGCAGTAGCAAAAGAGTTGTTAACTCTATTAGGTGGTAAAAGCAACATCACCGCACTTGCGCATTGTGCGACACGCTTACGCCTTGCCGTTGCAGATGAGCAAAAAATAGATGAACAAGCGATTGATAGCCTTGAAGGAGTAAAAGGGCAGTTCAAAGTTGCGGGTCAGTACCAAATCATTTTTGGATCTGGCATCGTAAACCAAGTTTATGCAGAAATGGCGAAGTTGACGGGGATGAGTGAAATGTCCACCAACGACGTTGCGTCTGCTGGCGCAGAGAAACAAAACATTGTTCAGCGCGCGGTGAAAGGGCTGTCTGATATTTTCGTTCCAATCATTCCAGCAATCGTCGCTGGTGGTTTGTTGATGGGTATCTATAACCTATTGACTGCTCAAGGCTTGTTCATTGATGGCAAATCTTTGATTGATGCCAACCCAGGACTGACAGACTTGGCGAACATGATCAACACGTTTGCGAACGCGCCGTTTGTTTACCTGCCTATTCTGCTGGCATTTTCAGCCAGTAAGAAGTTTGGCGGTAACCCATATTTAGGGGCGGCGCTAGGTATGTTGATGGTTCACCCTGACTTGCTGAATGGTTGGGGATTCGGCGGCGCATCTGTGTCTGGCAACATTCCGGTTTGGAATATTCTTGGCTTTGAAATCCAAAAAGTGGGTTACCAAGGTTCGGTGTTACCGGTTTTGGTATCGGCATTCATTCTTGCGAAGGTTGAGCTAGGCTTACGTAAAGTCATCCCTTCTGTTTTAGACAACCTTTTAACGCCATTACTGGCGATTTTCATAGCGGGTTTGCTGACGTTTACTGTCGTCGGTCCGTTCACGCGTGATATCGGTTTCCTATTGGGTGATGGTCTGAACTGGCTATACAACACAGCTGGCTTTGTTGGTGGTGCGGTATTTGGTCTTATTTATGCTCCGTTTGTTATTACTGGTATGCATCACAGCTTCATTGCGATTGAAACTCAACTTCTTGCGGATATTGCGACGACGGGCGGCACCTTTATCTTTCCTATTGCGGCGATGTCTAACGTTTCTCAAGGAGCGGCAGCGTTGGCGGTGGGCGTGATGAGCAAAGATAAGAAGATGAAAGGTATTGCGATTCCATCGGGTGTTACGGGTTTGCTGGGTATTACAGAACCGGCTATGTTTGGTGTTAACTTAAAACTACGTTACCCATTTATTGCGGCAGTTTGCGCTGCGGCGTTATCAAGTGCGTTCATCACAATGTTTAATGTGAAAGCTCAGGCATTGGGCGCAGCTGGTCTTCCAGGCATCATTTCCATTACGCCAGAGAAGATTGGGTACTACATCGCGGGTATGGTGATCGCGTTCTTGACCGCATTTGTTCTCACCATTGTTCTTGGTATGCGTGACCGCGCTAAAGTCGGTAAAAAAGCAGCGGCTTAATCTGAACTCCTTAAGGGTGGAGTCCCCCAAAATCCACTTCTTTTC
Organism: Vibrio sp. 1457; assembly: GCF_033340195.1. NCBI lineage: Bacteria > Pseudomonadati > Pseudomonadota > Gammaproteobacteria > Vibrionales > Vibrionaceae > Vibrio > Vibrio sp. 1457. The sequence goes on from NZ_JAWOWA010000005.1 coordinate 11,487, forward strand.
CTAAATGTTTGGGGTGCTAGCCAAGCACTAATGGCTTGGCTAGCCTTTTTCAATTTTTACTTGGTAGTGAAGGTGTTCAACACGTTGGACTATCAGGGCTTTAATTTTAAGGTAAGCAAGATGAATCAAGTATGGGTAACTGGTGATGCAGTTGTCGATCTAATACCGGAATCTGAGACTTCTTTACTCAAATGTCCCGGTGGTGCACCAGCGAATGTCGCCGTAGCAATTGCTCGTCTATCTGGTAAGAGTGCGTTTTTTGGACGTGTAGGTGATGACCCATTTGGTCGCTTCATGCAATCAACGCTCGATCAAGAGGGCGTGAGCACGGAGTTTCTCGTTAAAGACCCTGAGCAAAGAACATCAACAGTGGTGGTAGATTTAGACGATCAAGGGGAACGCAGCTTTACATTTATGGTAAAACCGAGCGCTGATCAGTTTATGTCTGTTGAAGACATCCCAAACTTTAAGCAAGGTGACTGGCTACACGTTTGCTCAATTTCACTGGCAAATGAGCCAAGTAGAAGCAGCACATTTGAGGCGATCAAAAGAGCAAAAGCCGCTGGTGGTTTCATTAGCTTTGACCCTAACTTGCGTGATGAAGTGTGGCAAGATCAATCAGAAATCCAAGCTGTCGTGATGAAGGCTGTAGCGATGGCCGATGTGGTTAAGTTCTCTGAAGAAGAGCTTTTGTTCTTAACTGACTCAACGTCGATGGCGCAAGGTTTACAACAAATAGCCTCTTTGAATATTGCTTTGGTCTTGGTGACACAAGGTGCGAAAGGTGTTTGGCGCGTCTTTGAAAGTCAGAGTGAACTGATCACAGGTCAAGTCGTTAGTCCGATTGACACCACAGGTGCGGGTGATGCTTTTGTCGGAGGGCTACTGGCATGCCTGTCTCGGCATGACGATTGGAAAAATCATCCTGTTGTTAGCTCTGCGATTCAATGGGCAAATGGCTGTGGTGCATTAGCGACGACGCAAAAAGGCGCAATGACCGCGCTTCCGACCCAGACAGAGTTGCTGCAATTTATTGGGCAATGATCTTCAGATCCAATTTCAGTTGAGAAAAATTATGAGCTTAAACAACCGTTGGACTGTAGAGCAAAGATATCGCCGACTTGAGCAAATCCCTCAGTGTGATATCGAAGAAATGACACTTTCACGTCAGCAAGATAAAGGCTTTCCTAGTTTTCATATCGCCCCTAGATTTGGGCTGTTAAATGACCCAAATGGGTTGTGCTATTTCAATGGTGAGCACCACATCTTTTACCAGTGGACGCCTGTGGGACCAGTCCATGGAATGAAGTATTGGTATCACCTTTCTACTAAAGACTTCATCCATTTTACTGATCATGGCGTGGGTCTTCATCCCGACCAAGACTACGATTCACATGGTGTCTATTCGGGCGGCGCTTTGGTGGAAAACAACAAGGCTTTGCTGTTTTTTACTGGCAACAAGCGTGACCAAAACTGGAATCGAATCCCAACACAGTGTTTTGCCACCATGGATTCAGACGGCAGCATTGAAAAGCACGGTGTAGTCATTGAGAACGAACATTACACGGAGCACTTTCGTGACCCAAAAGTTTGGAAGAAAGGCGACGACTATTTGATGGTGGTGGGTGCTCAAACCAAAAACGAGCATGGTTCTATGGCGCTCTATCAAAGCAAAGATTTGAAAACGTGGCAGCATAAAGGTCCTATCAAGACCAAGTTCTCTGACCTTGGGTACATGTGGGAGTGTCCTGATTTATTTGAGATTAATGGTCAATCGGTGATGCTGTTTTCTCCACAGGGCGTGAGCAGTAGTAATCCTTATGATTTCAAAAACATCTATTCTGTCGCGTATATCGTGGGTGATCAGTTGAACCTAGAGTCGATGACTTTAGAAAACCACCAAGATATTTTACAGCCAGATTATGGGTTTGATTTCTACGCCCCACAAACCTATTTAGATGAGAATGGGCGTCGCATTCTTATTGCATGGATAGGGTTGCCAGAAATCGACACGCCATCGGTCACACACCAGTGGGCAGGAATGTTGTCTCTTCCTAGAGAACTAACGTTGAAAGATGGTTTTCTTGTTCAAACTCCACTCCCTGAATTGGAGAGTTTAAGAAAAGAAGAGGTAGTCTTTGCACAGTCCCATACACTGGAAAGCACAAGTTGTTTGATCCAATTAGACCTTGAGGGCGATGGCTTTGAACTTGAGCTGAGTAACCTCAAAGGTGACAACATCGTCTTTAGTGCGACAAAGCACGAGTTTATGCTGGACCGTCGTCACATGTCTCATTTGTACGCAGAAGAATTTGGTAGCATTCGAAAAGCACCAAGATTGGACGCTAAGCAGACGATTGATATATATATCGACAATTCTGTCATCGAGATTTTCATTAATGGTGGCAAACACACGATGACCAGTCGTTTCTTTATTGATGACCTGAATACGGTAACGTTGAGAGGGTTGGAGCAAGCAAGGCTTTTCCCTTTGAAAGGTATTTCTGGTTTGTTTGAATCAGCTAAGTAACGGTTTCGAATACATTAAAACGCCCTTCATTGATTTAGTGAAGGGCGTTTTTCTTTCTAACTATCTAACTTAACTGCCTATCACGCACGTAAGTTGTTTGAACTAAGGTATCCAGAACAACTTCATTCTTGGTGACTTTGAAGTTTAGCGGTTGTTCTAAATCCCCAAATAGAGGTGCGCCGCCGAGTGTAGCTTACTCATCGTTGGCATCTCGAACCTAGTTCACATTATCGCGACGTTTTTACTTATAGCGTGAAAGAAAATCCCATAACCAAAGGTTCTAACTAAAAGAGATTGCAGGACTTTTATTTAGCGAATTCGACCTAATATCTTGAGTATGCCTAATCGCAGTTGGCGAAGAGGTGATGTTAATAATGCTTGCTGGCGCGTAAGACCCGTCAGTTTGAAGATGCATTCAAACACAATAAGGGAAAACAATGGCTAACGAATACATTCCACCAAAAGTTTGGACAAACGATAATGAAAACGGCGGTCAGTGGGCGAGCATCAACCGTCCGGATTCTGGCGCACGTCATGAGCAAGAGCTTCCAATTGGTGAGCACCCATTCCAACTTTACTCAATGGGTACCCCAAATGGTCAGAAAGTGACGATCATGTTTGAAGAGCTTTTGGCGGCTGGCGTAACGGCAGCAGAATACGATGCATACCTGATTAAGATTGGCGATGGTGACCAGTTTGGCTCTGGCTTTGTAGCTGTTAACCCAAACTCAAAAATTCCGGCATTGGTTGACCGTTCGGGTTCTGAGCCAGTGAACGTGTTTGAATCTGGCAACATCTTGTTTTATCTAGCAGAGAAATTTGATCATTTCTTACCAAAAGAAGGCGCTAAGCGTGCTGAGGTAATGAACTGGTTATTCTGGCTGCAAGGTTCTGCGCCATACCTAGGCGGTGGTTTTGGTCACTTCTACGCGTACGCACCAGAGAAGTTCGAGTACCCAATCAACCGCTTTACAATGGAAGCAAAACGTCAGTTAGATGTATTAGACAAGCGTCTTGCGAACAATGAATTCCTAGGTGGCGATGAGTACAGCATCGCTGATATCGCAACATGGCCATGGTACGGCAACCTTGTGTTGGGTCGTGCTTACGATGCGGCTGAATTCTTAGACGTAGAAAGCTACAAAAACGTTGTGCGTTGGGCAAAAGTAATTGATGAGCGTGAAGCGGTAAAACGTGGTCGAATTGTGAACCGTTCATGGGGTGAAGAATGGGAGCAGTTACCTGAGCGCCACAGCGCAGAAGATATTGATAAAGTATTGAAACTTAAACCATAAGCAATCTTGGCCTAGCTACGTCAAATGAGTTTAGTTTTATCTATGCTTATACAGTGACCTTAATCAAATCTATAGCGCACCATATACGGTGCGCTATTTTTATTCTCATTTAGTCTCGAAATTCTAATTTATATCACCTATTGAAGAGCATTTAGTTCGTAGATGAATCTTTAATGTATTTATATGTTATGATGCAAAACAAAGCTCATATTTCCATGTTAAATATGGACTGGTTATACTTCTTTCTAATAATTAAATTATTTAAAAATTATAAACCGATTTTATATCCATTATAAATGAAATTAATGATAATTAATATTTGACATAACCACTAAATTTATGTGGAATATGCGGGTTGATTTGTTTTGAAGAAATAAAATTAATTTCTAGTACTTTTATTTAAGACAAGCTTAGCTTTTAGCGATGTTTAATTATTAATGCTTATATCATGAAAGAGGATATGTATGATGTCGTCGTTTGAGTCGTATTGGGTTGGGGTACGTCAAAGAATAGCTACACAAACCCAAGGTAACCGCAGTTTAAAGTCTCTAGTCATTAAAAAGCAGCGTGTGAACTTAAATAACAGTGGGTTATCCTTTCGCGCTAAGTCCGGATGCCTTATCCCTCACTGTTATACCAAGTTCTCTGATGAGATAAACCTAAAAACATCGAAAAAATCGTCTCTTAGTTTTAAGAAAGGAAAGCTGTATTTTTCTCCGATTTAATAATAAATGAAATTTACATAAATTATAATATTAGGTTTTTAAATTTATCGATAATTAATTACGATTTTATGATGCGTTTTCAATATGTTTTCTTGGTAAGTAATTAACTGGACTTATTGTTGGTTGTTTTTGTTGTTTCCTATTTAGATATGGATAAAAGCTCAACTACTTTTCCTATACCAACTTACTCCCTGAATTGACTTGCGCGCTTTTTCTCCCCTCTCAAAAAACATAGCGTTACGGAATTATTTTCGCTCCTGTTTCATTCTTCAAGACGAAAGCTCTACCTACCTCTCATTATTTTCGACAAACATTGAGTAAAAGTAACCAATCGTAACAAGGTGGCTGTAACTGAGCGCCGTTTCAATATACTCGTTTTTTAACTAGGTAATCCCGCGCTTTGAATTCATTCGGGTACCGTTTGTAAGCCTTAAATGCTACTAAGATAAGATGTCATGATGAGAAAAAGTACTATATTACACACAGTGTTAATTACAGGGTTCGCTGCTGTATCCTCGTTGGCTTATGCTGCGCCTTCAGTTGTGCCAAATGCGCCAGAACTCAGTTCTCGTGGTTATGTTTTGATGGACTTCCATACGGGGAAAGTACTGGTTGAACGTGATGCCCACAAACGTTTAAACCCCGCGAGTTTAACGAAGTTGATGACTGCTTATGTAGCTGGTCAAGAAATTAATACAGGCAATATTACGTTGAATGATGAGGTTGTCATCAGCCGAAATGCTTGGGCAAAAAATTTCCCAGATTCTTCAAAAATGTTTATTGAAGTCAATACTTCCGTTTCTTTGTCTGACTTATACCGTGGTCTGATTGTTCAATCTGGTAACGATGCCAGTGTCGCTATTGCTGAGCATGTTGCGGGAAGTGAATCAGGGTTTGTGAGTTTGATGAATAGTTGGGCCGCCAAGCTTGAATTGTCTAACACGGCATTCACCAACCCTCACGGCCTAGACAGTGACGGTTTATATTCGACACCTTATGATATTGCCAAGTTGGGCCAAGCGATTATTCGTGACTTACCTGATATCTATCCGCTGTATAGCGAAACCTCGTTTACTTACAATGGCATCACTCAATACAACCGTAATGGCTTGCTTCGTGATCGTAGTATGAATGTCGATGGCATGAAAACTGGTTATACAAGCGGCGCGGGTTATAGTCTAGCGACTTCTGCAACACAAGGTGATATGCGTTTGATTGCCGTAGTGATGGGAGCGAAGAGTGAGAATGTTCGTGAATCAGAAAGCAAGCAGCTGTTGAGTTATGGCTTCCGCTTTTACGATACGGTAATGCCGACTGAGGCGGGTGCGGAACTTGCGAAAGCTCGAGTTTGGATGGGCGAAAAAGACGAGCTTACTGTCGGCGTAGCTAACGATGTTTATCTCACTTTGCCAAAAGGAGATGTAAAAAATCTGCAAGCGGAAGTTGAATACAACGGTGATTTAGTTGCGCCAATTTCTGAGCAACAAGTGGTTGGTAAAGTGCTTTACAAAGTCGACGGTAAGGTCGTAAATGAAGCCGAGCTCGTTGCATTGGAGTCCGTGGAGGAAGGCAGTTTATTCAAGCGAATTTTAGACTGGTTTAAGCAATTGGTCGCTAGCTGGTTCTAAACAGTAGCGAACTTCTGTCTATATCACTCTATCTTGTTAATTTTCTATTAAATCAGTTTACTAAGGCGACCAACGTGGTCGCCTTACGTTTTTGGAATACTCGTTGCGTTAAAACACAGGCCCTCTTGTAAGGGTGTGTTTTTACCTGACCAAGAGCGTTTTGTGTTTTTGGGTGCGAGAGAAAAGAAACTAGAACAAGAATGGAGTGACACGTGCACAAGATTTTATCTTTGACATTGATTTTATCGCTCATGGGCTGCGCTATGCCTTACCAGCAGGAGGTCGATAGCGGCCAATGTGTTGGAGTCATGACCTCTCAGGATGCATATGGTTATTTAAACCCAAACCATTACACGATGCAGGTACTCGCGCTAAAGCAAGAAAAAGATGTGAAAGATTATATTCGCTATATCGATCCTAAGCATCCGGTTTGGGTTAACTGGAAAAACAGCCGAGGCACGCGTTGGTATACGGTAACTGTTGGTGATTTTAAAACGAAGCAGGATGCCTACAATGCGCTTTCTTCATTACCAAGCCGTGTAAAGCAGTCATCCCCGTTTGTGCTGACTTTTGCGGAAATGCAGCGTAAGCAACAAACGAGTGTTGTGAGAATGCGTTAACCAACAAAAAACGGAAGCGATGGCTTCCGTTTTTGTATTTAGGAGTAAGCTTAAAGCGCCGCTAAAATCGTTTCTGCTTTGCTTGCTTCAAACTCTTTTGGCTCTTCAACGTTTAGCTTAGTCACTGTGCCGTTTTCAATGATCATTGCGTAACGTTGTGAGCGAATACCACCAAAGCCGCCTGTATCCATTTCAAGACCTAATGCTTTAGTAAAGCTAGCGTCGCCATCACCCAACATCAAAATCTCAGAAGCGTTTTGAGCTTCGCCCCACGCTTGCATCACAAATGCATCGTTTACAGAAACGCACGCAATTAAATCAACACCTTTTGCCTTTAGCTCATCAGCTAATACCACATAGCCTGGTAGATGGGCTTCTGAACAGGTAGGGGTGAATGCGCCAGGTACAGCAAAGAGTACGACTTTCTTGTTCGCAAACAGTTCTGTAACGTCGTGGTTCACCATACCATCGGCAGTCAACTCACTTAGAGTTGCAACTGGTAGAGCTTGGCCTTGTTGAATCATGATTCTATTCCTTTTTGTGTGCTAGTTTAGCTTTCTCAGTCTAGCGTTTATAAATGCGGTTAACCACAGAGTTTTTGTAGGGTTTTAATACCTACGCGTTTGACCTAAGGCGTGGCACTATGCCTTTATTGCAACGCTTCGTGCTGGTTTACGTATTGGCTAACAAGGTGACGATATTTCGCCTTTAACTCGTTATCGATAAAGCTGGCATCAATCGCGTTCATTGTAAATTGGGCAAGTTCACTCTTACTCATTGGATGTGCGTTGTTGACGGCCAGAAAGTTATCCGTCATGTAGCCACCAAAGTACACAGGATCGTCTGAGTTAATCGTTACGGCGACACCTTTTCGTAGCAAATCCACAATATTGTGATCTTTCATATCGTCGAATACACATAGCTTAAGATTCGATAACGGACACACTGTCAGTGGCATTTGGCTTTCGATTAAGGATTCAACTAATGCTTCATCATCAACACAGCGAACACCGTGATCCACGCGGCTCACGTAAAGCATTTCAATTGCATCGCTAATATTTTGTGCGGGGCCTTCTTCACCTGCGTGAGCAACGGTAAGTAAGCCTTCTTCTACTGCTTGTTTAAATACGCGCTTGAATTTAGCTGGCGGATGACCTTGTTCTGAAGAATCTAGTCCAACACCAATGATCTTATCACGGTGTTTCAGAATAGCCTGTAGGGTCTCTATGGCGCTCTCTTCTGAAAGGTGACGGAGAAAACACGCAATAATTTGCGAGGTAATGCCAAGTTTTTCGTGACCATCTTTTAGCGCACGAGCGATTCCATTGATAACAGTGTCAAAGTCTATGCCGCGTTCTGTGTGTGTTTGAGGGTCAAAAAAGATTTCGGTATGAACAACGTTGTCTTCTTTACAGTGCAGTAAGTATTCCCAAGTGAGATCGTAAAAATCTTGCTCCGTACGCAGAACTCCCGCTCCTTGGTAATAGAGGTCGAGAAATGATTGTAAGTCTGTGAACTGATATGCGCTGCGTAGTTCACTCGGAGAAGAGTAAGGGATCTCGATGCCGTTTCGTTTTGCTAATTTGAATAAGAGTTCCGGCTCAAGTGAACCTTCGATATGTAAGTGCAGCTCTACTTTTGGAAGACCTTGAATAAATGCGTTCATATTCCACCTTATGTGTATTGTGGATGCAGTTACTCTAAGAATAGGTATAGATAGAAATAAATCGAACGCTATCACAAAGAGTAAGACCCACGATGATCTCAACTCTTCGTAATCAGCACTTTGCGGGAACTGGTAGAGACCCCCAAACCATATCATTGGGGTTATACGAAGCAAACGAGAGGGATTATACGCAAAAATATCGCTTTGGCTATACGCAAATAACCTAACTGTCATTAGTCACGGGTTTTCCTGTGAGCGAAACGACTATTTGCAAGTCACTTGAGTATAGAGGAGCCAGTTGTTTTTGCGTGTGTGAGAGGCACGTGTAATTAGAAGAGTAGTCTAAAAGAGTGGAGATTCGTTTGAGCAAAGGTAGGTGGCGGTACCTTGCACAACGATAAAGGCAGAGAAAGCACTAGAGAGCATTTATAGATCGAATAACTTATCAAATTCTCTTTGTTCCATAATGTCTTCTATGCGGCGTCGAGTTTTCTGCTTTACCGCCGCCGCGTTTTGTTCAGACTCTTTTTTGTCTTTTTCTGACTGCTTCTTACTTTTTCTAGCCATTGGATACCTTCCAAATTAGTTGCATTATCCATTAATGCATGAAAACTGAATCAGTTAACAGTAAAACTTCCTAACTTTGAACCTGAATCACAGAGAATAGTTCCAGATTGCGTTTTCTCACAATATTCAAAATCGATCATGAAGCTATGAGAAAGAAGTTTCGGTAATACGTGCCTTCGTAAAATATCACCATTTAATTGATGTATTTTAGCGTTCCAAGAGGTTTGAGGTTGTTCTAAATTAAATTCAATTTCTAACATTTATTCTCCTGTTTTTTAGTGATTTTCTCTTTGTTAAGTAATTGATACCAATGCCTTTGACGGCCAGTTCTTTTTGAGGACATGATTTTTCCTATAAATAATAAATTAAGCAGTACTATTCAGTTTATTTTAGATAGCACAAAGCAATGCCTAAAATTAGGCTGAGTGATTGATGAAAGAATATTTTTGAAGGAGAGAGGTTTGGTGCAGCATGGGCATGCTACACCAAGAAAAGCAGTCTTATAGAGGAGTTACTTCAGTCGCTTGAGGACCTTTTTTACCTTGCTCTACATTGAAGCTTACTTTCTGACCTTCAGTCAGTGTTTTGAAACCGTCAGAAACGATAGCGTTAAAGTGTACGAATACATCTTGGCCGCCGTTGTCTTGAGATAGAAAACCGAAGCCTTTAGTTTCGTTAAACCATTTTACTGAACCAGTTACTTTAGACATAAAAATACCTTTGAATTAAACATTAAAATTATGATTTGTTTTGTGGATCTTTTCTAAGCTATTGAATGTTCAATCAAGAGGAAGTTGTACGCAGGTGTCTGAATTGGGGATTCAAGATTTTACTGAGAGGAAACTTAAACTAAATGTTGCATTAACAGCTCTCTTCTAAGAGCCAAAGCACACTATACACCTTGTTTAGAAAATAGCTACATTTATTTTAGATAAATTAAATGTGCTCATTATTAACTCGATAAATTGTATTGTTCGAAAAAGTTGAATAAGTAGAACGAATAGTATGGCTCATAATTTTAGCTCATCAACCTAAAATAGAACCTTATAGATAGCCATAGATTAAACATGCGATTTGCAAGCGGTCACAAAGATAAACTAGGAGAACTAGTATGAGTACATTCAGAGAAATTCGTCAGCTTATTCCTGCGCAACCTACTGCTGATGGTGATGGAGTGAAAATTCGCCGAGTAGCGGGTTTCAATCATGCTAGTTTTTCTCCATTTTTGATGATGGATGAACTCAAATCAGAAGACCGCGCTGACTATATCGGCGGTTTCCCTCCGCATCCGCACCGAGGTATTGAGACGCTTACTTATATGTTGAAAGGTCATTTCCAGCATCGTGATCATATGGATAATGTTGGTGAGCTTCGTTCCGGTGGTGCACAGTGGATGGCGGCAGGAAGAGGCGTCATCCATAGCGAAATGCCTATTATGAAGGAAGGCGAATTGCATGGTTTCCAAATTTGGATTAACCAGCCTGCGAAAAATAAGATGCAGCCAGCTCAATATCATGACTTTCAACCTGAAACGATCACTGAGTTTGATACTCCGAATACGGGGGTTGTACGTTTGATTGCGGGTCATATGACTATAAACAACGAACGAATTCAGGGGCCGCTAACAGAGACAGGTGTTGCTGCCACGGTAGCCGATTGGAGAGCGATGGGGGGGCAAGCTTTGAATTTGAACACGGATCAAGACAACAACATGATGCTCTATGTCTATAAAGGTCGTATTCAATTAAAAGGTCGTGAGATCAATCAAGGCGAAATGGCCATTTTCTCGAAAGGTGAATGGGTTGAATTGCAGGCCGAAAAAGAGAGTGGTGCACTGATCTTTATTGGTGAGCCAATTAATGAACCCGTGGTGCATTATGGCCCTTTTGTCATGAATAGCATGGAAGAGATAGAACAAGCCATCCAAGATTACAACTCTGGGTTGTTTGAAACTTACTAGTTTGGACTGCCTACTCGCTTTTTCAGTTAGCGAGCAAATTAAAACAGTTTTGAGCCTGAATATTGGGCTCGACCAGAAGCAAATACGATAATCCACTGCCATCGAATTTGCGTTAGCCACGTTTAATCCACGTGGCTTTTTTCTACTTCTGACTCCATCGTATGATGGCTTCCTTTCCTGCTTCAATTCCTAACTCATAAGCATGACGCAGTGGTGCTGGCGATCGACTCAGCCGTTTCAACTTGAATGTTTCAGGAGGACACACTTGAATGATTTCGATACCAGGTGGTGGGTTGTTGATCAGCGCTAAGGTCTGATTGTAGCGAACTTCACGTGTCAACATAGGTTCAATTAATCCGGGCGTTTCTTTCAACATCCTCCTAGTTAGGGCGCTGAATTTTCCTCTTGGCTTTTGATAGCTTGCGGGCTGACTGCGTAAAACCATAATCTTTTTGGCTCCTCGCTTTATTGCTTCTGCAACAGGAAGTGCGTCTGAGACGCCACCATCAACGTATTGAATTCCGTTCAGTGATACGCCATTTCGGTAAAGTACAGGCAGTGCGCTGCTGGCTTTCATTGTTTCTGCCAAGTCGTCGATATCAGGAAGGTGGTACTCCGCTTGCCCATTGTCTTGACGCGTCACGCCTAAAAAGAAAGGTCGTGAATCAGCTTTGAGCGCAGATTTATCGATGCCAAGTTCTTCGAGGGTGACATTCCACATCCAGTCTAAGTTCATCATATCACCACCACGTAGAAGTTGAGATGGAGAGATAAATTCTTTTCTTAAGCTGTAATCGAGGTAGATTTTTAAGTTACGTCCGGGCATTTTAGCTAAGTAGGCAGCCAAGTTGCTAGCACCCGCAGACACTCCCCAAAAGCTATCAAATGGAGAGAACTCGCTAGCAAGAAAATGATCGAGTATGCCGCATGAAAATACGCCTCGCATGGCTCCACCTTCGACAATCAATGCTCGAGAGCCTACTTTTTCCATCACTTCGCTCCACTCTTTATCAATCGGATAATAGCGTGCAGCTTAACGCATAATGGTTTTATACCCAAGTGGGCCAAAGGTCTAGGTTGCGTTCCTTTGAATAAAAAGGGCATCGATGGATGCCCTTGTCACTTTTAGCCTATGGAATTGCGGGTAATTGAGTCGCTAATTTAGTTCAGGAGAGCCGACTAGCCCCCTTACATAGAGCCATACCTGTAGTCCCATACTGATCGTTGTTGGAATAGTTTGATGATCACTTGTTAAATAGGCATACAAACACTATCCAGAGCGTTGTAAGCAAAAGTAATGGGGTGAATACTTTCTGGATAGAAGCGCCATCCGTTAAATTGTAAATTTTGATGGATTCATTATAAAACGCTCGTTTGAATTCTTTGAAGCTAATGTCGCTCTTCGCATGCGACTGTTCATAGTGCTGGTGCGCTGCGTCCGATAGTCGGTATTCCAAGTCTTGGAGCTCGTACTCCTTGTTAAAAAACGCATCCCAAGCCGAAAGGCGGGCTATCGTTTTAGGAGATGGATCCCCATTTAGTTTCTCTAGACGCTTAGCATAAGCTGCTTGATATTTATCCACGGTATATTCCTGTCTGAATAGACGTTGAGTTAGAACATATGTAAAAAGAAAAATAAGTAATAAAAGGTTTTTTACGTTCTATACCTGTGATAAATGCTAAAAAGTTCAATGCTCTAGCACTCCGATGTCGCAAATGATATTGATGGAATTGCTCTGCGACAAATAAAATAATTACTCTAGATAACAACGAATTTTTGTTGTTTTTTAAAAAAACTGATCATGAGATTGAGTGGGGAGTTTTACCGAGAAGAATTTCGCTACTGTAACTGTCTATATTTACTCAAAAAGAGAAAATCTTAGAAGCTTTCTTTGATTGATGTGAGATATTTTAGGTCGAAAAGCATTAATTTTGGCTATGCTTATAGTTCGTCTTTTTTGTTGTTGAACTCTACTTCGAGGGGGAAAGAACCCATATTTCGAGCATAGGATAGCTCGCTTTTTCGTTACGTCGTTCTTGGAGTTTGAATCAGTGACGACGCTATGAGTCTAGCATCTTGAACTCACTTGGGTGTATTGATTAATTATAAAAGTAAAGCAGTGCTGAGCTAGGATAAACTTCAACGTAAAGGTGACGGTATGAATATACAATCAGCCATTATTGAATATGCGATAGCGATTATAGGCTTACTTTTGACGGGCGTTACCCTCTGAGCATGACTGCCCAGAGGATAGAAAGCGCATTAGCTTTTTGCTAACGATTGATGTTGTATCGAGCCATTGCAGCCTCTTCTGACGATACAACCGTTTTACCAATTGGTGCGAGTGAAATAACCGCTAGCTTGAGGTGTTGGAGCGCAAACGGAATGCCGATTATGGTGACAAAGCATGCTGCGGCAGAAAGTACGTGACCGATAGCTAACCAAAGGCCTGCAAATACAAACCAAAGGACGTTACCAATAACGCCGAGCGGACTCGTGCCAATGTCCATTTCATTGGTCAATTCATCGCGTGAGATGGCCTCTTTACCGAATGGGAAAAAGGAAAAATTACCCATAACGATACACGCACGCCCCCAAGGTATTCCGATGATGCTAATAAAGGCCAAAATACCAAAAAACCACCATAGCAACCCCATAAATACGCCACCAAATACAAACCAAATGATGTTACCAAGTGTTCTCATTCTATTTCCTTTATTCTTGAATGTGATGATTCAGATACCTGAGAGCACCGTAAAACAAATCTAAACCGTCTGTTTTGTCAATGTGTGCTTTTGTGCCCTCATTCACCTGATTGATAGAATAATCGCCGTAGTCTTAACAGAGAATGAATGCCTTCCTTAATGCAAGTCTTTTTAGTATAGAGCGTAATACTCAATCAAGCATATAGCCAAGAATCGCATTATCTAGAGACAACTTTCTCGAGATATTGACAAATTTGCTCTGCCAATCGATGGCTGGCAATGTTGCGTGTTACTACTTCATCAGCAATATTTCCAGACTCAACGACGCCAAACCAATCGAGCAACATCGAATGGAAACCTTTACTCGTCAGCATTGGCGTCCAGTCTTTCAAATTGATTTTTTGCTCTTGGTTAGCTTGCCATAGTTTGCCTTCAACGAAGGAGTCGAACTCAACTGCCTTGTTTGCATAACAAGCTTGAACGCGCTCTGTAGTGATACCGAAGTGGCGATTCATCGAGGCGTGGAGCAAAGTATTTCCATGTTGCCACTGAATATCTAAACGCGCCAACTGACCACCTTCAAGTTGATGAGTTACATAAGCATCTTTTAGATCGGCTTTGGCTGTGACGTTAACGCTGTCTAATGGGTGAATAAAATCATCAAATATAAAGGTACGAACATCCCCCGGTAGTTGGTGACGGTTCTTTTCCCAGCGTAGCGACTTTAAGTCAGATATGTTGCCTTGCTGCACTTGTGGCATATGTTGGTTGTAAAGTGGAATGTGACGACGGTTAAAGCCCACATAGAGTGGCTGTCTCTCTTTTTCGGCAATGTCGTACAGCTTTTCCACGTCATCAGCACTATTCGCTAATGGTTTGTCGACAAAGGTTGGAATTCCATGCTGCAGAAAAAATGCCGCTATTTGAGGGTGTACGCTTGTTGCCGCATGAATCATGACGGCATCGACGCCAAAGTGCAGAAGTTGCTGGTAGTCTTGGCAGATCTCTGAGATTCGATACTGCCTAGCTAGGCTCTCAAGTGTGTTTGGGTTGCGGGTACAAAATACAAGTTCGATATTTGGAAGCTGAGTGATAACAGGAAGATATGCTTTCTGAGCGATATCCCCTAGACCAATAATACCAATTTTCATCCTAGTCCTTATCTCGATGTATGGATCGCGGACTGTCAGTATAACGCTTGGCTCGGCGATGAGTTTAAATACCTTGTTAGAAAAAGCCTGATTCACACTTTGAGCCAGGCTTTATTGAATGATTTAGGAAACGGCTCGGCAGGCTTTGAATATATCTAACTTGCTATCGTAGGCTTGAGTTTGTACATCCATAATGCCTAATAAAGAGTGGAACACGTTATCATGTGAGTATTGGCCTGCATTCTGTGCTTGTTTATACAAACAGTCAGTATTGATCTGCTTCGCTTGTTTAAAGCCTGAAGACAGCCACATAATCAAAGGAACGCGTTTTTGGAAATCTGGTGCAAGGCCATAAGGCATACCATGTAAGAACAATCCGTTTTCGCCTAGTGACTCACCGTGATCCGATATGTAAATTAGCGCGGTATTATACTCAGACTCTAACGCTTTAAGTTTTTTGATGGTTTCTGCCAATACAAGATCGGTGTAGCGTATTGTATTGTCATATGTGTTCACTATTTGTTCGATGCTACAGTTTTCGATATCTGCACGTGGACAGTCTGGTTTAAAGAAGGCGTTGTCTCTTGGGTAACGCTGAAAATAGGTCGGACCGTGGCTTCCTATAAGGTGCATGGCGACCACTCGGTTACCGTGCATATCCGCGACTTCCTGATCAAAATGATCTAATAGCGCCATGTCGTAACAAGTTTGGCCATTACACATAGGGCTTACTTGCTTTCGATCCACTTCAATTTTCTTGATCTTGTGGGCTACTTCTTTATCCCCACCGTCATTTTCTTTCCAAATGAGGTCAACCCCAGCGCGCAGCATTATATCGAGAGCATTGTCCTGGTTATCCGCTTTGGTGCGTTCAAACTCGTTTCGCGTGAGCTGTGAAAACATACAAGGCACAGATACAGCAGTCGCGGTGCCACAAGATGCGACGTCTTGAAATGAGATAACATCCAATTTACTAGTATAAGGGTTTGTCTCTCGTGTATAGCCATTGAGTTGGTAGTTCTGCGTTCGAGCGGTTTCTCCTACGACAAAAACCAGTAGTGTTGGTTTGCTCTGTGCTTGCTGTACGGCGCTATCTGACTGCTTTGCATCTGTGCCGATTTCTCGATATGGCTTTGGCGTGGTGAAATATTTCTCCTTCACATACCCGGTCGCGCTATAAACGAACTGGGTGGGTATGATGATTTTTTTCAGGTGGCTATTGTTGCGCCCTACAGATGCGTAGTCTTGATAGTACACGCTGGCAATGACGGCGATGACAGCTAGCGACGACAGCATCGATACTAATTTGGTAACAGAGAAGTACAGTAATTGGTGACGTTGAGATTGCAGCTTGACCTTAAAGACAATTATCGCTGGGATAACTCCCATAATCAGCGTCCAAATTACAGAGTGAGCACTCAGGTAAGAACTCGCCTCGCTCGAATCGGTTTCAACAATATTGGCAATCATTCCAGAATCGAAAAGTGTGCCATAGTTATAGCTTGCGTAGCTCACCATACTTGAAACAATGATTAAAATTATAAAGAACGGCTTGCCGATCCAAGGCCAACTAAATAAATTAAAAAGGAAATTGAGCGCGGCAAGAAAGAAAATTGGTATTGTGATAATAAATCCAATCTTGACATTATCTAAGTGTGTAAAGATGCCGATCAGTTCTTTATAAATAGGGATATTTACGACGAGAGCGAAATACAGCGCCAACAGGAAAGTAAAGGTAACGTAAGAGATACCTCTCTGTTGTAAATCATGTGTCTTCATAATGAGTGTCTTGAATAAAAATTAGAGCAAGAACGAAGCCCAAATAAAAAGGGCAAGAGTTAACGCAACAAATACTGCTGCTGAGCCAATATCTTTGGCTCTACCACTGAGCTCGTGCCAGTCATCGCTAACACGGTCGACAACCGCTTCTACGGCGGAATTAATGAGTTCGACGATCAATACCAAGAACAGGCTACTGATCATCAGCACTCTTTCGTATGTGGTGACAGGAAGGAAAAAAGCACAGACGGAAAGCACCAAGGCGAGAATCAATTCTTGTCTAAAAGCGGCTTCGTGTGTCCATGCGGCTTTCAATCCTTGAAATGAATAGCCGGTCGCATCCATGACACGGCGTATACCTGTTTTACCTGGCTTCAAAATATGACCTTACTATTTAAGCATTGGGATGGAACACATATCCCAGAGAGGTAACGAGATTAATCGTTACAGCGTGAAACATTTGTGAATAGAATCCATCGCGTGATAATTTAAGAAAAGTGCTTATTTAATCAAGATCGTAGACGGTATATCCTTTGTGCTGGAGGCATTTACGCAATACGAGAGATTGAGTTTTGGTTGAATCATTTGTTCCACTCAAAGCACCAGCTCCAGCTCCTACAGCACCGCCGGCAGCAGCACCGACAGCCGCTCCACCTAATCCGTCTTCTAGCGCACCAGCAGCTGCGCCGATCAATGCGCCTGTAACTGCCCCATTAGTGGCTTCAGATTTCGCTGCCTCTGATTTGTCGACATTTTCTGCATAGCCTTGGCAGTAAAGAAAGTCTTGTTCATATGTACTAGGGTCGACATTGGTCATGTCGACGACAGGTTTTTGGTTGTAGGCGCAAGCTGTAAGCGTAGAAGTAAGCGCCATAATCAGGATAAAAGATTTATACATGAGTACTATCCATTTAGTGTGTGAATCTTATGGATTAAATGTACACTGTTTTATTGTTGGGCTCTGTCGCTTGAGTGTATTGAAGTGTCGTCTTCTGTAAACGGGGTAGGAAGGTTAAGTTAACTGTCTGATTTTTTGAGGCTAAGTGTGAAGCAAGCTCCTCCAAGTGGGCTATGGCAAATCGAAACTTCTCCACGTTGAAGCTCCATTATCTGTCTGACAATCGCCAACCCGAGCCCAAACCCGCTCGTCTTTTTGTTGCGAGATTCATCCGCGCTGTAAAATGGTTCGAATAGATGAGGCCAATGCTTTTCTTCAATACCTATGCCATCATCATGAACATTGATGAAGCAGCGGTGCTGATCGTGTTTTATCTCTACTAAAATCTGCTTATCTGCGTATCGCATTGCATTGCGCAGCAAGTTATCTAAGGCTCGCTTTAACAATTTTGGGTCAGCAAACGCAAGAACGTTTTCTGAGTTTACTTCTTGAAGCGAGATAGCGAGCGTAGTCTCTTTTTGCCATCTCTGTCGTAACTCTTTGACTAAGTTGAATAGGACGACTTCTTCTTGAGTTTGTAATGCTGTGTCAGGACGCTCCATCTTTGCGTAGTAAAGCAATTCTTCAACCATTTCTTCCATCTCGTCAATGTCTTCGACGATACTGTAAACATACTTTTTCTGTTGTTCAGTTAAGGTTGAATCCGATAACAAATCTGCTTGCCATTGTAAGCGGAAGATTGGGGTACGCAATTCATGTGCAACGGCGTTAGTTAGCATTTTATTGCTAGTGATCAAGCGAGATACTTTATCGGCCATCGTGTTAAAGCTTTTGTTCAACGTCCCAACAGACTTAGCGCTTGAGGTACTAGCTCGAGCCTTGAAGTTACCTGAGGCAAACTCAACGGTCACTCTCTCTAGCTCTCGAATCCGACGGCTTAAGAACCAGATCAACAATATGCAATACAGAGCAAATCCAGCTAAAAAGAACAACCAAACGATATTGTCATCAAAGTTGGCAGCTTTAACCACAGGACTATTCGGATTATCGCTCATTTTAAAGATAGGCGTGCTCGCATCTAGGCGGAACCAGATATCCCTTTCTTCATCGTAAGCGACGTTAACGGAGGTATCACTTTCAAACGCCTTTTTGATGTCTGTTGGAAGCTCTTCAAGCGTATGAGGCACCAACAAACGATGGCTTGATGTGGCAAATTGTTCCAACTGTTGTTGAGTATATTCTAATCCGTGTTCTTTATAGATAGGGTAGATCAGATCGTGAAAAGCTTGACCCTCATGCTCTTGTAACAGGTAGTCATAATCTGTGTTGATCTCATAAACTAAGAACTCGTATCCCCACAAGCTAGCCATAAACAGAATGATAAGGCCAACAAAGCTTTCCAGATAAATCCGTCTCATTATTCATTCCATGCATCAGGCATAAATAGGTAGCCTTTGCCGCGAACGGTAATGATTTTTTGTGGTGAGCAAGAAGCATCGCCTAGCTTCTTTCTCAGTGTCACTATGCGATTATCAATGGTGCGGTCTGTTCCATCGTATTCAATACCACGCAGTGTTTTGGTCAGCCACTCGCGTGATAGTGTTTTTTCAGCATGCGTTGCAAGAACCCACAACAAATCGAACTCGCCGTCTGTCAGCGCAATTTCTTCTTGGTTCATTACGCACGATTTACGCAATCGGTTTAAACACAGAACACCAATTTGTAGGCCGTTTTCGGACTCGGTAGGCGCCGCCTCTTTTCTTCTTAATAGCATGCGAATACGAGCCAGCAATACGCGAGGTTTGATGGGTTTAGTAACAAAGTCATCTGCGCCTATTTCTAATGCGGCGACATGATCGAAGTCATCATCACTTGCTGTCAGCATCAACACTTTGCCTTTGTAGCATTCTCGGATTTGACGACATACACTCAGACCATCTTGCCCGGGTAGCATCAAATCTAACAGCACCACGTCTGGTTGTGTGTCAATAATCGCATTGGGTGCGTCCGTCCCATTGTCGATACATTTGACCTGAAAACCTTGTTCAACAAAATACTCACCCAACATAGTTTGTAATTTGGGATCGTCTTCCACAATGATTAGAGATGGTTTGATTTGTTGTGCGTTCATTTAAGTGATGTATACAATATTTAATATCAATGGAACTTAAACAAATTTACGAATTATTTCAAATAAAGCTTTCTCAGAATAAGGTTATCGGATGAGTTAATTGGATAAAATTGCCAATTAATGATTTAAATCTAATCACCAATCACATTTCGAGAGATGTAAAAAGGCGCAACGTTTGCGCCTAGGTATGGAATCTTAAAGCGAAATTACCGCTTATTCGGTGGTACATACGACGCTGTTGTCGCTGCCAAATGCATTTGGAACGTAAGCA
The DNA here is from genome assembly GCF_033340195.1 of Vibrio sp. 1457. Lineage (NCBI taxonomy): Bacteria > Pseudomonadati > Pseudomonadota > Gammaproteobacteria > Vibrionales > Vibrionaceae > Vibrio > Vibrio sp. 1457. The sequence continues at coordinate 31,414 of NZ_JAWOWA010000005.1, forward strand.
TCAGCTTGTGGGTCATTTTCCCACTTCGCGTCATCGAGCAAGTAACGGAACTGAACATTCTGCGCTTTAGGTAAGCGGGTTTTAAATTTAAACTGACGACTTTTCTTCACTAATTTCATCGGTTCTGGCTGCCAGTTGTTGAAGTCTCCAGCAATTTGGACAGAGTCCCACTGATCTTTATCTAGCTCGAACGTGACTTCGACTTCATCTTTTGTCTTAAAGAATCTTTTTTTAAGCATTGATCTTTCCTTGTTCGTACAAAAACCGTTCTAACTATTACTCGTGTTTCATAATGATTTCAAGTTTTATCGAATTGTTGCTGGTATCTGATGAGGGGAGTATCCGAACGGTGAATAGCTCGTTGTGCTGGTTTCGTGTACTGAGGGAGCGTTAGAGAGAAAATTCACTAGCCTAAAATGGTCAAAGAACAGAGTTTGTTAGCGAGCCGAGAGTCCGTATCTTGAAGTCAAATCGTTATCATGTATTATCTTAAATCACCATTTTCCTTGATGTAGCTATGTTGAAGTTTAACCGTACATTGTTGACTGCGATAGTTTGCTTAGTTGCTATGCTTTTGAGTAGTGTCGCTCCTGTGGCGGAGGCTTCCGCTCCGATGAAAACAATTGAAGTACGCGATCTTATTGTTCAACAGGCTGCTCTGCACAAACAACTTGGCGTCAATGACGACTGCGTAGAATCACATCACGATGAGTCAGCCATCAATAAGGCACAACAATCTCACACGAGTTGTAGCTCTTCCTGCATGGTCAAAATTCCCGCCAACTTATCTCAAAACGACTTACTGCTTCTTCCTTATAGCCTTGCTTTGATTGATAGGCCTCTAGTCGAAAAAGTAGTGACAGTGATCACCAAGCTTTATCGTCCTCCGATTGTTTAATTCCTCATCTCAAATTACTTGGGGTTTACCCCTTTTTACCAAATGAAATGATTTGGCATTTGAATGCCACAAGGAAATAAACAATGAAAAAACTACTTGCCTTATGTAGTGCACTTTTACTGACTTTTACCGCTCATGCAGCGCAATTTGAAGAAGGGAAGCACTACAAAGTTCTGGATGTTAAGAAAGCATCGAAACCTGTTGTGACGGAATTCTTTTCTTTTTATTGCCCACATTGCTACAAGTTTGAGTCGCTTATTGAGCGTTTAAAACCTGCTCTGCCAAAAGAGGCAAAGTTTGAAAAGGTACATGTGGGGTTCATGGGCGGAGATATGGCGATTCCGATGGCCAAGTCCTACGCGACGATGGTGTCGCTAGGAGTTGAAGATACAATGATTCCTGCTATGTTTGCCCAAATTCATCAAAAGCGACAAGCGCCAAAAGACGAAGCTGAGCTGAAACAGCTGTTCGTTGATAATGGCGTCGAAGGTAAGAAGTTTGATGCGGCGTACAATAGTTTCGCCGTAAACTCAATGCAGAAAGGTTTTGATAAGCAATTCTCTGCCAGCACGTTGAGAGGGGTTCCGGGTGTGGTTGTGAACAATAAATACATTGTTTTGGCCAACGAAATTCGTACTTACGACGAGTACAATCAATTAGTTAATTACTTATTGACGCTGTAACTGTAAATAGCATTGAAGCTTAAAAATGGCGACGGTAGAGTCGCCATTTTTTTATGCTTATCACTTTCGTATTATCTAAGAACGCTTGTACATGCTTGATTCGGAACACTAGTCATAAATATGGCATGCGGATAAAACAAGCTAGCAGCAGTGATTGCAACATTACATGGCTGAGCAATCGTGGTTTTAATCACATTGGTAAGCACGGCTCCTGTATTATTTACTGTTTGAGCGGCGGCTTGTTGTGCTTGGTAAGACACGCAACCTGTCGTTGCATTGATCATCGCAGTGCTAAACAAAAGTTTGCGAAAAAACATATTCATATCCTTTGTGAATGCTTTGAATTACTTATATGTGGATTGGTTCATAAATGAAACAAAACAGTGTTCAAAATATGTGTGCATTCACGAAATGAACATTGTTTTATAAAAAGACGTTTTTTTGTGATCTTAGAACTGGACAGACCAGGTTATGAAACTAAAGCCAATCCGTGCATTACGATTACGCCGAAGGTCAGTTTGCTCCTCATTCCTTGATATCCCTTGGGCTCGGCGTCTTGTTCGACTTTCCTCACGAGCTTTTCTGCATACCAAACAGCAAGGTACCCAATTGCTAAGAGTAGGGTTGCGACTGCGTAATGTTTGTGGCCCTGCAGTAATGCGCCCCAAGCCAGTAAGACAAAAAGGTTGCTGAGAATTAATATATTTCGGCTAAGGCGATGGTAGTAATGCTCAATGCCATTACCCCAAAGGATGCCGGATAAAAAACTTAATATAACGGCGCTATATGCGATGAAAAATTGCTGACCACTTAAATTGAAGAATGAGATGTCAGTGAAAATCAGCCCTAAACTAAACACAAATGGAACCAGGCCTAAGTAACCGAGTTGTAGCATGGTTGAGCGTGTTGTCATGGTCGTCACCTTATAATTGTTGCTCTATCATATTGGTAAGCGTAGTACTTGTCGGTGATGTGGAGCTTGGAAAAGTAGCAATAACTTTACCTTCAGAGCTAATTAGAAACTTGTAGAAGTTCCATTTTGGTTTTATGCCTGCTTGGTTAGTAATCTGGTTGAAGACTGGGTTCGCATCTACACCTAATACTGAAGAGCGAGCCATCATTGGAAAGGTTACCCCGTAATCGAGATAACAGACTTTCGCAGTGTTCGTTTCGCTTCCTCTATCTTGTCGAAAGTCATTGCTCGGGAAACCGATAACGGTGAAGTTTTGGTCTTTGTAAGTTTGATAGAGGGTTTCTAACTGTTCGAACTGAGGAGTGAAGCCGCACTGGCTTGCTGTATTGACGATTAGTAGTGTCTTTCCCTTAAAGCTTTCGCATAGATCGACTTCTTCCGTTGAGTTTAACAACCTTTGCTTACCTTGAAGAATATCAGGGCACTCAGATGCAAGAGCAAGCGAATTCATGGAGAGAAAGCTAACGAGAGCGGCGAGTTTCAGTAATCCTTTCATGGTGTTGTTCCCCTTGTTTTCAATAAGTATAACTACTCAAGTGCAAAGAGGATCGATCAAAAAAGCCGCACAAATGCGCGGCTTTTTTCAAGAGCTGAGATCTGACTATGCCAGTTTCAACTCGAACTGGTTCAGGTACATTACCATGTCTTCAATCGTCAGTACCGGCATGTTGTGGAGGCGACCGAATGCTACGATCTCCGGTGCCTTTGCCATCGTGCCATCTGGATTGGTCACTTCACACAGTACGCCAGCGGGTTGAAGCCCTGCCATTTGCATCAGATCAATCGTACCTTCTGTGTGACCACGGCGAGTCATTACACCACCTGGACGTGCGCGCAGAGGGAATACGTGACCCGGGCGAGCAAGATCTTCCGGTTTTGCGTGCGGGTTTGCCGCCGTTTTAATGGTCGTTACGCGGTCTGCTGCTGAAACACCCGTTGTTACACCAACTTTCGCTTCAATAGAAACCGTAAATGCGGTTTGGTTTGCGCTGTTGTTGTTTACCACCATTGGAGGCAGTTCCAGTTTGTCTGCTTGAGCATCTGTTAAGCACAAACAAACGATGCCGCTACATTCGCGGATCATCAATGCCATTTGCTCGTTAGTGAGGTGCTCGACTGAATAAATGATATCGCCTTCGTTTTCGCGATCTTCATCATCAAGAAGCAGTACGCCACGGCCTTCTTTTAAAGCGATAAGTGCGTTTTCAACGCGAGTAATTGGGTCGCCGAATTCGGCAAGTAGTGATGACTGATTCATGGTTAACTCCTAAATTTCACCAGAATCAGGGCGGTATGAGAGATCGCCGTAAAATACGATCAAAAAGAAGTGCACCAGCATTCTTAGCGATCTGACTCGCTATGCTGGTGTATTCTTATTCTCTTTCATCCGGACTATAACCGTCGGCTCTGGCATCTCACCAGATCTGCTGACCTCGACGAATCGAGCGCTCGCGGGCTCACTTGAAAAAGTATACCGCCGGTGGGGAATTTCGCCCCGCCCTGAGAACAATTAAAAATGTACCACTTCATCCAAGTTGTGAAGAAGTGGAGCTAGGATAGTACTGCGAACTGAATAGCTTGGAAAGTCGATTCCATCTGTATGATGGAAAAGTGTGCTATCGACGGAAATAATCTGTGCGAATAAAGTGATCAATCTGCTGCGGCACGAAGGTGTTGTAAATCAGGCTCGTATGCGTTTGCTTCACTTCGATATGATCTTGCATACCGTCCAGTCTTGTCTCTTCTACGGTAACGGTACCGTCCGACATGGTGTTGTCATTACGGATCAACAATGGGCGAGCGCCAATCGGCATCGTTCCTGCGATACTGCCGAGTTTTTGAGGGAAATCCCAGGCGTCATCATGTTTGTTTAATCCGTGGTGTGGCGAATTGCCTAAAATTGCACCCAATCCGAGATCTTGAATTCGACCTACAATGGACGCGCCTTTAAGAGGCGAACCGATAGCGACAACATGAGAGATTAAGTTAGTGCTCGGTTTTCTGTTGGCGAGATAGCGCTTAATCATCAAGCCCCCCAAGCTGTGTCCCACGAGCACGTTTGTGGTCAGTGGATTAAGCGAATGATCAATAGAATCAAACAGTGAAGACTCATCGATAGCAACAGTGTTATAGCTGAGTACTTGCGTTTCGTATCCGAGTTTTCTCAGCTTTTGGCTAAGAGGCTGCATGACCAGCCCATGCATATAAAGACCATGTAAGATGATGATTTTCATAATACCTCCTAGATTTATGACGTCGTAGATATCCTACTCTAATTGACAAGAAACTACTTGTGCTTTGTGGTGCATATTTACGTTTTGCTGCAAAGTTTGACTGCTGTAGCAAGCGACTCAGCCCAGTAAATCCTGTACTTGTTGTTGCAATTGATGACGATTTAAAGACGCAGGACTTAACACTTCACCGATAACAACATCCACTTTTGACCAAAAACGAGTCGGTCGTTTTGTGAGAGCATGTCCGCCTTTGTGGCTGAAAAAAGAACCCCAAAGCCCTTTTAACGCCATAGGGATGACAGGAACAGGGTTACGTTCAAGGATTTTCTCTACACCAGGGCGAAACTCACCCAATTGACCGTTAGACGTTAAACGACCCTCAGGGAAGATACAGACAACCTCACCGTCGTTAAGTGCTTGTTCAATCTGTTCAAATGCTCGTCGGTAAGTGTCGGCACACTTACGTGGAGAACAGATCGGGATAACACCGGCATGACGGAATACATATTTAAGAACAGGTAGCTCGCTGATGGATTTGTCCATCACAAAACGAACCGGGCGAGTAGAGGTTCCCATCAAAATCAATGCATCGACATAGCTAACATGGTTAGCCACGATTAACGCAGCACCTTGTTCAGGAATATGTTGGCGCCCCTTTACGGACACACGATACATACAATGGCTGAGTAAATAACTGATAAAGCGTTGTGTGAATTCCGGTACTTGACGATAGACATAGATTGCCACGAAGAAGTTACCTATTGCCATCATGACAAACAGTTCCACAATAGAAAGCTCTAGTACGCTGAGTACAACGATCGAAACCAAAGCAGACACCACCATAAACAACGCATTCATGATGTTGTTAGCAGCAATGGCACGTGCACACTCCCCTTTGTTTGAACGCGATTGGATGAACGCATAAAGAGGAACAATAAAGACACCTCCGCTTACACCAACAAGGAACAGGTCAATCATGACGCGCAGATGTTTTGATTCAGCAACGAAGCTTTGCACATCATAAAAGTGCACCGGAAGTGATGGATAACTTGGGACTGCCCATAGCAAGTCGACGCCAAAGACTGTCAGACCAAGGATACCGAATGGCAAAATACCAAGCTCAACGCGGTTGAAAGAAAGTTTTTCACACAACCAAGAGCCTGTCGCGATACCAATCGAAAACAATGCCAACAGTAAAGAAACGACAGTGCTATCTGCGAACAAATGTTCGCGTGCGAAGTTAGGGAATTGAGTTAGGTAAGTCGCACCCATGAACCAGAACCAACTGATGGCAAGAATAGACATCCAGATGCCTCTCTGTTTTTTTGCCACTTTTAACGTGTTCTTTAAACCAGAAATCGGTTCAAATTTCGCTTTGTCATTCGATTGGCTAGGCATCGTTGGAATATTCACGCTGCTCATGAACCCAAGCAAAGACAAGGCAATCACGGTACAAGAAGCAATCAAGGTACCATTAGGAATGGCTAGCAGCAGGCCTGCGCTAAGCGTACCTATAAGAATCGAAAGAAACGTGCCCATTTCAACCCAAGCATTTCCTTTAACAAGCTCATTTGGTTTGAGCGCTTGTGGTAACAAGGCGTATTTCACGGGACCAAAATAGGCCGATTGAGTGCCTGTCATAAACAGCAATACCAGCATCAGCATGGCACTTTGGGTGGCAATAGCGGTTGCTGCGCAAGACATGATAGCTAGTTCGATGAGCTTTAGACGTCGGATTAATTTGGCTTTGTCCATGCTGTCAGCGACGGCACCAGCATGCGCTGAGAATAGAAAGAAAGGTAGGATGAATAAGCCTGCCGCCAAATTAACGAATAGATTGACGGATATTGGTAGGTTATCAATTTGGCTGTATGTCACCATCAATAACAGAACGTTTTTGTAGATGTTGTCATTGAGTGCGCCAAGGCATTGCGTCACAAAGTAAGGAAAAAAGCGTTTTGAGAAAAACATACGGGCCCCGATTAAACAAAGTCGAATGAGATGGGAGCACTTTATGCTCAATGAACTATTAAACCAGCTTTCTCTTTCAAGTGACGTTGTACGCCACCAAAAGTAACGAAATTCGTTACTTTTATTTCCATTTATTTATTGAGTTACTAATTGCGAGACTTATTGGGGAGTTTTCTTTCCCATGGTTCAAACAAAGGGAACGTCCAGCGACGCATCGCAATAATCAGAGAGGTGCCGTGTTTTTCGTCCATATCGAGAGAGCTATCACTTTGGCAAGCCTGATAAAACTCATCGATGACCTTTTGCAGTTTCTGTTGTAGCTTCTTGTTGGTTGGTACACTCATCAATCCTGTTGCCATGGAGAACTTTTCATCTTCACCAGAAAAGTAGCTTTGGAAAAAGGCGTCTTGAACTTGCTGTTGGAAGAACCGTTGAATAGGGCCGCCCATCTGCCACTTAAATGTCGGAGATATACGCAAACGAATTTTGTTATTTGGCTGCAAGTCGATGATGTTCAGCCGATCCAAATGAGCAAGCTTTTGCACCAGTTCCAACTCATTGAAGGTATATTGCTGAACGATTTGTTCAAACTGATAGCCATTTACAACACAGATCGCCACGAGCAGCAGGGCTTTATCGTCAACCAGCTGCTTTTCTTGCTCTAACGTTAGCGACTCTAGACCTTTATTGTGCGCAGCCGCGAGCTTAAATAGTTCCGCCATTTCTAAACCAATCAATTGGCAAATTCGTTCTAAGCGCTCAAGGCTAATGTGCTGACCTTCAGCGAGTAAACGTTTGACGCTTCCTTCACTTAAATTAAGGTGTTGTGCAACATCCGCATAATGCAGCCCAGCTAACTTTAGTTGGCGTTTAAGCTCTTTAATTAACGTATAGCTTTCTGACATTTACGCTGTTACCTCGTCGTGTAACTGCTCTAGGTACGTTTGCATAAAGGTTTTGCGTTTTTGCGCTTCGCGTCTCGCTGACTCCGTGTTCATGGTTTCAGCGATTTTGAATAACTTGGTTTGAAAGTGATCCAGAGTGAATTGTTTATCGTTAAGTTCACGCTCTTCGGCAAATATATCGCTGTCGTTGTATAGTTGCGCGTTAAATTGAGTGCTGACTTGAATGCATCGCGTCACGCCAATTGCGCCTAAAGCGTCCAGACGGTCGGCATCTTGGACGATTTTGGCTTCCAACGTATTTGGCCTGATGTTTGCGCTAAAGCTGTGTGCCTCTATCGCATGAGCAATGGCATCATGATATTGCTGCGGATAATCGATACTCTCTAAAAATGCGACCGCTTTTTTGGCTGCGATGATTGAGCTCTCTTTGCGATTTGGGTGATCTTTCGGGTAAGTAAAGCAATCATGCAAATAGGCAGCCGGTAATACAATCGCGATGTCTGCATTTTCTTCTTTGCAGAGCTGTTTCGCTGTTTTGACCACGCGTTTTACGTGTTTAAGATCATGAGCTGCATCTACTTGCATCTCTTGCTGCATAAATTCCAAAAATTGTGGTTCTATCTGGCTTAATGACGTCATGGTTCATATCTACAACTAAAATGAAGTCAGAAGTATGCCCAACGCTTAGAATAATTTCCAAGTGCGATGGTGTAATTGAGATTCAGCCACCAGAACCTTGTGCAACGTTTGGTACTGAGCCGTTTTATATGGCCTTTCAATGTGTTCAGTGGTTTATGAGACAAGAATAGACAGAGCGAGCAGTGATGTTTACCAGTAGAAAAAAGGCCTGACGATGTCGTCAGGCCTTTTTCGTCACGCCGATCTTTTTAGCGTTTGAACGTTACTTGCTCTGCTTGTTCAAGATGAATATGAGTCGTCGCAGGCTTTGTTTCTGCAATCACTTTACCGTGACGAACAGAGTAGCGAACCGGCACTTGGCGACGTACTGCGTCAAAACCATTTTCTGCGGGAAGAATCAGTAAACTACCTGGTTTGCCTTCTTCAATACCGTGCTTGTCTTGAATGTTCAGTGTACGTGCTGAATTGGTGCTGATCAGATCCAGTGAGTTGTTGATTTGGTCGTAACCCATCACCTGACACACGTGCAGACCCATATGCAGCACTTGCAGCATGTTTGCAGTGCCTAGTGGGTACCAAGGGTCAAATACATCATCGTGTCCAAAGCAGACGTTGATGTTGGCATTCAGCATCTCTTTCACTCGTGTTACGCCGCGACGTTTTGGGTAATCATCAAAACGGCCTTGTAGGTGAATGTTCACCAATGGATTTGCCACGAAGTTGATACCGGACATGCGTAATAAACGGAACAGGCGAGATGCGTATGCACCGTTGTAGGAACCCATCGCTGTGGTGTGACTGGCCGTGACTTTATTCCCCATATCAAACTTGTGCGCTAATGCTGCCAGTGTTTCAACGAAGCGAGATTGTTCGTCATCGATTTCATCACAATGCACGTCGATCAGGCGGTCGTATTTTTTCGCTAACTCGAATACGTAGTGCAGCGATTCAATGCCATATTCGCGTGTGAATTCAAAGTGTGGAATCGCGCCAATCACGTCCGCACCTAATTTGACGGCTTCTTCTAGCAGCTCTTTGCCATTTGGGTAAGAGAGAATTCCTTCCTGCGGGAAGGCGACGATTTGGATATCTACCCATTCTTTCATCTCTTCACGCACTTCTACCATCGCTTTTAGGGCAATTAGGGTAGGGTCTGAAACATCGACGTGGGTACGAACGTGTTGTACGCCGTTTGCTATCTGCCATTTTAAGGTTTGTTTTGCGCGCGCTTTCACGTCTTCAATCGACAGCATTTCTTTGCGCTCAGCCCAACGTTCAATACCCTCAAACAATGTGCCAGAGATGTTCCAGCTTGGCTCGCCTGCGGTTTGAGTTGTATCTAAGTGAATGTGTGGCTCGCAGAAAGGCGCAACCGCCATACCGCCTTCAGCATCGATGATGTCACCGTTATGACTAAGCTCCACATCGTTGCTTTCAATGTGCTTGAATTGACCATCTTCAATCAAAATTTGCTGCAGACCTTCTTGTCCTTTTAGCGTTACGTTTTTGATCAGTAGTGTTGTCATGATGGTTCCTTACGCTGGCTGTGTAGCCAGTGCTTTTTTGTTAAGAATAGGATTAAGAATCAGGAAGCTAATTGCGCCGCCAAGTACAGCGTTAATCGGCACTACGCCAGGCAGGAAGTGTCCCGCACCAACGCCAATCACGACAGCGATAATGCCAGCCCAGTTAACGTTTTGGAATTGGGCGGCTTCAAAGTTTGCGTAGCGTTTACGGTTCGTGAAGAAGTCAGCGATGATCACACCGCCAATCGGTGGAATTGCCAAAGATAAGAAGGTCAGCCAGCCAACAAAGTTATTGTAGAGCCAGAGAGCGCAAAGTGTGCCAACAAGACCGTTCGCCATTGAGATGTATTTACTTGGTAAGCCTGTGATGTTGGAAAATCCAAGACCCGATGCGTAGAGCGCGTTGTCGTTGGTGGTCCAGATGTTCAAGCCAAGAACGATGATAGCTGGAATAAGAAGACCTTGCGCGATCATCACTTCAGAAATGTCTGATTGACCCGTCACCGACGCACCTGCCGCGCCAAAGATAAACATTAACGAGTTACCGATGAAAAATGCCACCATGGTGATCATCACGGCGCTGCGCGGCTTTTTACCAAAGCGTACGAAATCCGCCGTTAATGTACCAGCACTGACAAAAGAGCCGACAACCATCGCGAGAGCTATTGAAAAATCGAGTGGCTCGGTTGGTTGAACTTGTTGTAGTTCGCCAATACCACCAACGCTATTTATTGCCTCGATGACAGAGTAGCCGCCAAGTAGCGCAATGGCAGGAACGGCAATTGCTGACAACACCATCAGTGCGGAGATGCCAAAGTAAACGGTCGCGGTCATGAGCAAACCGGATACAAGGATCAACGTGTTGGTATCGATGCCCGTTGCTTTATGCACCGGAATCGCAAACATCGCGACACCAACTCCAAACCACCCAACTTGAGTACCGCCAAGAAGAGCGGAAGGAAGCCAAGAGCCTTTAGAACCAAAAGAGAAACGAGCAAGAAGGTGAGTAGAGAGACCAGTAGAAGCGCCGATGTAACCGAGGAAAGAAGTGTAAATACCGAGGATTAGGTTACCGATGAGAACAGCGAGGAAAAAATCATTGAAGGAGAGCCCAGTACCGAGAGAACCCCCAGTCCACATACTTGCGGAGAAAAAAGTGAGTCCTAACATCACCATTGTAAGTGATGCCACGCCTTTTCTGGCCGTGTTGGGAACTGGTCCAAGACTGTAATTATTGTCTCCAGCCATTATTACCTCCGCACATTGAAATATTTAATTATAGCACCTGGTTTTCAGGCAAACGGCGCGTATTATCGTGATGTAAATTTAATAGTCAATGATAAAATTGAAATTTAAACGTTTGCTTGGTTTTTGGTTTGTATTTTTTCCTTTAATAACAATGGTTTAATTTTTAAATTCTAAAATTGAAAAATTTATTTTTACGTATTTTCTATGATTTATAGACAGGTTTTCTATGTGAAATTAGTGTTTTGAATTGCCATTTGTTTTTATGGATTAAATTTATCTATAACTCTGGATTGTTCAGTCGATTTCTATGAAAAGAAAACGATTTCATGATGAGATTTTTGGTTTGGACGTTATTTGTTCTTTTCTTGGGTGTGTTTTCTTGGTTTTATTTTATGTAGGTGATTTATTTTTGTTGAAGCTGGTATTTCTAATGGTTTAGTGGGCGAATATTTGAATTTTATAAACAGTAAACAATCTGTTGTGGGTAAGAAAAGTACAACCGAGCTCGGTCAGAGGATAAGAGGGCAATAGCCACATAAAAAAATAGCCAACCGCAAAGAGTGCGATTGGCTTATATACATGTGAACAAAATCAAGTTCACTAACAACGTCAGTTGGCTAGGTGACCCTCGGCTTAAGAAGGGTCGATTTATATAATGCAGTTACTGTGCCAACTTTAATATGCCCTAAAATACGTAGTTTCTGTGACATGCGTTGCTTAAAGTTTGAGTATGTTTGCAATTTGCAACTGCGTTATGCAATTTGACTCTATTATGCTAATGATTGATTAATAAACAATGAACCTTTTAAAGCATGACTAAACTCGCCGTTCCTAAAAAGGCGAAAAAACCAACTACATCTGTCACTGTTGTTAGAATCACCGAGCCAGCCAAAGCGGGGTCCAATTTAAACTTATCCAGAATGATGGGAATCAGCACACCAAATAAAGCTGCGGTAATAATATTGACGATAATGGCCAGCGCGATGGTCCCACCTAGAACCGGAGATTGAAACCACAATCCGGCGAGCCCGCCGATGATTAACGCCCAAGCAATGCCGTTCAGAGAGCCAATACCCAGCTCATTTTTCAATAGCTTGAAACGGTTACCTGGGGTGATCTGATTAAGCGCCATCGCACGAATCATTAGAGTGAGCGTTTGGCTGCCAGCAATGCCCCCCATGGATGCAACAATTGGCATGAGCACCGCCAAAGCCACCACCTGCGCAATTACATCTTCAAATAGTCCGATAGTGACAGACGCCAAAATCGCAGTAAGCAAATTGATGCCTAACCAAACACCGCGCTTTTGCGAGCTTTTTAATACTGGCGCAAACAAGTCATCGCCTTCATCCATACCTGTACCGGCCATCAAACGTGCTTCGTAGATTTCACGCTGTGTACTCAATGCAAACTGCCAATCGACTTCACCGATCAGTGTTTGGTCTGCATCAGTTACAGGGAGAGCGGGCAGTGTGCTGTGTTCTAATGCCTCTACCGCTTCAGGAAGCATCATTTTACTGTCTAGAACCGTCACAGCCTCAATAACGAGTGTTTTTAAGCGAGTATCGGGCTCACCACGTAAGATATCGAAGTAATTGACCGTTCCACGATACTGTTTATTACGATTAATCAGATACACCTGTTGAGGCGTGTCGTAGCTATAGCGCTCCATTAACTGCTTAGCTGTCCCAATCGTAATGTTGAAGGGCAGGGTGATGATCTTACGTTCAGCCCAGTGGCCGAGTTCTTCATCAGCATACTCGTTTGCTTGATCGTAAAGTTCCAACTCATCTTTTTCTATCAACGAGAGCGCTTCGTTGATGATCGACTCTGGCAACGAATCGGCCCATTCGATGAGCGACAAGTTGTCGAGTTTAGCGAGAGTGAGCTTTAGCTCGACTTCAGATAACGCATTGATGATAGAGAAACGTACGTCCGCACGCATTTCCGTTAACACGTCGATATGTAGCTCTAGTGGTAAAGCTCGCCATAAGCGAACACGATCGTCGATTGGAAATGCTTCTAGAATCAGGGCAACCGCGCCGGGCTCGAGGCCCGCTTCAATAGATTCATTGAGCGTTGCGACTTGATCCGCTTCTTCGGCTTGGCCAATTTGCTGGATTAGAGTGGAGAGATCTTGAAACTTGCTCACCGAGTACCCCGATAGTTAATTCGTTTTATGGAAGTATGGCATGTTATTGAGATGCACAACTATGCATCTTAACCTTGCTCAAGGTACTTGAAAGTAACAGAAAAACAATAGGCTATTCGCTGTTGATGGTGAGATATGGCTGTACCAATTGGCGAATGTTCACTTTTGCGCCAATACGGGCTGCCAGCAAGTACATTCCGCCGATTTTTCTGTGTAAAAATAGGGCATCTGCTGGTGGAGTATGCCAGTATTCTTGCTCCATGCTTAGAATGGTGCCAGCCTCGCGAAGCTTTTGTGCTAAGCCGCTGACTTTGAAATCATAGGGCTCATCGACCAACATAGGTTCACATGCCATTTTCACTAGATCGAGAATCGCTTGGCGTTGGTCTGGAAGGATGGTTTGGCTGAAGAAGCCTATTTGTTCAAGCGCATTATTCAAGCCTTGTTCGTCATTGTTAACGACAGATGCGAAAGCTTGGCGATAACCAGTGCTGAACCGCTCGCTGTACTCGCGAGTGGCCCCGAAATCTAGCAAGCCGATTTGACGAGTGTTTTCGATATATAAGTAGTTGGCGAAATTTGGGTCGGTTTGTACCATCTTAAATTCGAACAGCTCTCGAAACAGTAATTCGAGTAGGCTGTGCATGACAAAATCTCGCGTACTCTGATCATAATGTTCGATTTGCTCAATCGGACTGCCATCAATGAATTCCATCGCGAGAACGGAGTCTGAGCAACTTTCAGTATGAATCTTGGGCACCACAAAATGAGGGTGCTCCTTCAAAGCGTCATGATAACGAATGGCAAATTGTGCCTCTCGTGCGTAATCGGCCTCGTCATGTAGCTGCTTTTTCGCTTCTTCGAGCAATCCTTTGTAGTCGACAGACTCGGGAATCAACCCAACGACCTTGAGCAGTGTACCGACATTATCGACGTCGCTATCGATACTTTTCCGTATGCCCGGATATTGCACTTTGACGGCTAGGTTATCGCCCGCATCGCTGTAGGCTTGGTGCACTTGTCCTATTGATGCACTGGCGATTGGTTTGAAGTTAAATGACAGAAACTCAGCTTTCCAATTCGTTCCTAGCGAACTTTCCATTACTGCGTTGAGTTGTTTTGCAGGCATTGGGTCTGCGTTGGAACGAAGACGGGAAAGAATATCGGCGAGTTGAGGTTCTAAAACATCACCAGCATCCATTGATAGCATTTGTCCAAGCTTCATTGCAGCGCCACGTAGATGAGCAAGTTGGTCGGTTAAACGCGCGATGTTCTGTGGCGTCAGCAAGAGGTCTTTCGCTTTTGGTTTGTTGCCTTTGGCTATCTGCTTCGTGCCTTCTGCAATCACATTGCCTGCGACACGGGTAGCAAGTGAAGCGAACTTGCTGAATCTTGAGATGCGATGGGTAGGTAGGCTTCTTTCCTTTGCCGACATGAATCTTCTCCGCTATTTACTAACTAATTGTTATACGGGAAAAGGATATGTTTGGATACAAATGAAAAGAAAACCGCCAGCGTAACTGGCGGTTTGCGAGTTTAGATAGAGTAGAAGAAGTACAGTTGAGACTTCATTCGGATGATGATCCCGCGAATCACATCTAAGAAGGCCATAAAGCCTATCGGTTTTTCACCGCTGACCCATGCGAGGCCAACAGAGCCAACAGGGATGTCGTAGCCTTCTGGCTCATCAATCTTAAGACGAACAAAGTGGTGTTTGTTCTGTAAGTTCTTTCCAGTGGTGACACGTACGGAATCATCGAAACCCAGTAGATTAGCTTGTGACTCACCTGTTGCTTCAACAATGCCTTCGACGGTCGCTGAGAAGATCTTACCTGGGTAAACGGACGAAGAGAATTCCGCTGGCTGACCCGGTTTGATGTTACGAATCGCCTGGTGGTTGACTCGCATCAGCACGTACTTTTCGTTGGTGTACATGTTGATACGCGGCATCATTGATACACGCTGACCTTCACGCAGGATAAAGTTGGTGACAAAGCCATCTGTTGGGGCATGAACTTTTGTGCTATTCAAATCCCATTGCGCTTTTGCAATTTGCTCTTCAGCTTGGCGCAGTTCGGCTTGTTTAGTTTCAACTGCAAGTTCCGCTTTATGAATCGCCAGTTTTGCACGGGAAATATCGACTTGTTTCTTCTTGATTTGAGACTCAAGGGTCAACACGTTGTGACGTGCCATATCAACCGCACTCGATTGTTTGTCGATATCGCTTTCCGTGATGGTGTTGTGCACCACTCGGTTTTGCTCAACATAACGATCTAGCATTTTTTTCTGCAATTTGTAGTCAACTTTCGCCGCTTCCAACTGGCTCTTTGATGTTTCTAGATCTTGCACTAGCGCTTCGTGGTTAGCTTCTTCAATCTCGATGTCGCCTTTTGCTGTAGCTAATGCAACGCGAGCAGAATCAGCGGATACGTTCGCTTGATTTAATGCGATTTTGTATTGCGTTGGGTCAAGTTCATAAATGAGCTGACCTTCTTTAACTTGCTGATTCGGCTCAATGTAAATGTGGTCAACTTTACCTTTTACATTGGTTGAATCTGGACGCAATTGGATGTGTGGTGACTGCACGACAGAACCGCCGGATAAATCCATCGGGGTGAAGTTAATCAAACCTACCCAGACGAACATTAGCCAACCCAAGCCGCCAAGATAAGCGAACGATTTGGTTGCTTTGTTCCAAGGCATGCCAACCAAACGCAACAGATAGATGAAGAGTGCCCATACCGCTAAACCTTCTAACATTATGCTTCCTCTTTTGGCTGTGTTTCTGTTTGCGGTTTACTTTTCCATGTATCACGCAGATTGATGATGGCTTTTTCCATATCAACAAATGCAAAGATCACGGCTAGCACCCAAACCCAGTGCCAGACAAACCCTATCCAGGTCAGCGCAGTGATGAGCCCTATCTGATGATGGTCTTTGCTGTGTGCTTTATTGATAGGCAATTCATGGATTTTCCAAAAGCCGTAACAAGCGCCCGCGACACTCGCAATTAAAACGACAGCAGCGACAACATGTAACGCCGTATCTGCGCCTGTACCGACAAATGGGACACTCAGTAAACTCATTAAACACTCCTCTATCAAACTGTTGGCGTATTGTGATCTGAATTTGATTTGCGGCTTTCTTTGTGACAGATTCAATCACTACAGGATTAAATTTGATGTGATTGGTTATGAAAACGGTTCGGTTTATTCGCGCGATGGGCATTCTAAACATGCATAACCTCGCGTTATCTAAATACAATTTGGACTCGGATGAGTTAGGGATCCCAGCATCGGTGTTTCGTAACCCAATGACACTGATCCCGCTAAAAGCCGTTGCGGAATGGTACCGTTGTGTTGAACAAGCCAGTGGTGACCCGGATGTGGTGTTGAGTCTCAGCCGAGGTATTGAACTGCAAAAGCTAGGGCCAGTGGGACGCTGGTTATTCTCCGGCAATGATTTAGCCAGTACCATTCGGCGAGTGAATTATGGTGTGAGCAACCTACAATCAGGGGCGTTTTTTGCTGGCGAACAGTCGGGTAAAATCATCAAATGGACTTACCACAACCCGTTTATAGAAACGTCAGTAAAGGTGCACGATAGTATCCGCTGTGCGGTATTTATGATTAAGGTGTTACGCGAATTTCTTGGCAAAGATTACCAGCCTTTACGTGTCAAGGTTTCAGGCTCGAGAAAAAATACTGAGAGATACCGGGAATATTTCGGCTGCGAGGTGGAATGGAGTCAGCCAAAAACAGAGATATGGATCCCGGGAGATGACCGACTAGCTTCTCGCCAAGTGAGCCATCGAGAAGACAACCGTCTAGCGATGAGTTTTTCCGATTTGGATGATTTGCTTAATATGCCCGACCCAGAAGATGAGTTGAAAGTGATTTATGAAGTGGTGAATTACAGCAGCCATTATGGATTGCCAACGTTAGAGCGCGTTTCTTCTCTGCTTGATTTATCTGAACAGCAGTTTCAACGTCGTTTGCATAAATTAGGACTCAATTTTTCGACGGTTTCTGGCTATGTATTGAGTAATATTGCAGCTGGTTTGTTGAGTAAGCGCGTGAGTATTGATGACATTGCCACGCGCCTTGGTTACACCAATGTGGCGAGCTTCAATCGTATGTTTAAGAAACATCGTGGATTAACGCCCAAGCAGTATACGGGAAGATTAGAGAAGTAGTGCTCCACTTATCTCTATGAGTACAAGCAATAAAAGCCCTCAAAGTTGAGGGCTTTGTTATTTTTTTGTGTCGTTTTATGTGGTGGCTATTTCTTAGGACGCCAACTTAGTGCACTTGCAACAGCGCCGATGGCAATTACATCCTTTTTTTGTTCGCTAAGTTCAGGGAGCATCTGTACCGCAATGGTACCGTTCGTCTGCACTGCGGCAATTTCTTGTGTGCCTTCCTTAAAGCTATAACCCAATGGAATGTCTACCGCCATCATGGCGTCAGGACTAGTATGTACAGTTTCTACATTAAAGTGGGTGCTACCAATACGCACTACGCCTGTCTCTTTTTTCTCAAAGCTGATGTCGATGAGAGCGGATTTTGGCTCCATCGCAAACTCACCGACTTTTTTACCATCTTGAGTAATGTCACAGGTGTAAGGATCATTCCCACCAAAATCGACGCCCATGTAGTTAACCGACATACCGCCTCCAGTGCAGTTCAAAAGCCAAGTTTCCCCGCTGTCGATACGAGTCACTTCCGCGCCCATTGAACCTTCTTTGAAAGAGATACGGTTAAACCAACTTGAGTTAGAAGCACTGCGTGAATACTTGCCTTTGTACTTACCAGCAAAATCAAAATGGCCATCTGCACCGAATCCCCAAAAATCACCGTCGGTTTTGATCAGCATTTCTGGTTGTGCTTTTACGGCATCAGTACGATCCATGACGGCTAGGCCACCACAACCAGCAAGGAGCAAGGGAGCGAATAGAATAAGTTTCTTCATGTTTTTCATTTTTTATAGCTTGGTTACATCTAGGGTTTGGTCGGTGAATTGGATGTTCTGAATGTCGTACAACTCGTCAGTGCCTGTACTCGGGCACTCAACAGAAACGCTCTTTGCTTTGATAACAGTACATTCCGCCAGTTTGTGTGGCACGATATAGGTGTTGATACCGCCTTCACCATAAATGCTGTTGTCTTTGCTGTTGCCTTCAAAAGTATTGTTTTGATCATTACCGATCACATTCATCGCGTCGTCGCCAATGATCTTCACTTTTGTTAGCCACTGAGATTTGTAGGTGTACGCTTCTATCAAACCGTCTTTGTTGGGAGCCATACGGAAGGTAGGTACTGTGCCTGGATTTGTCTTTTCTGTGTAGAGCTTGACGCCCGCAGAGTCGATATTTGCGGTATATTGCAAGTATCCGTGGAATAAGCCACTGATCCAATCAACGGCTTGTGGATCTTGGGTTTGCATTTCTTCACGCGTTAACGCTTGGTAGCCATCTAAACCATGTCCGTTTGCTTTTGCTACACCCATGTAAGCTTCAAAAGCGGCAGCAAAATATTCGTGAGAATATGAAGGGCCCGTTTTTTTAACACTTTCAGGATCGAAGTCGTCCGATTTCCAATCGTCCCAGTCATACTGAGTAGGGCGCCACACCGTCGGTTTGCCCGATTGAATATCGTTATAGATGCTTAACGCATGAACTTGAATGTCATTTTGCAGTGCCGCAGTCGCCGTGTTAGGTGCAATACCTTGCGCTTGGACCAAGTGTAAAATTTCTTCAAAAGCGGCGTCTCGTTCGGCTTTTTTGCCAAGATTGGCGCAGTAATCGGCAAAATTACTCATGTAATGGCAATCGCCTTCAACTGTCAGTTCTCGATACATTAAAGATTGGCTATTCCTTAGCCAGTTTGGTGTTTCTTTACTAGTTACTAATGTTGACGCGATAGATGTGACAAGTGTATCCATATCATCTTCGTTAAGTACCATCATGCTTACAACAAACTTTTCTAGAGAACTCGTATCAAAAGAGTGTGCTAAGCCCGAGTTTGTAACTGCGTCGTTCAGTTTGTCTTGGCGAATCAGTTCGTTGATAAAGATTTTGGTTAACATCTCATCATTCTGTTCGTCGTTTTCGGTCAGCATTAGTGTGGCATCACGCTCGGCTAATGTCTTAGCGATACGAGACTTGTCAGCACCGTACTTAGAGTCTGGTTGGTTTGTGAGAAGGTGTTGGATGATTTTGGCTGCACGAAAGATTTTTTCATTATTCGCACCGTCATCAACAGCCACAATGTGAAATGTATCGTTGTTGTTTGCTTCGGAAAGGGAGATTTTCACATAGTGGGTGAAGCCCGAATCAGCAGCCACTTTTAACTTGGCTGGAAACTTTGTAGAAACGACAGTTGGGATTGTGACAGTGCTCAATGTTGGCATTGGTGGTGTTGGAGGTGTCGTTGTCGATGGTTTCGAATTAGATTCACTGCCGCCACAAGCAGTTAGACTTATCGCGCAAAATATGGCTAAAGGTGTTAATTTGGAATATCTCATTTCATGTTACTCGTAGACTTTATTAGAGCAGGAAACTTAGAAGCAACATAAAGTCCTGTCTATATAAGCAAACTAAGTCATATATTTTGATATTATTTTTTGGTAAGACCTATTATTCGATATATTTAAAAATATAGTGGATTTTTATTCCGAATTTTATTTTCTATGTGAAGCTATATTCTGATAATGAATAAAACCTCAGGTTATTGCATGGCTTTAGGGGTATAGAATGATTAGGATTATCGTATATGTATGGTTTGTAAGCGTATGTAAGCCTGCGTTTTATTAAAATTATCATTTAAGTAGGTTGCGCAGTATAGGACGAGCGATATACTCCCTCCATCATATTGGTGGAGTAAATGATTCATGGTGGGTAATACAATCTTACTGGTAGAAGACGACTCAGAGATTGCTCGATTAACCAAAATGTACCTCGAAGCCGAAGGATATACGGTAACTGTCATCGATAACGGTCAAAATGCATTAGAAACGATTAAGGGGCTCAAGCCGGACCTAGTGCTGTTAGATTTGATGTTACCAGGAAAAAATGGCGCAGAAATATGCCAAGAGGCGCGTAAGTTTTATCATGGTATTATCATTGTTTTGACTGCGACCGATGATGAAATGAGCGAGGTGAGCTTATTTAAGTTTGGTGCTGATGATTACCTTACCAAACCGATAAAAGGCAATATCCTTCTCGCCCGTATTGAAGCAGCGTTGCGTCGCTATTGTCGTCAAGTTGATATCGTTGAAGAAGAAAAGCTGAGCCGATATGGCATTAGTCTTTGTCTTCGTCGCTCCCAAGCATTTTATTTGCAAAAAGATATTGGTTTAACGAGTTCTGAGTTTGAAATTTTAGAGCTCCTGATGCTGAATGTCGATAAGCCAGTATCTCGTGAATCATGTTGCCGTCTTGCCCGAGGCATTGAATACTGTATTACTGATCGTTCGATTGATATGCGTATATCCTCACTAAGGAAGAAATTCTCTAAGGCTCATATCCATACGGCTACCATTAAAACCATACGTCACCACGGCTACATGCTGACAGGTAAATGACGCATGTTTTCCCTGTTTACTCGTCTATATGTGGGGTTAGTAACTGGCCTTGCGCTGACTGTTGCTTTGTTTCTCTTTATGGGGGAAGAGTACATGCGCAAAACAGAAGTCGGTGTTTTTTTGAGTGACGGTGCTTATTTTGTCGATCAATACATTGAGCAACGAGGCACTCCGGATTCTCTCTACAAGAAGTTAACCGAAAACGGCAAGCAAGATTTCTTTATCTTTGATTTAACATTGGTTGAAAACTGGGACGGATCACCGCCTTGTCGAGATTGTAATCTGCTGTACCGTATGCAAGGGATACCTGTTTATCTTATTGATGGCAGTACCTATGCTGCGGTATTCCCTTTGCCTAACACTTCGAAGAGTTTAGTTTTCAAAGAAAAAACGGATTTCTTTAGCCCACACGTTGATTGGAATGAAGATTCTGAGATTGTATTTATACTTACTCTACTTTTGGTTGTTGTATGCAGTTTAGGCATTATGGTTTACATACCTGTACGACGTCTTGACCGCCAAATTCGGCAACTAACGGCTGCGCAACAACAATTTGGTTCTGGTGAGTTGAATACGCGAGTCGAGCTAAAGCAATTTTCGCAACCCGTGAAAGAGCTCGCCCAAGGCTTCAACTGCATGTCTGAAGAGATTGAGAGACGAGTGCGCCAAACACACATCTTTACTCAAGCTATTCCTCATGAAGTGCGCACTCCGCTGAGTCGTATTCAGCTAGCGACGGATTTAGCTCGACGCACGAGTGGTGAAATGCAGGCAGAGTTACATGACGATATTGAACGATACGTTGATGTCGTGACGGATTTAACGTCCGACATTGTCATGCTGTCTCGCTTGAGTGTGAAAAACCACTCATGGATCGATTCTGTTGAAACCATGGAACTGCCACTTTGGTGTAAAAGCCGCATGAACTACCTAGGCTTAGAGTCCGCCATGTTGAGAGCAGAAAATAAACTCGCGAACCAATTGATTCACTTTCAGCCTACTTTGGGTAACCTTGTCCTCGATAATTTACTGCAAAACGCCAAGCGTTATGGTGAGTCCTGCGTTGAGGTGACGATTCGAACGGTAGCGGATTGCTGGAGCATCGATATTGAGGACGATGGTCCGGGCATCCCTGAGGCGATGCGAGAAGAAGTATTTATGCCATTTTCGCGCTTAGACAATAGCCGCAACGCCGACATGAAAGGCTTTGGTTTAGGGCTTGCCATCGCTACCAGTGCAGCGCGGCAACTGGGGTGGGAGCTTTCTGTCGGCGAGAGTCACTTAGGCGGCGCACGTTTTACGGTGCTTATTCCTGCCAACGGTTAGAGTAGGCACTGCGGTAGTCTGGCTCTTCGATACCTTCATACAAATCGTCACAAGCTTGCAGTGGACCTACGACGGTTCGGTAGGGTAGGACACCTGCCCAAACAGGGATGTCCATGTCTTCCGCATCGTCGTTGACGCCAAAATTGCTGATTTTCACTGATGCTTCTAGGAGTGGAATACGCAGCAGCATGGTGGCTTTGAGTTCTTTTTCATTACTCAAACGGACTTGTTCTGTTCTCCCCGGAGCGATCTGTTCAATAAAGTGATTCAGCAACCTGTCTTTCTCTTGGTTATCTTCCACCATCTCAAACTGGCCAAAGACCACAACACTGCGATAATGCGCACTGTGGTGAAACGCACTTCGAGCCAATACCCAACCATCAAACAAAGTAAAGGTTAAGCACGTTTGCACTCCTTGTTTGAGTGAGCGTAATAGTCGACTGTTGTTGGCACCATGGATATACACGTAATCATCGACACGCCATGCCAGCATAGGGATGACCACAGGGCCTGACTCGTTGGTTATCGCAATATGAGCGATTAGGCTTTCATCTATGATGGCGTGCAGTTTGCTAACATCAGAGACGGCTTTATGTGCGCCTTTCTTAATTTCCGTTCTATTGGTGTTGGATAGCATTTTCTCTCCTTGTTTGCTCACGATTACGAGCGATTGATCCTCATTCTTTGATTGCAATGTAGCGTTTAACTGGTAGCTTAAAGAGAGCCACTTTTAACTAATGGATGGATCCAGTTTGTCTTTGATTGATATCGGTGACCTGCATTTAAAAGACAGTGAAGGAACGCGTCAGCAAGCGTTGTTTTTTGCTATTCGCAAGAAAATTGTTCAAGGACTGTGGGTGAAGAATGGGAAGCTGCCTTCTACGCGGAAGCTTTCACAAGAGCTTAATCTAAGTAGGAATACCGTGATTTCTGCCTACGAACAGTTAGTGGCGGAAGGGTACTTGAACAGCCAAAAAGGTTCTGGTTTTTATGTTGCCGTAGAACTGCCAGAGCAGTACTTGCCTGAACCTAGTTCAGTTCAGAGAGACTCATCACCGAAAGCTCACTTTGATATCAACCGCGCATTTGCACCGGGTGTGCCGGATTTGGACGCATTTCCGATGGCGCAATGGCAAAAGTTACTCACTCGCCATATGTCTCGTACTTGCTTGTTGGGGAATCAAGATATTCAGGGTAGTTGGGCATTGCGCTGTGCTTTAGCTGACTACCTCGCATCAAGCCGTTCAGTGAATTGTTCTCCAGAGCGCATTATTATTACCTCTGGGGCGCAGCAAGCGTTGTCAATTGCGACGATGGTAGTGCTCAAACAAGGTGATAAGGTTCTGATGGAGCAACCAGGTTACGCGCAAATGCGGAAGTTGATTCAGTTCCAAAACTATCAATTTGAGCCTTTGTTCGTAAGAGAGAAATTAGGTTTTGATGTGGAAGCGGTGACCTCAAGCGATGCCGATGCGCTGTATATTACACCAAGTAATCAATATCCGATGGGCACCACACTCAATACCGAGCAAAGAGGAAAGATCATCAACTGGGCGGTCGAACAATCAAGTTGGATCATCGAGGACGATTATGACAGCGAATTTCAGTTTGCTCATCGTCCCTATACCAGTTTACAGGGGCTAGCAGCTCAAATGGGTCGAGATGATCGCGTGTTGTATGTGGGTTCCTTCAGTAAAGTGATGTTTAACGGATTGCGGCTTGGCTACCTTGTAGTTCCTGAACGTTTAGTAGAGCAATGCTTAGTGGTTAAGGATGCGTTAAGTGGTGATTCGCCGATGCATACACAAGAAGCATTGGCAGATTTTATTACTGAAGGTGGGTTATTACGTCATATTCGAAAAATGCGTCGACTGTACAAAACTAAGCATGAACAGATGCATTTATCCATTCAACTGCATTTTGGCGACCATGTTTGCGTCGTTAGCCAAGCGGCGGGGCTTCATATTACGTTGAAATGGCAAGACGGTATGGATGAGCTGCGTTTTACAAAACTAGCAGAGCATGAAGGGATCATCTTGCGACCTTTGAGCTATTATGAACACCCAGATTTTCAAGCACGTCACTGGCATGGTGCCGTGCTTGGTTACGGCAATATCGCGTTAGAGAACATAGACGCTGGTATCCAACGTTTAGCTCACATATTTCGAAATGGGAAGCGATGACTATTCAACTACACGTGTTTGTCGCTTATGTCGCCACTGTTTCCAAGGCAGTAAAAGTAGAGTAAAAATGCCAAGTGCATAAAACATTGACCAGCCTAAACATATAAAAACACCGGTACAAAGCAGTAGAGAAAGTCCCGCAAGCGCTTTACCAAATCCTCGAAGCAATTTAAAAGCGGCTAACATCGTCAACATGTAAACCAGAACGAATACACTGTTTGCGAGTTTTAGGAAAAACTCCAGATCGAGCTGTGATAGGGTTCCTATCACACAAGATATCAATAATATACCGCCAACTAATATGGTGGCTGAGAAAGGGACACCACGACGCGAAATCTTGGCTAGTGGACTAGAAGGACGATGTTCACGAGCTTGAGCCCAGACCATTCGCGCTAGGCTCTGTGTGTATAAGTTAACGCTCGCGAAACAAGCGGAGAAACCTATCAAGCTGATTATCCATTTGGCTCCATCGCCTAGTAGTTGGGCACTAAGCCAGGGGATGGATGCGTTATCAAATTGAGCGTTACCATACGCGCCAAATTTTAAAATAACGACAGAGCATGCCCAATAGGTAGCCCCTGCTACAAAACAACCGACCACAATGGCAATAGGGAAATCTCTTTGAGGGTTTTTGAACTCTTCCCCCATGTGGGCAAAAGCCTCTATGCCAACAAAACACCAGAACATCACGCCTAACGCTGCGGTAATAGGCCAAATTGACTCTTGTGTGATGGCGGGCATCACAAGATCGGCACTGTTAACGTCGCCTTTCCATAAAAATGCGCCAACAAGTGCGAAGACACTTAAAGCAATAAGAGTTTGTAAATGACCTGATGATTTTGTGCCCATCAAGTTGACGAACACAAGAAGTACTACCGTGAGAACTTGTGCAAACAGATTGTTGCTAATAGGCTCTGGCAATATTTGTTGTAGGAAGCCTGCGGCGAGTGCAATCGCGGCCGGAACCCCTACCGGAATGACACTAACAAATAGCCAAGCGACACTACTTTCCAGTTTGGCGTTAAAGGCTTTGCGTACAAAAAAGGCTGTTCCGCCCGCGTTGGGGTATCGTTTACCCAGTTGAGCAAAAGTCAGCGCAATAGGACAAATCGCGATGAACAATAAAATCCAAGCCCATAGTGAAAAATGGCCAGCTATACCTGCTGCGATAGCCGGGATCATAAACAGCCCAGTTCCCATTAATGTGGTGGATAACTGTGCGATACCTGATGTGAGTGAAATGTCTTTTTTGAGCTCTTCCATGCGAATTGATTCATCCAATGTTATGAGGCTTATTACGAAAAAGCTTGTGGCTTCTGGTTATTTCGTTTTATGTGTTTAAGCGATGCTATTTATGTGCTGAGTACTTAAGTTGGGAATTTGATTTCAATGTGTTATCTATTTTCTGTTGAAATGGATAACAGCACTCATCTCATGCCCGCCAAATAGCATATCCAAAATGTTAATCACAAAATGATTTACTAAACCGTCAATATGACGGTTGTTTTAAATAATTCCAACAAAATGTTGGTTTCTTATGCAGTTAGAATCGGTATAGAATGAGAAAAATAAGGAAAGCTTGGTAACGGTATGGACAAGTTTGATCATAAGATTGTGGATCTGCTCAGGCACAACGCTCGGCTGTCGGTGACTGAAATTGCGGATAAAGTAAACCTTTCTCGTTCTGCGGTAACGGCCCGTATTCGCAAGCTAGAGCATGACAAAGTGATTCTAGGGTATCACGCTGAAATTGCGCCTTCGGGTGGGGATTCGATTTGCGCCTATTTTGCCTTAAAGTTCGATAAATCAACCTCTACGTATTATTGCGAATCATACGCGGACGAATTATACAAAATTGATGGCGTAAAATGGTGTCATGCGATCAGCGGTGAGACGGACATGATGGTTTTTGTCGAAGTGCCTACGATGGCTCGCTTGAATGAAATCAGAGATCAAATTCAACGATATCCAGAGCTTCGAAACCTGATGACTCATACCGTCTTAGCTGAATTCTTTAACACGACTGGGAACCTGTTTGTGAAGTGACCATGAATGGATGCCATGTTGAAAACCCTTCTGAGCGAATATGTTAAACAACATTAATTTGAATCTACTTAGATCCTTGCATGTACTTTTAGAGGAGTGTCATGTCAGCCGGACCGCAGAACGTTTGCACATTACGCAGTCTGCCGTCAGTCGACAGCTTGCACAATTGCGCGATCTGTGTGGTGACCCACTGCTTATTCGTCAAGGTAATCAACTGATACCAACGCCACGAGCAATAGCGTTAAAATCAAAGCTTGATGCATTATTGGCTGAGTTTGACCATTTACTCGATGACCAACCTTTTGAGCCGCGGCAGTGGCAAGGTGAGCTTGTTATTGCTTCTAGTGACTACGTGGCGCAATACGTATTGCCCGATATTGCCTCTCACTTGGGTGAACAAGCGCCACAGCTAGATATGGCGTACCGACTGTGGCAACCCAACTTTCTTGATAAACTTCATGAGACGGGCATCCATATCGCGTCTTCTATGTATCCAGAAAAACCACAGAGTGTGTCGAGCGTTAAAATTGGTGAGGATTCATCAGTTTGTTTGATGAAATCTTCTCATCCGTTAGCAAAGCAGGACCAGATCAGTATTGAAGACTTGATTTCATATTCACACATCAAAGTGACTGGCGGCGGAGACAAAGATTCCTACACTGATTTAGCATTGAAAGAGCTAGGGCACACCCGCCACGTTACCTTTAAGGTTCCATTCTTCTCTGCTGCGATCAATCGCTTAGTTGCAAGTGAGCACCTGATGGTGGCTCCTGAACATATTGCCGTTAACCTCGCTAAGCATTGGGACTTAACCCATAAAGCATTACCACTCGAAACACCTATTCATCAATATTGGTTAATGTGGCACCCCAAATACGACACGGATCCTGCGCATAAATGGGTGCGAGAAGAGATTCGCTCAGTAATGCAAATCTCTGAATATTCCATTCGCTAATACGTACACCGTTTAGCCATGACTTGAAGTCATGATTAGTATGAATAACTTTGATTTCTAATTATACCTCTTCCGTTGATAGAGTGAGCGTCAAAGAGGGGAGATTCTTATGACACTAACAGTTTGGTTATCACTTTTTACCGTGTGTTTATTAGGGGCTATGTCACCAGGTCCCAGTTTAGCTATTGTCGCTAAGCACTCGTTGGCTGGTGGACGTATCAATGGATTAGCTACGGCTTGGGCTCATGCGTTTGGCATTGGTATATATGCGTTTATTACCTTGATTGGTCTCGCTGTTGTTTTGCAGCAAAGCCCGATGCTGTTCAAGACGATTAGCCTTGTGGGTGCGGCATATCTTGCGTATTTAGGGTTTAATGCTTTGCGTTCAAAAGGTGGTGTGGCTGCGAAGTTGGAGTCAGGTGAGGAGACAACGGTAATCCAGTCTGCGCGAGAAGGCTTTTTTATCTCGATTTTAAGTCCCAAAATTGCTTTGTTTTTTATCGCATTATTCAGTCAGTTTGTCGCGCTCGGTAATGATTTGAGTAATCAGATGATCATTGTTGCCACGCCGTTTGTTGTGGATGGGCTTTGGTACACCTTTATTACCCTAGTGCTATCGAGCTCTAAAGTCGTTGACAGAATTCGCTCTAAGGCAGTGTTGATTGATCGTTTGTCAGGGGTAGTACTCATGCTGCTGGCTCTTAGAGTGGTCGTAACGGTATAGACAAGCTCGCAAGACAGAAATACTAAAAGCAGCCCGTGTGGCTGCTTTTTTGTCTACTCTCAGTAAACCTTACACAATTTACGTAACTCTGACGCTAAACGTTGCTAAAATTAATATTATCAATAGTGTTACTTTGGTTCATATTCTCATTTGCTGTGAAAGCTACTTTCCAACGCATTGTTATAATGAGAACGATAGCCACTTAACGTTAATACTAACAGTGTCGCATATTAAGTCGAGAGTGCTTTATTGGATAAAAACGGACTTTCCTCTTACTTACCCTATGAAAGGGGTAGAGACTCCATGACCGTTTAGAAGGTGAGAGCAATATGCAAAGAATAGTAGATTTAGCTCCAGTAGTAATTTTGACCAGTGTTTGCAGCGTTGCTTGGATATTCTTTTCAACAAAGAGCATTTGGGTGTTTTTTGAACTGTTTGTATTTACGATGCTTGGCTTTGGCCTTTTGTACGGGTTACTACAAAAGGCTGATCCTAAACACTTTGACTTTGTTTTAAACCACATCGATGAAATTAAGAAGGAAGGCAAAGATGCTTGCCTAAGCGGCGCTCCGAAAGAATCCAACCCATACTCTGGTGTCGATGGTGATTTATGGGAGGCTGGTTACACAGCCTCCTACAACAAAAAGATAAAGCAATAAACCGCTAGGTGCTTATTCAATATTGTGCTTTTCAAAAAAGCACCCTGCCATTTTAAGGACAGGGTGAAAGCAAGAAGTTTCTCAGGAGCGGTTGGGGGAGAGAAACTCATCTAAATCTTATTTACTTACCGGCGAACCTCTTCAAATTCACCTTCAATCGCATCTGCTTTACCTGTATTAAACTCATACTCTTCGTGCATTTCTCTCTGCATTTTCTTGACGCGCTTTTCAATACGTTTACCGGTAATTAATGCTGCGATGGTCAACGGAATCGCAATGATCAAGCTAAATACTAACGTAAAAAAGCCGGTAATCAGTGCTAGTGCAGTTACAATAATCCGATTCATAATCATGACCTCTCTGTAATTTATGTGCTCAGATTAATGCTGTGAACATGAACAAAACATGAATGCTGACGTTCACTTTGTCCGGAGAGTGTCAAATGAATGAAACGAAAAAACGCCTGAGGGTGATCAGGCGTATAAACGGGGAAAAATATTAGTAATGCGCATGGCGCTTATTATTTAGAACAAATATGAGATATTGTCCGCTACGCTATGTGGTTAACGTTGTGGAGCAAAGTTCACCTATCGAGGGAATGTTTGGTAACGAACACCCATCATTTGTTCCATACAGTGCACAACTTGGCAGCTGTAACCGAATTCGTTGTCGTACCAGATGTAAAGTACACAACGCTTGTCTTGTGCGATAGTCGCTTGACCATCTACGACGCCTGCATGACGAGAACCAACTAAGTCAGTTGATACAATTTCTGTTGAATCGGTGTAGTCAATCTGTGCCGAAAGCTCAGAGTTCAACGCCATTTCACGCAAGTAATCGTTCAGTGAATCACGGTCTACGTCTTCACCTAAGTTTAGATTAGCGACTGCCATAGAAACGTTTGGTGTCGGTACGCGAATCGCGTTGCCTGTTAGCTTGCCTGCAAGCTCTGGCAATGCTTTAGCAACTGCTTTTGCCGCACCTGTTGAAGTCAGAACCATGTTTAGTGAAGCACTACGTCCGCGACGGTCACCAGAGTGGAAGTTGTCGATCAAATTTTGGTCGTTTGTGTATGAGTGCACGGTTTCAATATGGCCAGAAAGAACACCATATTTATCGTTCAGAGCCTTAAGGACTGGCGTGATTGCATTTGTTGTACAGCTTGCCGCAGAGATGATGGTGTCATCTTCTTTAATTACCGACTCATTTACACCGAATAC
Source organism: Vibrio sp. 1457 (assembly GCF_033340195.1). Taxonomy (NCBI): domain Bacteria; kingdom Pseudomonadati; phylum Pseudomonadota; class Gammaproteobacteria; order Vibrionales; family Vibrionaceae; genus Vibrio; species Vibrio sp. 1457. Next base: position 61,340 of record NZ_JAWOWA010000005.1, read on the forward strand.
AACGTTTTTGATGTCACCTTTACCTGGTGCTGTTAGCAGTACTTTCTCTGCGCCTTTACACGCTAAGTGTTGGCTCAGGCCTTCAGAATCACGCCAAACACCTGTGTTATCAACAACTAGCGCGTTATTGATACCGAAAGCTGAGTAATCCACTTCGCTTGGGTTATTTGCGTAGATGATTTGGATGTAGTTGCCGTTAACGATCAGTGCTTTACGCTCTTCATCGATAACAATGCTACCGTTGAACTGACCGTGAACTGAGTCACGACGCAGCAAGCTAGCACGCTTTTCCAAATCGCCTTTTTTACCGCCACGAACTACAATCGCACGTAGTCTTAGTGGGTAACCTGGACCACTTTTCTCAATGAGAAGGCGAGTAAGTAGTCGACCAATGCGACCGAACCCGTAAAGAACCACATCACGCGCTTTCAATGAAGAATCTGCGTCGCGAGCGCCATCAAGTGCAGTGATAAGGAAATCGTTTAGAGAGCTTGTATCGTCATGTTCATTCCAGTACATAGTTGCCAATTGGCCAACATCGACACGGCATGAAGAAATGCTCATTTCACAAAGCGCTTGAATAATAGGCATCGTGTGCTCAAGCGAAAGTGGGTTACCGGTATAACGTCTTGCAACGCGATGAGTTTTGAGAATGTCTATAGTAGTAGCATTAATAAGCGTTTTACCAAACAGAACCACTTCGATTCCTTTTTGACGATATAGCTTACCAATTAGAGGGGAAATAGATTCAGCAATCGTTTGGCTAGTTTGCCAGTCTTGGAGATATTTCTCTGGACTCATTGTTGTATTAGACCTTTCACGTTTTGGGGGCTAACCATACTCTCTGCTGTTGCCTCTTCGGCAGCGTGCAAGAGTGTGGTGGGTTATGTAATCGGGTTGTAATAGTTATGTGTGCGGATTCTAAGGTCGGAGTCCTTATTCTGCTAGGAAAATTAAATCCAGTGTAAAACACTACTTAAGGGGACGTTAGTGGTGGATTAATGTGACTAAAGCAGTGGTTTTCACGTATTGACATTTAGAAAGTAACTTACTTTTTTTGCGATGATAACGTTTGCTTTCAAATTAGTTTTGTTGACAAAAATGGATATTTTGCATTTTTGTGTGATTTGACTCGACAAGGCAACTCAATAGGTAAACATACAATAGATGATTTCCTGAAAAGTGATGCGACTCTTAGTTGTGAGTGAAACTTTATTGTTTGCATCCAACTTTAAGATCAAAAAATATGACTTAAATCACAATTTTTACTGCATTAGCCGATGATAAAACACTCACAATAACCATAGTCTAGGTAGGTGAATGTTGTTTGAAAGTAACAATGTCGTATATGCCTTTCAATGCAAGAAACTAGTCTAATATTAAATAAACGGATGAAATCAACCATTAGGCTGATGGATGTTGAGATTATCAATAAAAACACGCTTAGCACTCCTCGCACTATTACCCGCTGTGGTAATAGTGGTATTTGCAGTTCAGCAGTTTTCTGATAATGCGTTGCGCGTGAGCCGTCTCAATCAAACGGTTAGCAATATTCAAGGTTTCCAATTGATATCCAAGGCCTCCCACTTTATTTACTCCATAGAGAAAGTACGCCGACAGCCTGATCTTCAAGTCTCTGCAGCCATTAATATTGAAGAGCAAGGTGAAGTTATTTCTTCTTTGCATCAAAAGTTTGTGAGTAACCCTAATACTGCTGAGTATGCTGATGAACTGAAAGAAGCCATGCTGGGGGTATTGTCAGGTAGATTGAGTGAGATGGACGACCTGGGTGATTGGGCATTTCAACAGCTCCAAAATATGTCGCGCTCTTTGTTGCAAAATCATCAATGGTATGGCAGTGACGATGGCATTCGCATGCAAAATTTTATTGCCTACTTTGCTCAGCTCTCTTTTTGGACACAGAAAGAAGCTTGGCTGACGAACCGTTTAGTCCAAGACCCTAAGAGTTGGCTAAGTCAAAGTATGTTTTATCAGGCGGTTGACCGACAGCAGCAAAATTTGGATGCGTTTTTAAACTTAGGTGGGTCATACGAGCAAGTGGATAAATTGCTTGGCTTGTTTACTTCGCCGAGATATCAGAGAAACTTGGCGTCTCGTGGACAATTAATGTCAGGAGACATGTCACAAAGTGACTACGCCGTGTATTTAAAAGAACTCGATTTTCGTGTGCAGCGCTTACAAGTGCTCATTGATGGGTTCACCAAACAAACTGAGCAGTCGCTTCTCACGCAGGTTCATGAACAAAAGGCCAATATAGCGATGATCAGTTTTGGCGTCGCCTTAGTGGTTATCCTGCTTTGTTGGCTCGGATTTAGTACTTGGTTCCGAGTTAACAGCAAACTCGATGCGATCATTCATACTTTAAACGCGTTGATCAACTCCGAAGAGAAGCAAACAAAAGTCAAAGTTGATGGAAGTGATGAACTGACCATTTTTGCTCAGCAAGTGAATCGAGTGGTTGAAGAAATGCAGAGACAAACTGAAGAAATACTGCATGCAAAAGAGTCAGCAGTATCGGCTAATCGTGCAAAATCTGTGTTTCTTGCCAACATGTCACATGAAATACGCACGCCCCTTAACGGGATCATGGGCATGACAGAAATACTCTCTCAAAGTGAGTTGTCTTCGCATCAACAAGAAGTTGTTGATGACATTGACTCCTCATCTCAAACACTGCTCACTTTACTTAACGATATATTGGATCTCTCTAAAATCGAGTCTGGACGATTGGAGCTGTCACTAGTAGAAGCGGATATCCGAGAAGTCGTGTATCAGTCGATGATTTTATTCCAATCCAAAGCAACATCTAAACAGCTAAAGTTAGGTATTAATTTAGCTGAAAATATCCCCATTCGCGTGATGGTCGATGATCATCGTGTCAAACAGGTAGTTACGAATCTGGTATCGAATGCGGTTAAGTTTACCGAAAGTGGGCATGTATGCGTTGATGTTAGTTATGAGGAGTTACTTGAGAAAGAACGTGGAGTGCTGACGTTTAAAGTAGAAGATACCGGAATAGGCATTGATCAAGATAAGTTAACCACGATTTTTGAACCCTTTACTCAGGAAGATGAAGGAGTGTCGAGGCAATTTGGCGGCACAGGGTTGGGTTTGGCAATTTGTTGTCAGCTTGTGTCGATGATGGGGGGCAAGCTCGTAGCAACATCTACAAAAGGAGTGGGCACATGCTTTGAATTCTCGATTGAGGTTGAAGCAATTCCGGTGTTTGGCTGGCGTTCGGAGATGATTAATAAAGGGCTTTTGATCTGCTCAAATTACGACTACGCCGACCAAGTATTAAAAGAGTGTCGCTTAGCGAAAATCAATCTCTTTGGTGTTAATAATGTGAATGAAGTGCAAGCGATAAATGATGACTTTGATGTCATATTTCTGTGCCACAGTAACGACGCTAATACCGATGAAATCTTGGATAATCTATCATTTAATTACGATCTTCGCCGTGTGATTATTTGCCAGCATCATTTATCCACTCCCTACGAAAATGCAGAAAAAGTACATGCCGTACTCACATTACCTTTCCTTGGCAATCGATTTAAGCATGTCATTGATGATTTAGCTAAGGTTGAAAAGACTATATCAAGTGACAATGTCACCAATAATGTTGTCAGCTCTGAATATCGAGCGTCGCGCTCTCATCGGAGGATCTTAATTGCGGAGGATAATTTGATGAACCAGAAAATAGCGAGTTTTTTTCTGGATAAAGCAGGTTGTGACTATTTGATAACAAGCAACGGTCAAGAAGCGTTAGAAGCCATCACAAAGGGAGAAGAATTCGATGCAATTTTAATGGACTGCATGATGCCCGTGATGGATGGACTGACCGCGACGAAAGAAATTCGTCGTTGGGAAAAGAAAGCAGGACGTGAAAAAACGATGATTATCGCACTCACTGCGAGTGTTTTGGAAGAAGACATCCACAACTGTTTTGCGGCAGGCATGGATGCTTATTTACCTAAGCCGTATAAATCGAACCAGTTATTTGAGCTCTTTAGTGAATTAAAACTCGCCTAGCTAACATTTCAACTTAGACAAGGTGTCAAAACGATTAAGCCCCATTTCAGGGGCTTAGTTCTGATTATTCATCGTTACGCGTTGGCTTGAGCGCCTGCGAGTTTGCGTATGGTTTGGCGATAGGTTAGGTATGCGGAAACACCAGCTAACAGGTTGCCGATACAAGCGCCTAAGAGTAAACCTCGGATTCCATCCATTTGAGCGCCAACCCACAAGCACGGTAGGAAAAAGACAAACAAGCGCAGCGCTGAAATAGTGAGCGCGGTGTAAGATTTGCCTAATGCATTACAAAGAGAAACCATTAGCATACAAACCCCTAACGAACCCAAACTGATCGGCACTATCAGTAAATGCATTTCCAAGACTTGCTCCACTTGCACATCACTTGTCATCAATAATGCGAGTGGGTTTGCGACGGCAAATGTAATGGCAGCAATCAAAAGTTGGAAACCTAGAATGAATTTTACGGCAATACTGACGAGCCTTTGGATATCTTCATAGTTCTTTGCTCCAAGTAAGCGTCCAACCATTGGAGGCATAGACATTGTCAGCGCCAAGACCGAAACGATAGCAAAGAACTCATAGCGTGAACCAAGTGCCCAAGCGGCGACTGCTGCGGTTCCAAAGCTTGCCAATAATTTTGTTGCTAGCATGGAAGACAACGGTGGCAGCAGTTGGCTAATCATCGCGGGGCCCATAATGTTACCGATAGATGCAACACTTTTGGCTACGTTAAGATCTTGCCATTGTGTCGTTGCCCAGTGATTCTTTTTCACGCGAGGAGCGACGACTAAAATACCAAACCCAAAAGCGACGATGGTTGCTATTGCCGCTCCGTTAATACCCAAGTCAAACGTGAAAATAAATAGCGGGTCGAGCACAAGGTTCACGCCGCTGGTTATCATCATCATTGTGCCAGGTAACATTGTATTGCCATTAGCTCGGCAGATACTGTAATAAAAATACAAAACCGCACCAGTCCATGAGCTTAATAACCACCAAGGCCAGTAACTGTCGATTATCGGCATAACAGATTCTGGAGCGCTTAATAGAGCTAAAATGGGGTAGCGCAAAAGCCAAATTAGCCCGCCAAAAATAGCGACACCAATTGAGCCGATCATCAATACCAATCCGCCAAGTTGTTTGGCATACTGGCTTTCATTCGCCCCAAGAGCTTTAGAAATGACCGCTGTCGTTGCGATCCCTAGACCGACTTGAATGCCGATAATGACCATTTGCAAAGGCAGAGTGAAACCTTGAGCGGCTAACGGTAAAACGCCGAGCTGACCGATAAACGCGCTATCCACAAGCTGAAAGCTCATTAAAGACAGAACGCCAAAAAGCATTGGCCAGGTCATCGTAAATAATTGTTTTGCAAGCGTTGGTTGTGTACTTGTCGTAGTTGAAGACATAGAAAGCTGAATGCGTTAGGAATAAGAGTTAGATTGATTGTACACGGCGGTTAGTTTAGAGACAAAAATAAACCCCGAGGAAGATATTCTTGCTCGGGGTTCGAAAATCTAGCTCACGCGTTTATTTTTTGCCGCTAGTTTGCTTGTCTTCTTCAGTCAGCTCACGAATGCGACGGCTGATGTCACGACGTGCTTTAGAGATCTCAGCGCTTTTAATGATGTGGTCATCAACACGATCTTCATAGTCTGCTTTCATATTTTTGATGATTGCGACGATTTCATCGTGAGTCATTTCTGGTTTGATGTAGTCTAGAAGGTTTTCTAGAAGATCAACACGTTTGCGGTTATCACGAACTTTCTTCTCGTTATCAAGAAGCTCACGTTTTAGTTTGTTTTTACGACGAGCTTGGTTAACGATTTCAAATACGCTACTCATAGTTCTCTTTCCTAATTTTATGAATATCTTCCTCGATTAAAGCACAACATCCAGTGGCATAACAGTCTTTAGATCAATAGCAATGCAGAGTTGAACATTTCTCAACCAATTGCGCTGTGTCCATATAATCGTGCTGCTTTCTTCGAGTTTTGGCCAACAACGTAGAATCCATCGATTCATTGTCATAACGTGGCCTTCACTATATTATCAACACCATTGAATGCAAAATGATGAACTTGATATGGACTCTGGTAACACTGCGGAGCAAGTAAATAGTCAAGATAATGAGCAAGTCACTCGCTCTGTGGCTGAAAAGTTAAAAACGGCGTATATCAACGCTCGTGAGCAACTCGAAATCATCGAAGTTGAGCTTAATCGTTCAAAAATAATGATGGTCGACCAAGATGGCAATTTGACGAGAGTGCCGATTCTCTCGGAGCATTGATACCTGACCCTATTCGTAAGGGGTGTCAGGTCTTACGCTATGCTTTAGCCTGACACCAACACCTGAACCGCTAACGCTTCTTGCACTGCTGTGTGAATTTATGGCGTATGATTTCGAAGCGATTTAGGTACAAAGTCAAATGCAAAAATAATAAGGAAATGCATTATGAAAGTTGAGCTAACGGCAATTGAAGCACGAGTTATTGGTTGCTTGATCGAAAAAGAAGTCACTACCCCAGATCTTTACCCCCTCAGCCTGAACGCATTAACCAACGCGTGTAATCAAAAAAGCAACCGTGATCCCGTGATGTCACTCTCTGAGTCAGACGTTCTCGATGCCGTTGATGCTCTTATTGAGCGCAGGCTCGTCAGTGACGAAAGTGCGTTCAACAGCCGCGTCAGCAAGTATCAACACCGTTTCTGTAATACGGAATTTGGTGATTTAAAGCTGACAGAGCAGGAGAAGGGCATTGTATGCTGTATGCTTTTGCGCGGTGCTCAAACACCTGGGGAAATTCGTACTCGTACTAATCGTCTCGCGACATTTCATGATGTAAAAGAAGTGGAAACGGTCCTTGAGCATTTAGCAAGCGAAGAGAAAGGACCATTAGTGGTCAAATTACCACGTGAGGCTGGTAAGCGGGAGTCGCGTTATATGCATTTGTTCTGTGGTGATGTTGATGCGTCCGAACTTGCAGCGCCTGTGTCTGCTGCAAGCTCGAGCTCCGATCGAGTAAGTCAGCTAGAGCTCGAAGTCGCTCAGCTGAAAGAAGAGCTGGATGAATTAAAAGCTAAGGTTGAGTCACTGCTTTCATGATGGAAAATACAACGCAGCGTTGGAGTGTCTACCTGATACGAAATAACCGCAACGCGTTGTATTGTGGTGTTACCAATGATGTTGAACGAAGATTCAATCAGCACCAAACCGGAAAAGGAGCGAAAGCTTTGAAGGGAAAAGGCCCTTTGGTATTGGAATGGTCATCGGATTTTGAGTCAAAGACGCTTGCCATGCGAGCAGAGTACTATATTAAGCAACTAACTAAAGCGAAAAAAGAGCTGCTCGTTATGTCAAAAGCAAATATTGTCGTCGACGAACATCAACAAATGATGTTAGAGATAGTGGCACTCTGATAAGCCCTTGCTACGCAAAGATACACGGAAACCGCCTATGTCACATTGGCGGTTTCTTTTTGTTTTTGGAGTACCATGTAGGAATAAACTGACGCATAATGGGCTGGTGTTCTGTTTACAGGTCCTGAGTATGAAAAGCGCGAAATGTCTCTACGTCATCGAGACAAAGGAAGCGACTCAATGTACTTTATTTGCATCCACTCAGACCAAGAACCAATTTACTATTGAAACAGGCACTAAGAGGAAGGTAGATTACAAGAGTATAGGATGACTCGGCTAGGTAATGAATAGAGCTGAATTAGGCTCATAAAAAAGCTAAAAGAGCAGTAGATGAAAAAAGCGTTAGTATTCTCCCTGATTTCAATGGCCGCTTTTGCGCCGAATGTGCAGGCCACCCAAGTTCTTAATGGGTATTGGGCATATCAAGAGTTTTTAGACCAGTTTCCACAACAGAAGCAGCTAACTAGTGCGTTGGCTGAAGTGGTAAGAGAAACCCCTGTACCCGTAGCAAAAGACAAGAAGCGTCCACTGAAAATTTCTGTTGTTTATCCAGGGCAGCAGATCTCTGATTATTGGATTCGAAACATCGATGCGTTTGAAAAACGCCTAGATAAGCTTGATATCGACTATCAACTAAATCAGGTGTTTACTCGTCCTAATGCAGATATAAAGCAGCAAAGTTTGTCTTTAATGGAGGCGCTGAAAAGCAACTCCGATTACTTGATCTTTACTCTAGATACCACAAGACATCGTAAGTTTGTTGAGCATGTCTTAGATTCAAAGAAAACCAAGTTAATTTTACAAAATATCACCACACCTGTTAGGGATTGGGAACATCATCAGCCGTTTCTTTATGTTGGTTTCGACCACGCAGAAGGAAGTCGTGAATTGGCCGTTGAGTTTGGCAAGCGTTTCCCTAAACATAGCCACTATAGTGTTCTCTACTTCTCAGAGGGCTACATTAGTGACATCAGAGGCAACACTTTTATTAACCAAGTGAACCGCGATAATCAATTTGAACTACAATCTGCTTACTACACCAAAGCAACAAAGCAATCTGGGTATGAAGCTGCAAAAGCCAGTTTGGAGAAGTATCCGGACGTTGACTTCATTTACGCGTGTTCTACCGATGTAGCATTAGGTGCTGTTGACGCTCTTAAAGAGTTAGGTCGTGATGATGTCATGATCAATGGTTGGGGCGGCGGTTCAGCAGAGTTAGAGGCGCTTTCTAAAGGGGAGTTAGACGTTACCGTTATGCGTATGAACGATGATACAGGTATTGCAATGGCTGAGGCCATTAAGTGGGATTTAGAAGGAAAGCCAGTTCCCACTGTTTACTCTGGTGATTTTGAAGTCGTTACCAAATCGGACTCTCCAGAAAGAATTGAAGCATTAAGAAAACGTGCATTTAGATACTCAGATAATTGATGACAACTACATCAAAAACAAGAAAGCGTCGCTCACTGTCGACGCTTATTACCAAAATAATTATTCTCGTACTTGCTCCGATCATTCTAGGCATCTTTGTTCAGAGTTATTACTTCTCGAAGCAGATTATTTGGCAGGAAGTCGACCGAACCAAGCAGCAGACCTCTGCCCTGATCCTGAACATTTTTGATAGCCATTTTGCAGCGATTCAGATTCATCACAACAGCAATTCGAAAAGTGATGTTGTATTGGATTTTTATACAGAACGTGATGAAGAGGCACTCAATTACTTTTTCATGAGTATTGACCAGAGTGATCCTTCCCATACACCGGAGTTTCGTTTCCTAACCGATCATCAAGGTATTATTTGGGACGATGGCAACGCGCATTTCTATGGCATCAACAACCTGATACTTAGCCGACTTGCCAGTCAAGTGACCTTTAGCAACAACTGGTATTATCTACCCTCACAGACCCCGATGGGAACTCGCCATCTTTTACTTCGTCGTGTACCCGTTTTACAACCTAAAACCGGTGAAGTGATGGGGTACTCTTACAATGTTGTTGTTTTAGATAATAACTTTGGGTTGATGGAAAGGTTAAAAAATGAAGGCAACGTCGACAATGTTGTGTTGGTCGCTAACAACACACCATTGGCAAGCTCATTAGTAGGAGATGAGGCTTATCAAATATTTGACGTACTCAAACGACGAGAGTCCCAGCACAAGCTTGACCAATTATTGATCATCAAAACCCCTATTGAGGTAAATGCCGCCGAGACTGACTTGTGCTTGCTTACTGTGCAAGACAATCAGAGCGTGGTGACATTGCAAATCCAACACCTGCTAGCAATGCTAGCCTCAGTTATCGGTATGGTTATGATTGCGCTAATGACTAAAGAATGGATCGAGAATCGAGTAGTTGAAGAGTTAGGATCCCTGATGGCATATACCCGCTCGGCTCGTGAAGAAAAAGGATTTGAGCGTTTTGAGGGGTCAGATATTGAGGAATTCGATCATATTGGTTCGACACTAGAAAACACTTTTGAAGAGCTTGAAGCACAAAAGCGGTCTTTCCGAGACCTGTTTAACTTTGCGTTATCACCTATTATGGTGTGGTCTGAATCGGGTGTACTTATCCAAATCAATCCGGCAGCACGCAAAGAGTTAGTCATGGAAAACGATATTGAAACCATGCACCCAGTGTTCAAAGGTTTCAAAGAAAAGTTGATGCCACACCTTCGCATGGCGGCTCAGGGAGCTACGTTGACAGGCGTTAATGTGCCAATTGGAGACAAAGTATATCGCTGGAACTTATCGCCGATTCGAGTTGATGGAGATATTAGCGGTATTATTGTTCAAGGTCAGGATATAACCACGCTAATTGAGGCGGAAAAACAGAGTAACTTGGCGCGCAAAGAAGCAGAGAAATCTGCTCAAGCCCGTGCCGACTTTCTGGCTAAAATGAGCCATGAGATCCGAACGCCAATCAATGGAATTTTAGGGGTTGCTCAATTGCTAAAAGACTCTGTGGAAACAGAAGAGCAGAATAACCAAATTGACGTACTTCGACATAGTGGTGAGCACTTACTTGCTGTTTTGAATGATATTTTGGACTTTTCGAAGATTGAGCAGGGTAAGTTTAATATCCAAAAGCACCCGTTTTCTTTCACTGATACAATTCGAACGTTAGAAAACATTTATCGTCCTATTTGTGAAAGTAAAGGCGTCAACCTTGTCATTGAAAACAAAATAGATCCCAATGTTGAAATCTTTACTGACCAAGTTCGTCTGAACCAAATTTTATTCAACCTAGTCAGTAACTCAGTAAAGTTTACGCCCTCGGGTAGCGTGCGCTTGCATGCTGAACTTGAGCAGTTCTATGGCGCTGACAATAGCGTGCTGGTCGTGGAAATTACGGATACAGGTATCGGCATCGAGTCTGACAAACTCGACCAAATGTTCGAACCTTTTGTTCAAGAAGAAGCAACAACGACTCGAGAATACGGCGGCAGTGGCTTAGGGCTGACCATTGTGAAGAGCCTCGTCGACATGCTGGAAGGTGATGTTCAAGTCCGCAGTCAGAAAGGCTTAGGAACGACTTTTGTCATTACAATGCCAGTGAAAGATCGTGAGCGAGTACTCACCCCTCTTGATTCGAGTTTGCGAGTTAAGCCAGGTGAACTATTTGCAGAGAGTCTCAAAGTGTTGTTGGTAGAGGATAACCATACTAACGCATTCATTCTAAAAGCGTTTTGTAACAAGTACAAAATGCAGGTTGATTGGGCGAAAGATGGGTTAGAAGCAATGGAATTCTTAAAAGATCATACTTACGATTTGATACTGATGGACAACCAACTTCCGCATCTTGGTGGAATTGAAACGACCAAAGAGATCCGACAAAAGCTAAAACTAGGCACGCCAATTTATGCGTGTACTGCTGACACCGCGAAAGAAACCAGTGACGCCTTTATGGAATCGGGTGCGAATTACGTGCTTCTCAAGCCGATTAAAGAAAATGCGCTCCATGAAGCATTTGTGGATTTTAAGCAGCGGTTCTTAGTTGAGCGAACATAAGGAATTGGCTCACTACGAGATAACCCAATTATTCATTATCTGAAAAGCACAACACCATGACAGTGGGTTGTGCTTTTTTGTATCTGACCCTTTTACTCTTATACAAATCAGACTTTATTGGTCTCGACGTTTGTTGTGTACATCGCTGCATTTCAAGTTCAAGCATAGTGTTGTGTTACTTAGATTTCTGCCCCTTCACTGACACACCCAACGTGATTTCAATCACAAAAAGATATTTACTTAGCGTGCTAACTATTTTATATTACTTAGCACGCTAAGTAATTGAGTAGATCTTATGATTCAAGACATCAACAGTTTGCGAGACCTTTCTCTGGCTGAAAAATTATCTCGTGTTGCTCGTTTGTGGAAAATGGTTGCAGATCGCGAGTTAGAGCCTTTAAACCTAACGTATCCGCGTTGGACTGCGTTATGGAAGCTTTATCGAATGGGTGACAACATCAGTCAGAAGCATTTGGCTGAAGCGCTTGAGATCGAGTTAGCGTCGTTGATGCGAACATTAAAATTATTAGAAGAGCAATCTCTGATCGTTCGCCATTGCTGTGAACACGATAAGCGAGCACGTATTGTTAGCCTCACAGAAGAGGGGAAAACCCTACTAAAGCAAATGGAGGCTCGAATTCTTCAAGTTCGAAGCAAGCTCCTAACGGACATCAACGACCAGGAGCTTCAGCAGCTTTCATTGATTCTTGATCAGATTGCTCACAATGCGCTTGATTCACTTAGCGAATAAGTCAGAAAACCGAATAAAAAGAGAAGTAAACGCCTATGACTCCAGATCAAAAATTCGCACGTTGGATCAAATATTCTTGCGTCGCGTTTGTCCTTGTCTTTGCCTATTTTCTAGTTGCAGATCTCGCCATGCCGTTGACGCCTCAGGCAATGGCAACGCGTGTGGTAACTAAAGTGGCCCCCCGTGTGAGTGGGCAGATTACGCATCTTTATGTTGCCAACAACCAAGAAATAAGCCAAGGCGATCTACTATTTCAGATTGATCCCCAGCCTTATCAGCTCGCCGTAGAAAAGGCTCAACTTAACCTTGAGCGTGTGATTCAAAACAACGAACAACTTGATGCTTCTATTGCTGCGGCAAAAGCAGACGTTGAAGCGAGCAAAATCGTGGCGGAACAAAAAGTTCGCGAAGCAAAACGTCTTAATACTCTGTTTCACCGTAATGGTACTTCGCAACAGCAGCGCGATGACGCACAGAGCAGTGCAACGGCAGCTAAAGCGAACTTACTGGCCGCACGTGCTCGTTTAAAAGAGTTGGAAGTAAACCGCGGTGATTTAGGCGCAACGAATGTGAATATCCGCGTGGCGCAAAACCAGCTAAAACAAGCGGAACTTAATCTGTCTTACACTCAAGTCTCGGCGGAACATGATGGCGTTGTCGCTAACTTGCAGCTGGAGACGGGGGCCTATGCGGCAGCTGGTACACCTCTTGTCGCTTTAGTCTCCGATGACGTGGATATCATTGCCGACTTTCGTGAAAAGAGTTTAGGACACTTTAATCAGAACAGCCGTGCGTTAGTGGCTTTTGATAGCTTACCTGGTGATGTATTTGAAGCTCGTATTACGAGTGTGGATGCCGGGGTCAGCTCGGGTCAATTCGATGCGGATGGTCGCTTAGCAACACCAACTGACTCAAACCGTTGGGTGAGAGACGCGCAGCGCTTACGTTTACATTTAGCTATCGATGAACCTCAGCAGCGCGCATTTCCAGCAGGGGCACGAGCAACCGTGCAGTTGTTGCCAGAAAACTCATTATCTGGTTGGTTAGCGAGGTGCCAGATCCAATTCTTGAGTCTTCTTCATTATATTTATTAACGAGGAGGCGATATGAAGTTATGGGACCACCCCATGTCGGAAAACGACTTCCGTCAGTGTTTGCGCATTGCAACTGGTGCGACCATTGGTTTCACTTTATGTAAAGTATTTGGTTGGAACTATGGCGTATTCTTTACTGTAACCCCGATGCTGTTACTTGGAATGGTGCCAGTCATGAGTCTACATGCCGCACGACAACTGATTTTTTCAGCGGTTGTGTGTGGATTAGAAGTTGGTGTGCTTGGTGGGTTATTTGGTGGGCACCCAGGCATGATGACAATCATTGCATTCGGGTTGTTCCTGTATAAATTCGCCTGTATGTCAAAAGGGAGCTTATTCTTATTTGGAGCGAACAGCGTACTGAGCTTAAGCATCATGCTGCACTTTGCGAGTTATCCAACCACTGACTTAAATGACCTAATCTTTAGCAATCTGCAAGCGAATGTTATTTCAGTGATCGTTGCTTATGTGGTGACATTTTTGATTCCCGATGCGGAACCTCGTCAGCCACCAGCGAAACCGTCGCAGCCTAAACAGAGTCATCGCATGCGTCATGAAGCCCTTATGGGGGCGAGTATCGCTACAATGTCTTTCCTTGTATTCCAGCTATTTGACCTCAGTGACTCTATGTCTGCTCAGGCGACAACCTTACTTTTATTGTTTCCTATGCATTGGAACGGTGCTTTAGGGTATGCGCGAAAAAGAGCAATGGGGACCTTGATGGGGGTGACCTTTGGTATTGTAGGACAACTTGTATTATACGATTGGTCGGATACCTTATTGTTTATCGTTCCATTGCTTTGGATTGGGGCTATGATGTTCAGTTATATGCACGTGAAAGAGTCTAGCGGTTCGGGAGCCGGATTTGGCGGCTTAACCACGTTAGGTATTCTTTTCGGCCAATACCTTACTCCGGATGGTGACTTAATGTTCAGTGCGCTGTATCGCGTGAGCAGTATTTTGTTTGCTATTGTTGCGACGCTGCTTGTGACCTATACGGTTCACAGAATACTCAACAGCTTTGAGGCGACGCGCTTTAGCGAGCAGTAAGTTCAGACGTTACTGGTTAGAAAGGATTGCTCCAGTAACTCTGTTTTTAGTTCGTGAGTCATCTCAATGGAACTAGCAAACTTAATTCCAACTACCCATCCCTTCACCAATTTCTTAATGTTGGCAATGACACATCGATTTTCTTCTCCGATATAGTGGCTTAACGGGCATTCGATGGTAACACTCTCACCCACGTTGAATTCGGGCTCAATCAAGGTTGATATACCAACACCTGCTAGAGAGAAATCGATAAGGCTACCGTCGTAGACATTCCCTGCATGAATAACGTTACAGTCCATTTGCAACTTGTAACGCTCATGTTCCCGAACTGGTTTGGTTGCAAATGTTCCTGGAATGCGGATAAACAAAAGGGGGGATGGTCGAACGGTCGTCGTCAGCACGCTGGACTTAAACGCAATGACATGGCCTAACTCCGTATCTGATACACCACGCACGATGACATCGGCGTTGGGGAGTTTTCTCATCACTTGCTCTTCAAGCAAACGCATTGGTATATCAAGAATCAAATAAGCATTTTCTTTCATCCCCAGATAGGTGGTGGAATACGTATATTGATCCTTAGGCCCAAATTCGAAATTAGTAGAAAGCTTCATTCCCGGTTTGAGAAACCTATGCAGTTCATCTTTACTATGAGTGGCTGGCATCACATTGGCGTTTTAATTTTTTAGTTAAGCTGAGGCTATCAAAACGCCATTTTGTTATTCAAGATAGTAAGGCATAAGTTTTTGTAAAATCATCGCTATCTGTGAAGTGGTGGGCGATAAGTTTGGTTCATTCCATCTTTCATAAAGATTTGGCTTGCCACAATACTGCCGCATGTGACCAACATCAGCGCTAACCAAGTGAGAGAATCTGGTTGTTCACCAAAAATTGGAACGGCAAGAAGTGTCGCGACGACTGGAGTTAATGAACCAAAAGCAGCGCTGGCTTCGGCACCGATGATCCTAATTGCATAAATGAAAGTGAAAGAAGCGATTAAACCTGCGCCAACACCTTGTAGCATCGCGTGGCCAAATAACTCCTCCCATGGCCACTGGCTGAACGGTGTTACCACCAAATAACTGTCTACCCACCCGAAACCAACGGCGATGATGAGCAGAGCCAAAGACGCGATTGCAACGAATCCTGCACAGACGTGTGCATTAAGATTGGCGACACGAGCGCTGATGGTGAAAGCAGCCCACATGATGCTGCCAGTTAGAAACAGGATATGCCCTTGTAATTGAGACCAGTTGTACTCTGCGCCGCTATTAGAAAGAAGGAATACGAAAATCCCTAACAGCACCGTAGAAAGCCCGATTAAGCGGTGAGCACTCAGCGACTGTTGATAACAAAGTACCGCGATAGCAGAAACAAACAATGGCAAAGTGCCAGGTACTAATGCACTGCCGTGCGCCACGGGAGCGAAATGCATAGCCGTTCCGACGACCAGAAGATAGGGAAGGCCGCTTCCAACCACAACACCAACCAGGTAGCGTTTAGGCACTACGCGCAGCGACTGTTTATGCTTAATCACAAATGGTAATAAAATTATACTTGGGATTAGAAAGCGAACTAACGCGATATCGGCTGGCTGCAAGGCAGAAATTGCGCCCCCTTTTAAAGAAATAAAGAAACCAGACCAAAGCAGTAAGGTCGTTAATATAGCTGCGTATCCCAAGATCATTATCGACATGTCCATTTGTAAATGATGTGTTAATTGTTGAATAAAACTCTTGCCAAAGGGAGGCAAAGTTTGACGTAATTAGGCTTGATGTTGGTGATAAATTGCGTATAAGTGTTAATTGTTGGTGATTAAAGGCACGGAAGAATAAATGGATAAAATTGACAGGCAACTTATCAACCTAATGCAGAAGGATGCCACTCTGACAACGGCAGAACTTGCTGACCAAGTAGGGCTATCGGCATCACCTTGTGCAAGACGCATTAAGCGTTTGGAGCAGGAAGGTGTAATAAGTGGTTATCGAGCTATTGTGTCCAGAGACACTGTAGGCATCGCGATGACTGTATTTGTTGAAGTGAGTTTAAATAACCACCAAGCTTCTTCGATTGATGAGTTTGAACATGCCGTTGTTGAGATGGATGAAGTGATCTCATGCCATGTCGTATCAGGGGCCTATGATTACCTGTTAGAGGTGGTCAGTAAAGATCTCGCTGGTTATGAAACATTTACTAGAAAGTTACAGCGATTAGAAAATGTGAAAGATATTCATACCCACCTGGCGATTAGACAAGTGAAAGGAAATGGCAGTTTACCGATTTATGCATAAGAAAGATGAAATTTTTCGATAGACTTAAGATTGCCCACTATCATCGAAAGCGATATAGACAGTTTGGTAAAGACAGAGCCCGAACTCTGGGATGGGCAGATAAGTATAGTCAGATCAGCCGTTTTGAGGCGTTGTGCCGAGGGTTAACGTTAGACGGTTCAAGTATTTTAGATATTGGGTGCGGCTACGGAGACTTGTTAGCGTTTATCGAACTTACGGGGGGGCTTCCTCAAAGCTATATTGGCATTGATCAGCAAAAACAGTTTATCTCTGAAGCCAGAAAACGAGATTTTCGTACGCAAAGTAAGTTTATATGTGGCGACTTTTCAACGTTGGTATTGCCTCGTTGCGACTTTGTTTTTGCTTCCGGATCATTGAACTATCAATCCACCAACCCAAATCATACCATTGAAATGATTGATAAAATGTACCGAGCGACAGAGAAAGGTTGTGTGTTTAACTTGTTGGATGAATCCAAACTACCCAGCATGAAAATGTTAGCGTCGCACAATAAAGAAGGTGTCTTTCGCTATTGTCGGTTGCTGTGTCCGAATACACGATTGATTGAGGGGTACTCCGAGCACGACTTTACGATTGCCATGATCAAAAAAGAGGAGTCCGTTTCCTGACTCCGCCTTATAAATTCTTAAGCCTTATTGGTTTTTGTATTGTGAGATTTCACAGTTACCTGTGTATCTATCAACCTTGAATGAGAAAGCGGCTGAATGGTATTCCCTCCCATCACTCCATATTGTTTCTCCGAAGATTTTACAAAGATCCAAATCACTGATTGAACCGAACTCTTTTACGTGCCTAACTACTGACAAAAACTTGGCTTTGGTAGCATTAGGACATTCCCTGTTACTTAATCGATTGATAACCATGTTTGTAGCATCATCTCCAGCCAAATGTGACTTTTTATTAAATTTTATTAATGGCTAAACTAACCAAAAAATGTCCATAAGTAAAGCATTAACGTGACGTATGTCTCTATAAATTGATTGTCTTGGTCATGGTTTAGTCAAGTTTGTCAAAGGGAACAATCCCATTATTTACATTTGATATTATTCACGACTAAGGAAAGATAAAAAGCACGAATAACGTCCAATATTGGAGTGAAAAACCAACATCGTCTATTCAAAACTGGCTCTGTTTTTACTTCGAAACATCTTGAGCGTATTGGAGTGCTCGAGCTTCTTTATCATAGACTTGTGACAGAGTTTGATATTGTGAAGAGAGGCTCTTGTAATCTTCAGCAAGTTCCAAAGCGTTGGTGTTATACCATTCCGCGGTTATTTGATTGGCTATTTTGTTTGACTCGCGGCACTTTTGGGCCAGTATCTCCCACCCATTTGCTGACCATTGGGATTGTGTGCTCAATTTAAGCAGCTGATTCGCTTTAGTTGTGAGCTCTTCTTTGTATTGAATCGATGCTTTTAATTGCGCTTTGAACACATTTTGGTTCGACTTGGCACGCCAAAGTAGCACGAGCTCATGCAGTGAAAAGGTTTCGGACAATAACTGACGCTGTTTATGTTCGGTTAAAAGTGTATTGAATACCTCAACATGCTGATTGTAATTGGACTCTAAACGATTGAATTGGGTAAGATTGTCATTCCACGACGATGGGTTACATTGAATATTGGCGTGCCCCGTTATCGGGAACAGAAGAAATAGTAGTATCCAATTGAGTCTGTTGATCATTATTGCTCGCGTTAGTTGACCTGCTCTTTTGAGTATATACCCAAATTTCTACGACATGCGTGCTGCTAGTGGGATAAGAATAAAGAATGAAAAGGAAAAGGGCATGAAGAAAATTCTCGTCGCATTGATTGTCATGCTGTTGCTCGGCGGAGCGGGGGCTGGATACTATTTCTTCTTTATGCAGAAAGATGAACCTGAAGCACCAAAGGCTACACAAGTCGAGCAATCGTCACTGCAAAAAGAAACATCCAAACCGATTCTGGATTTAGAAGCCGCTCCCCCGGAAGTTACCGAGTACTACGTTATTGAGCGTCGTGTCAATGTTTACAACAAGCCTAACCTTAATGCTTTAGTTGTCGATACGCTCTATAAGGGAGAAAAAGTATCGGTGTTAGAAAAAGTAGATGGGTGGTACCGAATCTCCGGCTATCTTGTCTATGAAGAGGGTGGAGAAGAAAAAGCCGAATGGTTGAATGCTGAAGGGTTATCGGATGCAGAGCCAGTTATTAAAGAGCAAGAGCGCTTAGAGATATTGGATGAATACCTACAGAAGTCGGATGATTTAAAAGTTCACTTGGATATTTTCCGTAAGAAAACACAGCAATTGTTAGACGATGAAACCTGTGATCCGAGTGATTTTGAGGAGCTCGGGGGTTGGGTGCGTTCTGTGACGTTCAAAAAGCGCAACGTTTACTTCATCTATTGTGGCGGTTTGGAGCAAGAGAATAAGATCTACTTAGATGTTGATAAGGGCGATATTTTTTATCGATAACTCACCACCAATTACACTCGTTCTCTAAAGACGTTTTGATAAATGCAATAACGATGCAAACCTGAAATCAGAGATTTATAACTTTTTAGTTGTGAACCATAATCAATAGGAATACTATCAACGAGTCAAGTGACCTAACTTGGCTCTTTGTGTTTTTAGTGAGTTCCTATGCCTTGGATTTACCTTAGAAAGTTGATTTTGCTGCTATTTGCAATGGTATTGCTACCAGTGCATGTATCTGCTGCGCAAATCGACCACAAGGCTCACGTACCGCACTTTTCTAAGCTACAACCTTTTGTAGCCGTAAGTGTATCGCCAAACTCTTCCGTCGATTTTTCTGAAGTTTCAGAAGAAAGCTCTCAATCTCCAGTATCTGAAGGCCATGCAAGTCTCGATTCCGTTGCTTTGTTTAACTCTCAGCGCTGGACGTCTTACTTACGGGAAGGGCTTGATGACGAGCACGTAGATTTTGTCGGCGATCTCACTACTCCGTTTTACGCTGATGCGGGTTACGCATACAGCTTGATGGACATTAACTGGCGTCACAACCAGTCCACATTTTATCATTTCACAAGCGATCATCGCATTTCTGGTTGGAAAGAGACCAATGCCATGTACGTCGCACTCAATAGTCAGTTTTCTGCCTAAACACCATCTATTTGCACCATTGTGCACTCTTAGCACGACGATTGTATTCGACAGGACGTGAGCGTTCTGAGCATTTCATACCCTGAATTTATTCTGGGAGCATCTGTCGTGTGTTAAGCCTTGTTATTAAAAGCTTCACTTCATTGTGAAGGGATGATGTTTACATGAAAAAAACACCAAAGCAGCAAAAGAACAGAAAGCTGATGAATCACTACTCAGCTTGGAAATATGTCGTATTAATCACGACAGTCATTATTTTAACCCTAAGTGCTATACCAACTTGGTTTGGTGAACAGCCTTCTATCCAGTTGACGTTTGCGGATCAAAACAACAGCGAAATGTCGGTTGTTCATCTGAATCAACTGCTAAAAACCAACCATATTTCAGCCGACAAAATCATCGAAAAAGACGGCAAAACAACCATTGTATTCGATGGTGAAGATGCGCAAAGTAAAGCTCGTGCGTTGTTAAACAAAGAGCTAAATAAAGACGACAGCATCACTTTCTCATACGTATCGGTTGCGCCAGAATGGTTGAATGAGATGGGCTTTAGCCCAATTAAGCTCGGTCTTGACCTTCGTGGTGGCGTTCAGTTCTTGTTGAATGTTGATGTGAATAAAGCGTTTGAAGAACAACGTGATGCATTGATTGATGAAATCAAAGCGAACCTACGTGATCAACGTGTTCGTGGTGTGCAAGTTCGAGCAGAAAGCGGCAACCGAATTACGGTAAACAGTGACAGCGAGCAAGCATTGTCGGAAGTGAACAAGTTCTTGCGTCAAAATTACCCGGGCTGGATTTCAAAAAGTTCATCTCGTGGCTTTGTGCTTGAACCGAGTGAACAAAATATCCAAGAATTTCAATCGTCGACTCTTCAACAAAACCTGAAGATCATGCGTGGTCGTATTGAAGAACTTGGTATCACAGAAGCACTAGTGCAACGCCAAGGTAAAGAGAGCATTCGAATTGAACTCCCTGGTGTACAAGATCCTGCTCAAGCGAAAAACGTTATTGGTGCAACAGCAAGCTTGGCGTTTTATGAAGTGAAAGATGCGAGCCAAGCACACAGCAGCCAAGATCTTGTTCTTCAAGACAATGACGGTCGTACGGTGATTTTGGCAAAACGACCAGTTCTAACGGGCGAGCACATCGTGAACGCTCGTGCTGGTGTCGACAAAATGGGCATGTCAGAGGTAAATATTTCTCTTGACCACGCTGGTGGTAAGAAAATGAGTGACTTCTCAGCAACTCACATCGGCAAGCCAATGGCGACCGTTTACCGAGAGTACAAAACAAACGATCGCGGTGTAACTGAGCGTAGTGAGCGCGTTATCAGCGTCGCAACTATTCAATCTCAGCTTGGTAGCCAGTTCCGTATTACTGGTGCAGGTAGCATGGACGATGCACAGCAGTTAGCGCTATTACTTCGAGCGGGTTCACTAACTGCGCCGGTTACTATTGTGGAAGAGCGAACAATCGGTGCTTCTCTGGGTGCAGAAAACATTGAAAACGGTTTTGCAGCACTGGCTTTAGGTATGGGTTTAACACTGACCTTTATGGCACTTTGGTACCGCCGCTTAGGTTGGGTAGCAAACGTGGCGCTTTGTGCCAACATGCTTTGTTTGCTTGGCTTAATCGCCTTGTTACCAGGAGCGGTTCTAACGCTTCCGGGTATTGCCGGTTTAGTGTTAACCGTCGGTATGGCAGTGGACACCAACGTTATTATTTTCGAACGTATTAAGGACAAAATGCGTGAAGGTCGCAGCTTCGCTCAAGCGATTGACCTTGGCTTTGACAGCGCATTCTCGACCATCCTTGATGCCAACATTACTACCATGATCACCGCCGTGATTTTGTACGCCATCGGTAATGGCCCAATCCAAGGCTTTGCCTTAACACTCGGATTAGGTTTGTTAACCAGTATGTTTACAGGCGTATTTGCCTCTCGAGCAATGATCAATTTAATTTGGGGCCGCGATGCCCGTCGTGATGTGAGGGTTTAATCATGGTCGAAATGCTAAAACAAAATATTCGTAAAATTCGCTACTTTACTACGCTAGTTTCCATCATTTTAACGGTGATCGCGATCGTCGCTCTAGGCTTTAAAGGGTTGAACCTAGGTTTGGACTTCACTGGCGGTATGGTGACAGAAGTAAAGGTAGATAAGCAGCTAACTAACCATGATCTGCTTGACGTTCTGCAACCAAAGCTTGGTGAATCTGCGTCAGTGACACGCTCTGGTGAAGATGGCCGTTGGGTGATTCGTTACTCTGCGCCGGAAGATGGACAAACGTTGCCAAGTGTAGAAGAGGTGTTGAAGCCAATCTCTCACCAAGTTGATGTTGTCAGCAACAGTATAGTTGGCGCTCAAGTTGGCCAAGACTTGTTTGAACAAGGTGGCTTAGCATTGTTGATTTGTGTGTTGAGTATTCTCGGTTACTTGTGTTTCCGTTTTGAGTGGCGTTTGGCCAGTGGTTCACTGTTTGCTTTGGCCCATGATGTGATCTTAGTGCTTGGTTTTTTTGCAGTTACTCAAATGGAGTTCAACTTAACCGTTTTTGCAGCGGTGTTAGCAATTTTAGGTTACTCATTGAATGACTCTATCATCATTGCAGACCGAATCCGTGAGCTGTTGATTGCGAAACAGAGTTGGAAAACAGAAGACATCAATGACCAAGCTGTTATCGCGACGTTTTCACGCACTATGGTGACATCTGGTACGACATTGATCACTGTTGGTGCATTATGGATTATGGGAGGAGCGCCTTTGGCTGGTTTCTCAACCGCCATGTTTATTGGCGTTCTGTCGGGGACATGGTCTTCGATTTCGATTGGTACTGTGCTGCCTGAGTGGTTGAAACTGGAGCCGAAACATTATCTTCCAGTTGAGATCGACGCTGCGCCGTAGTATTATTTTTAAGGTAAAAGTGCTTGCGCCACTCATCTTGAGTGGCGCTTTTTTGTGCTTATTTCACGCGCATCAAGCGATGTTTCACAAGTCCCAAATCGAACTCTAAGACTTGTGAGCGCTTCATTGCTTCGACTTTATTCAACATTGGCTCTTGGTAGCCTTTCTTCTTCATCCACTGAAGAGGTACAGAGAAAGCATCTTCATTAACGACATAAGACTCGCCTTTATGCTCACCGCTATAGACGTTCACAACCCAAACTCGGGCTTGAAAGTCCAATACTTCACCCATGACTTTAGCGATTTTATTCAGAATATTTTTCATTGTTTCCAGTTTGCCTTAGCTTAGTAGCAACCAGACACCAACTCCCATCATTAAAGTGCCTGCGATACGGTTCATTAGACGTACATTCTTAGACTGACCTAATACGTGTTTCAACCCTTTACCACCAGTAGCGTACAGAGACATGCAAATGAACTCAAACAGTAAAATAATGGAGACAAGTATGATCAGTTGCGGTGCAAGCGCTGCGTTTTGGTCTATAAAAGGCGGTAAAAGAGAAATCATAAATGCCCAGCCTTTTGGGTTTGCGATTGCGGTAACGAAGCCTTGCATGATCAGTGCGATATTGTCACTCTTTGGTGTTTCTAAGTTGTCGACATTAATCGCAAGTTTCCCTCGCGATCGCCACATTTCAACACCAAGATAGAGTAAATAACCGCCACCAATGAACTTTAACGCGATAAACATCCAAGGATAATTGAGCATAATCGCAGCGATACCTAACACCGCAGAGACTGACACCAGCGCAACACCGAGAAGTTCTCCTATCATCATCCATAACGTGCGACGATAACCGATACTCATACCTAACGTTAGGGCGAGAGTCATGCACATACCAGGCGTGATTGAGACAAAAAAGAAAGTAGGGATGAACATACTGAGCAATGCAAGATTCATATCTGTTGATGATTTAGTGATTAAAGAGAAGCCACAAAGATAGTGCAAAGTGGAAAAGGATGCTACTACAAAGCGAACGATTACTTTCACTAGTAGCTAGTTGATGTTCTTCGAATATATAAATTTAAAATGAAATTATATTTTAATCTATGCGTCATAATAGTGCGTATTGCACCAGTATGAGACAAGCTCTTATATCATTTTTAGATTAAATATATTTAATTTATTATATTTTATCGGTATTAATCATCACTGTATTAAAATAATCGAATTGATAACTAAATTATCATTAAATACAGTAATTAAATGATATGTTTGATAATTATTTTTACTGATAATTGAATTATTATTCTAATCTCAAGTTTGTTGTAATCATATAGGCTTAAAATTCAGATCTTAAATCATGACATAATGTAACGTCTACCATTCTGTATGTAAGTACATGATATTTAATAATTATGTTTCTATTTCTGTTGGTGTGGCTTTTGTGGAAGTGTGATTTAAAACAATGACTTATGTAAAATTAACCATTTTATAACATTTCACGGGTAATGAGATCTAAATCAATCTTATGCAATTGGGTGAGTTTTTTATTTGAAATGTAATATTTCTAGGTTAACTTAAAATAAAGGCAGCACGGGATTGGTTGTCAAAAGAATAAATAAACACGTCAGTTGGTGAACTATTTCATCAGTGTATTAAGTTTGCTTTTTAAATGCCGTTAAGAATGGAGTCTTCAATGAAGAAAGTCGCTTTGATCACTGGATCAAAAGGCGGAATTGGTTCTGCTATTTCCTCTCAATTAGTCAATGACGGTTACCGTGTAATCGCTACTTATTTCACAGGTAACTACGAATGTGCGCTGGAGTGGTTCAACAGCAAAGGGTTTACCAAAGATCAGGTTCGCCTTTTTGAGTTGGATGTAACAAACACGACAGAGTGTGCAGAGAAATTGGCGCAATTGCTTGGGGAGGAGGGAACCATTGATGTTGTTGTCAACAACGCAGGAATCACACGTGATGGCGTGTTTAAAAAGATGACTGCGCAAGCTTGGAATGATGTCATCAATACCAACCTCAATAGTTTATTCAACGTTACGCAACCCCTCTTCGCTGCAATGTGCGAAAAAGGCGGTGGTCGTGTCATCAATATCTCTTCAGTCAATGGTCTTAAAGGGCAGTTTGGTCAAGCAAACTACTCGGCGGCGAAAGCTGGGATGATCGGTTTCTCTAAAGCCTTAGCATACGAAGGTGCTCGCTCGGGTGTGACAGTTAATGTTATCGCTCCGGGTTACACGGGTACGCCAATGGTTGAGCAAATGAAGCCAGAAGTGCTGGAATCCATTACGAACCAAATTCCAATGAAACGTCTTGCGACACCAGAGGAAATTGCAGCATCAGTGAGCTTCTTGGTCAGCGATGCGGGCGCCTACATCACCGGAGAGACTTTGTCGGTGAACGGCGGCTTATACATGCACTAAGGAGAGAAGATGATGGAAAAAGTATTTATCGTAGCGGCGAAGCGTACTCCAATTGGTGCTTTTGGTGGTAGCCTGAAAAATACTTCTGCTGGCGATCTGGCAGCAGTAGCGATTAAGGGCGCGTTGGAAGCGGCAAAGTTGCCTGGCGACAAGGTTGACGAAGTGATTGTTGGCAACGTTGTTGGTGCAGGTCAAGGAATGGGTGTTGGCCGCCAAGCGGCACTGTTTGCGGGGATTCCTGAATCTGTTCCTGCATATGGCGTAAACATGGTTTGCGGTAGTGGCATGAAAACGGTCATGGATGCCGTGTCCCATATCCGTAGTGGCGATGCTGAGATCGTTGTTGCAGCGGGTGTTGAAGTCATGTCTCAGATTCCGTTTGCTGCACCAAGCAGCATTCGTGATGGCAACAAAATGGGCAATCTGGAGCTAAAAGATCTGCTCATAGCGGACGGTTTAACCGATGTTTACAACCAATATCACATGGGTGTGACGGCAGAAAACGTAGCAAAACAAATCGGCTTAACTCGCCAGCAGCAAGACGAATACGCGCTGTCTAGCCAACAGAAAGCGGTAGCCGCTATCGAAGCTGGCAAATTTCAAGACGAAATTGTGCCAGTGGAAGTAAAGCAACGCCGTGAAACCGTGATGTTTGATACGGATGAATACCCAAAAGCGAACGCGACAATGGAAGCCTTAAGCAAGCTACGTCCTGCTTTTGACCGCGAAGGCACTGTGACTGCGGGTAATGCATCAGGCATTAACGATGGCGCGAGTGCGATTATCGTGGCGTCTGAAAGCGCAGTTAAAGCGCATGGATTAACGCCGCTTGCTGAGATCGTAAGCTATGCGCAATCGGGTCTTGATCCGAAGATCATGGGCCTAGGTCCTGTAGAGTCGGTCAATAAAGCACTCGAAAAAGCGGAACTCACAGTAAATGACATTGACGTTTACGAGTTAAACGAAGCATTTGCAGCGCAAGCACTTGGCGTGATTCATCAGTTGGCGGAAACAAACCAAGTTCCAGTTAACGCGATTCAAGATAAAGCGAACTTTAACGGTGGTGCTATCGCGCTAGGACACCCGCTTGGTGCATCTGGCAACCGAATCTTAGTCACGCTGGTTCACGAGCTTCATAAGCAAAATGGTCAATATGGCGTTGCTTCACTTTGTGTGGGCGGCGGCATGGGCACGGCTGTGGTTGTAAAGACAGTTAAGTAATTATTTAAACGGACATTTTTAATTCTTTCTCTAGGAGACAAACCATGTACACAGATTTCTTCAAAACATTTAGCGATCAAACTGAAAAAAATCTAGAACCTTACTTGAAGTTCAACAAGCTAGTGACAAAAAACGTAGAAGTGTTGACCGAGCTTCAATTGAACGCCATTCGCACATACAGTGAAGTGGGTCTAAACCAGATGAAAGCAGCGACAGAAATCAAAGACGTAACGTCATTGACTGCTTTCAACAGCCAGCAACTAAGCGTACTTACTAAACTTTCTCAACAAATGATGGATGACAGCAACAAGCTTCAAGCGATTGCAAAAGAGTTCAAAGAAGACGTTGAGAAAATGACTTCGGAAAATCTAAAGACTGTTACTCCAGCGTAATTTGTCCGATTCTCGCCGCCCCTAGATTTGGGCGGCGTTGTTTTTTCCGAATATAGGAGTAAGACTATGTTTCAACACTTCTTTTCGGACTATCTTGTGAAGCTTCAGGAAACCAATCATCAGTGGTGGCATGATTTCGAAGTGAACAAGGCAGTCGTGAACTCTCCTTTAAACAAGGCCATGCAAGAAGTGAACTTTGAGGATACTGCCAAACTGTTCGAACAAGCTGCGAATCAGCCTGCTGCGATTTTAAAGCTGCAAGCACAGTGGTGGGAACAGCAGCTGCAAATTTGGCAGAATGTTGCATTGGCAGGGAACCAAGCACAAATCGTCGAAGCTGAAAAAGGGGATAAGCGTTTCTCAAACGAAGCGTGGCAAAATGAAGCCATGTATAGCTTCATCAAACAATCCTACCTTTTATTTAGTAAGACCTATCTGGACACCATCGAGTCTTTGGAAGGCTTAGATGAAAAGACGAAAGAACGTATTATTTTTTTCTCTCGCCAAGCCATTAACGCCCTTTCTCCTTCCAACTTCATCGCCACTAACCCAGAGCTTTTGAAGCTGACACTTGAGCAAAACGGTCAAAACTTACTGGCAGGCTTAGAGCAGTTGAAAGAAGACGTTGAGTCGAGCGCAGACATTTTAAAAATTCGTATGACGAATAACAATGCATTCCGTGTGGGCGATGACGTTGCGACGACACAGGGCAATGTGGTTTTTCAAAACGAATTGTTTGAGTTGATTCAATATCGACCTCTAACAGAGAAAGTGAATGCGACGCCGCTGCTCATCGTCCCACCTTTCATCAATAAATACTACATCCTTGATTTAACGGCAAAGAACTCAATGGTTCGATGGTTGTTAGAGCAGGGGCACAGTGTATTTATGATGTCTTGGCGCAATCCAGGCAAGGCACAAGCGCACATAGAGTTTGGTGACTACGTGACAGAAGGCGTAGTGAAAGCCGTCGCTGCAATTGAAGATATAACAGGACAAGAGCAAATCAATGCGGCTGGTTATTGCATTGGTGGTACTGTTTTAGCAAGCACGGTTGCGTACTACGCTGCAAAACGTATGAAGAAGCGCATTAAGTCTGCCACTTTCTTCACCACATTGCTCGACTTCTCTCAACCAGGTGAAGTCGGCGCGTATATCAATGACACCATTGTTAGTGCAATTGAAGCGCAAAATAACGCAAAAGGGTATATGGACGGCCGTTCCTTAAGCGTGACGTTTAGTTTACTGCGTGAAAACAGCTTGTACTGGAACTACTACGTCGACAATTACTTGAAGGGTAACAGTCCGGTTGATTTCGACTTGTTGTACTGGAATAGCGATAGCACCAACGTCAGCGCTGCATCTCACAATTTCTTGCTTCGCGAGCTCTATTTAGAGAACAAGCTGGTGCAAGATAAAGGCGTCAAAATTGGTGGAGTATGGATTGATCTAAATAAGATCAAAATTCCTAGCTATTTTGTGTCAACGAAAGAAGACCATATTGCGTTATGGCAGGGAACTTACCGTGGTGCGCTGAACACAGGTGGCAACAAAACATTTGTCCTCGGTGAGTCTGGTCATATTGCGGGCATCGTGAACCCGCCAGCTAAAAATAAGTATGGTTATTGGTTGAACGATAATTTGGATGACTCTGCTGATGAGTGGTTGAATAACGCGGAACACAAAGAGGGATCGTGGTGGACACACTGGAACGAGTGGTTACTCCAATTCAACCCTAAAGAGCAAGTTGAGCCTTTCCCTATTGGCTCAGAAAACCATCCGGTTATTGATGAAGCGCCAGGACAATACGTCAAACAGGTTCTGCCAGTAAAAGAATCTTAAACAACTCCCTATAGCAGTAAATCTTAGCGGCCTTTATGGTCGCTTTTTTATGTATGATTGCTTGTTTATGGTTGGTAAGCACCATTGAGCAATAAATAAAAAGCGCCGAGCATTTGCTCGGCGCTCAGTGTCAACAAATAGGCTAGTTGACGAGTAGAGATGCGTTACGTTACACCTCTTTATCCTTACCAAATGACAGCAGCCAGAGAGAGATTGCTGCTACCGCCACAAAGCCGGAAAGAATAATCACTGGCATAGCACTGTAGCCAAGGATATGCCAAATTACAGATTCTAATGTACTCATGGTAAGTCTCCTTAGTGCCAGCCTTCAACGCCGCTCATGTCTGGTAGTTTGTGCGCAATACCTTTGTGACAGTCTACACATGTTTTCTCGCCTGAAGCGAGAGCGGTGGAGTGCTGTTCTGCCGCACGTGATCCTTGCTGAGAGTAATCCATGAAATCAAACTCATGACAGTTACGACATTCAAGAGAGTCATTCTTTTTCATACGTGCCCACTCTCGCTCTGCGAGGTGTCCACGACGCTCTTGGAACTTCTCTGGCGTATCGATCGTCTTCGTTACGAAGTGTGCAAATAGCTCTTTAGATGCCTGTACTTTACGAACGATCTTATCCGTCCATTCATGAGGAACGTGACAGTCTGAACAAATCGCACGAACACCAGATCGGTTGGAGTAGTGAATTGTTTCTTGAATTTCAGCAACGATCGGCGCGTGACAGCCAGAACAGAATTCTTCTGTGTTGGTTGCTTCCATACCTGTGTTGAATGCGCCCCAAAATAGAAGGCCACCAGCGAAGCCTAGAAATAAAACCACACCAGCGGCAGCTTTACTCGGGCTCGACAGTCTCTTCCAAAACGCTTTAAGTATTTTCATAAGTAACCTCTTAGTACTCGCGTTTCAATTACTGAAGCGAATCGACTGCCTTAAACTCGTTTTCCACTAGTGGTTTTGCATCCGTTTGTGGAACGTGACATTGCAAACAGAAGTAACGACGAGGAGACATATCTGCCAGTACCGCATCTTCTCTGTTTACATAGTGCGTTACGCTAATTTTAGTCGCACCTGACTCTTTTGCATTTTTCCAGCTATGACATGCAAGACACTTGTTAGCATTTAACGAAATTTCGTAGTGACGAATGCTGTGTGGGATCAACGGTGGTTGATAAACATAGCTGTCTTCAACAATTTGATCTTTAGGGAAGTCTTTGAACTCGTCTGCTGGACGCGTATCTTCCAATTGAGACATTCCACGTAAAGATTCTAGACCACCAATACCACCTGGATTATCCAACTCAGCTTGCGCAATGCCTGTCACTAACGCACCTACAGATAAAACTGCGACAAGTAATTTTTTCATCATTTCATCTCCGCCTTTATGGCTTAAATTCTTTATTAGGCCGCCATAATGACGGCCGTAGCATTCAGTATCTGAAGGTTAAGCAATCTTAGTGATTTTGACTGGGCACTTCTTAAAGTCTGTCTGTTTAGACAGTGGATCAGTCGCATCTAGGATAAGCTTGTTAATCAAAATACGTGCATCAAAGAACGGTACGAATACCAAGCCTTTTGGCGGACGGTTACGACCGCGAGTTTCAACACGAACGCGTACTTCACCGCGTTTGTTTGCCATGAGTACTTCTTCACCACGACGAACATTGCGTGCTTTTGCGTCTTCTGGGTGCATGTAACACACTGCGTCTGGTACTGCTTTGTATAATTCAGGTACACGACGAGTCATGGTGCCTGTGTGCCAATGCTCAAGAACACGACCAGTACATAACCACATATCAAATTCATCGTTCGGTACTTCTGGTGGCGCTTCGTATGGCGCGGAAATGATCTTCGCTTTGCCATCAGCATTGCCGTAGAAGTCCCAACCAGAACCTTCTTTCGCGTATGGGTCTGAACCTTCTTTAAAGCGCCACTGTGTTTCCTTACCATCAACAACAGGCCAACGTAGACCACGTACTTGGTGGTAGCGGTCGTATGGAGCCAAATCATGACCGTGACCACGGCCAAATGTTGCGTATTCCTCAAATAGACCTTTTTGAACATAGAAACCGAAGTGGTGAGCATCGTCATTCAGTTCACGAGCTTCTTCGATAGGGAATTTGTCGACGTTACCATTGCGGTAAAGTACGTCGTACATTGTTTTACCACGGTATTGAGGCGCTTTCGCTAGAAGCTCTTCAGGCCACACTTCTTCCATTTTGAAGCGTTTCGAGAACTCCATTAGCTGCCAAAGGTCCGATTTTGCTTGACCGACTGTGCCCACTTGTTGGTACCAAGCTTGGGTACGACGCTCTGCGTTACCGTAAGCACCTTCTTTTTCAATCCACATTGCGGTAGGAAGAATAAGGTCTGCTGCTTGTGCTGTTGCTGTCGGGTATGGGTCAGACACAACGATGAAGTTTTCTGGGTTGCGGTAACCTGGAAGACGTTCTGTGTTGATGTTTGGACCGGCTTGCATGTTGTTGTTACATTGAACCCAGTAACAGTTCAGAACGCCGTCATTCAGCATACGGTCTTGCAATACGGCGTGGAAGCCAGGTTTTGGTGGAATCGTACCTTCTGGCAGTTTCCAGATGTCTTCTGCAATCTTACGGTGTTTAGGGTTAGCAACCACCATGTCCGCTGGTAGGCGGTGAGCAAACGTACCAACCTCACGAGCGGTACCACATGCTGATGGTTGGCCCGTTAGTGAGAATGGGCTGTTCCCCGGAGTCGAGATCTTACCGGTTAGTAGGTGGATGTTGTAAACCAAGTTATTCATCCATACACCACGAGTATGCTGGTTCATGCCCATTGTCCATAGAGACATCACTTTCGTGTTTGGATCCGCGTATTGCTTCGCAAGCTCGATAAGCTTCTCTTTCTCAACACCAGAGATTTCAGATGCTTTCTCTACTGTGTATGGCGCTACTGATTTCTTGTACTCTTCGAATGAGATAGAAGTGAGTTTGCCAGAGTTCGGGTTCTTCGCTGCTTTTTGTAGCGGATCATCGTCACGTAGACCGTAGCCGATGTCAGTGTCTGCTTGAGTGAAGTTCGTGTGTTTGTTCACGAAGTCCCAGTTTACTGCATCGTTTTCGATGATGTAGTTTGCGATGAAGTTAGCAATTGCAAGGTCAGACTGAGGATTGAAAATGTAGCCGTGGTCTGCCAACTCAAATGAACGATGGTAGTAAGTAGAAAGCACGTTCACTTTAACGTGAGGGTGGCTTAGGCGGCGGTCAGTAATGCGAGTCCATAGAACCGGGTGCATCTCTGCCATGTTTGAGCCCCAAAGAACGAAAGCGTCTGCGTTCTCAAAGTCATCGTAACAACCCATTGGCTCATCGATACCGAATGCGCGCATGAAACCTACAACGGCAGAAGCCATACAGTGACGAGCGTTTGGATCAATGTTGTTTGATCGGAAGCCTGCTTTCATTAACTTTGATGCAGCGTAGCCTTCCATTACTGTCCATTGGCCTGAGCCAAACATACCTACGCTTGTTGGGCCTTTTTTCTCTAGAGACGTTTTCCATTTCTCAGCCATGATGTCGAAAGCGTCATCCCAAGAGATAGGTGTAAATTCACCATCTTTGTGGAATTTGCCATCTTTCATTCGTAGCATCGGTTGAGTTAGACGGTCTTGACCGTACATGATCTTAGAAAGGAAGTAACCTTTGATGCAGTTCAGACCTTTGTTTACTGGTGCTTCTGGGTCACCCTGTGTTGCTACCACTTTGCCGTTTTGAGTGCCAACAAGAACAGAACAGCCTGTACCACAGAAACGACAAGGTGCTTTGTCCCATGTGATTTTGGTTTGATCAGAGCTTGCAATCAGGTTGGCTGCAGATGCTGGTAGTGTCACACCTGCGACAGCAGCAGCTGATGCAGCCGCGTTTGCTTTCACAAACGCACGTCTTGTCATTTTCATACTTCACCCTCGATTTGGGAATGTTGTGTTCCAGTGTCTTCTTCATCCGTTTCTTCAAGCCCAGTTTCGATTTGGTGATAAACCAATACCGTGCTTAAGACGTTCGGTAAATTGTTAATGGCATCGATAGTGTCTGTGATGAAACCTTGGTTCTCAGTTTCAAGTACGACGATAATCTTGCCTTCAGGACTGCCACCATAAATTTCCGCATTTTCGTGTGCTTCTATCTTTTGTTTGATTTCGTCCAAATGTTCCGGCAGCACATGTACTACCAAACTTGAAATATGCACTTCATTTAGTGACATATAGCTCTCTCATTTATTTTTATTGCCTTTGGCCGACGACATTCGGCTTAGGCTGTTGTATTGCTCACATTGATGGATGAAGTCGGGCAAACTGAAACACAGGCGCCGCAGCCGTTACACTCATCAAGGTCTAAATTGGGTTGTGCTACTTTCCCCAGTTCTAATTTGAACTGAATTGCCATCGGGTCGCACATATCCCCACAGCTTCGGCATTCGACATTTTGTTTTGCTAAGCAGTTATCGTTGATACTTGCTTTTGCTTGCCAAGGTTGTTCTGTTTCTGGCAAGAAAAGGGGCTCAGGACAGGCGTTTGCACATTGATAGCAAAATGTGCATTCATCGATGGAAAAATCGACCGAGGGGAATCCGCCATCACTTTTGGTTATAATCTTTGTTTCACAGGCCTCAATGCATTTACCGCAGCGAGTGCAATCGTCCGTAAACTGTTGCGGTTTAGTTAACCAAGGCAAACGTACGGCGTTGTCGGGGTGCGCTTTTCTTGCAAAGAGTCTTCTTCTGGAAAGGTCTACCACTTAGTCACCTCGAAACTTGGAACCCAAACTAAGCATAGTCCACAATTTTCATTAATAAACTGTCATTTAAACTAACGAAATTGTAGTTTTTGACATATTTGTATAAATACCTCTTAGGGGGTAAATGGTATGCAATATTGTTTTGGATCAATAAATTCCGTCGCAGGTGATCACATATTGATAAAGTTGAAAGGTAATGGGTTCATTGCACGTACAAATAGGATTGTTAATGGGCGAGGAACTCAGATTGTTTAAAAATGTGAAAAAGTCAGTGACGCGCACGATTGCATCCGCGATGCTTCTTATTTTGCTGCTCTCAGTCGCTACGACTGGTTTTGCGATTTTTACGTTAGCGTCCAGTTTGAACGATGCTGAAGCCGTCAATGTTGCTGGCTCGATGCGAATGCAAAGCTACCGTCTGGCGAATGATATTCAGGTTAAATCTGTTGACTATTCTTCACATATTGACGCATTTGAACATTCGATATATTCACCTTCAATGAAAGCGCTTCAGCATTGGTCTGTGCCAGAAGACATCACTCACGATTACTACCGTCTTATTATCAGATGGCATGAACTCAAGGCGGTGCTGAGAGGAGACAACCCGGCAGAATATCAACTCCTAGTGGCCGGTTTTGTTGAACAAATCGATGAGTTTGTATTTAAGCTGCAAAGCTTTTCGGAGCAAAAACTGATTAACTTAGCCTGGATCGGCGGGTTAGGGTTGGGTGGCATCCTTTGTGTCAGTATGTTTGTCGTTCATTTTGTGCGCCTCGAAGTTGTTCGGCCTCTGCGTGCCTTAGTTTTTGCTAGCGAGCAAATTAAAAATCGCTCATTCAATATATCGCTCAATGTATCTAGCGACAATGAAATGGGAATACTGACTCGAACCTTTAACCGGATGGCGACAGACCTTGGTAAGTTGTACCGAGGATTAGAACAAGCGGTTGATGAGAAAACACGTAAATTGCAGCATGCCAACCAGTCTTTAGAAGTGCTGTATGACTCGTCAAAAGAACTCACGGCGTCGCGTATTAATCAAGACAATTTCCAGGCGATTTTGCAGCATATCGTCAGTCTTGAGGGCATTAAAGCGGTCAAACTTGAAATCGAGCAGCTGGGAGAACCGAGCTGGATATTGATGGAAGGAGAAGAATGCTGCCAAGATTGTGATGAAGATTGCCACGGTAAAGCCCTGATGCTAGATGGTGAGCACTTGGGCTATTTATATTGGAAAGCAGGGTTACCTTGTCCGAACGAGGCTCTTATTGACAACTTCGTGCAGATTTTATCACGCGCCGTGTATTACAATCGGGCGCAGCGCCAAGCAGAACAAATTCTGCTGATGGAAGAGCGAGCCACTATTGCTCGGGAGTTGCATGATTCATTGGCTCAAGCACTCTCTTACTTAAAAATTCAGGTCGCTTTGTTGAAGAGAAGCGTAAAGAACTTGCCTGACGAAAAGGCGATCGCGCAGGCTAATCAAGTTATTGCCGAGCTAGATACGGGCTTATCTGCCGCTTATACGCAGTTACGCGAGTTACTGACGACGTTTCGTCTTACGATTAAAGAGGGCAGTTTTGGCCAAGCATTGCAAGACATGGTTGAAACGCTCAGTGAACAAACTGCTGCGGACATTACGCTAAAAAATAGACTTTCATCAACTGAACTGGATGCACATCAGCAGGTTCATTTACTACAGTTGATAAGAGAAGCGGCAATTAATGCTATCAAACATGCGCAAGCAGATAATATTCACATTCAATGTCTCGATAATGATGGAAAAGTCACAGTAACCGTTAGCGACGATGGAATAGGCTTTGAACATCAAGACGAAAAATTAAATCATTACGGTATGAGTATCATGCAAGAGCGGGCCGCTAGACTGCATGCCGATCTTCACATCGAAGCATCGATAAACAAAGGTTGTACCGTAAAATTAGAATTCCAACATAGTAAGGAAGTAAACAGTGACAGTGTGTAAAGTAATGCTGGTGGATGATCATCCACTCATGCGAAGAGGTATCCACCAGCTTTTAAGCTTTGAGCCTGAGTTTGAGGTCATTGCAGAAGCAAGTAATGGCGCGGATGCAGTAGCGAAAGCGCATGAGCTGGAACTGGATCTTGTACTTCTTGATCTTAATATGAAAGGCATGTCTGGCCTTGATACTTTGCAAGCACTGCGTGCAGATGGCTGTGAAGCCAGAATTGTCATTCTAACCGTTTCGGATAGCCCAGCAGATATAGAAGCAATAGTTCGAAGTGGTGCCGATGGCTATTTATTGAAAGACACTGAGCCTGATGAGTTGGTTGAGTTGCTAAAACAAGCGCATCAAGGGGACAAGGCATACAGCCAAGAAGTTTCTAAGTATTTGAGTGAACGTTCAGAGCAAGAGGACGTGTTTGATACACTGACCGATCGTGAATCGCAGATCTTAAGAGAGGTGGCAAGAGGTTTCCGCAACAAGCAAATTGCCGATCGTCTTTTTATCTCTGAGTCTACGGTTAAAGTACATATGAAGAGTTTACTTAAAAAGCTTCAAGTTCCTTCTCGTACTGCAGCAACCGTCCTTTATCTTGAGCGCTTTGGCGACATCAAATAACATTGTTGGATTTGAATCTGTAATAATAAATAAAATCAAACAGTTATATTGATTCTGACGAATAAAAAAAACCGCCTGTTAGGCGGTTTTTTTACTTGTCTGGGCGAATAGAGTACAAGTCACTGTTGTGCTTACCACACTCCAAATAGTACTGATAAGCCACTTTTTTGCTTTCAGCAATGACTCTCATGCAGTGCATTTTCCCCTGTTCAAAATATCGAATCTCATATTCTACACTGGTATCAAGTTGCTCAGCGGCTGCCATACTTCGCCTCCATAAACCATCCAAAAAACATCCATGCAAATTATATGCCGTTATAGGGAGCGTCGTTCGGTACGTTTTTTAGCCGATAATTGCGCTCTAACTCACTTTTTTGCGGATAGCTGTGATCAAAAAGTTAATTTCAAACTCTATATATTATTAAGGTGGCAATCAATATTTGTCACACTGGTGTAAGTTTGCCGCAATACTAAGTGATACAGGTTGAGTATAGAACTTAATCAACAGAAAAGGGAATACGAATAAGTGACTAAATTAAAGGATGTATCTAATAAGGCGCTTCGTTATGGCCTTCTATTTTGTTTCGTATTTCTGCTTGCCGGTTGTGCGAAAAAGTTTTTATACAGCAATATCGATTGGTTCGTGCTCGATTACTTAGAGGACTATGTCTCGTTGCAAGGGGAACAAGAAGTCCTAGTGGAAGAGCGCTTATTATTGTTGGCAGACTGGCACAAGAAAGAGGAGTTACCATTATATATCGAACATTTAAAAGACCTTGAGAGATTAAAAGCGAGCGATATCACCTTAAATTACTTACAAAAAAATCGAGATAGAATGCGAGCGCATTACGATAGAGTGGTCAGCAAAGCAGCACCAGATCTTTTTGCGTTAAGTTTGCAATTAACGAAAGAGCAAGAACGCGAGTTTTTGAGTAATGTACAAGAACATTATCAAGAGCGAAACGCAAAATATGCCGATAAGACAGAAGACGAAGTGCGTGAAATTATTCTGGATAACACTGAAGAGTGGATGGAAGAATGGCTGGGGAATCTATCAGGAAATCAGCGTCAATTAGCTCAAAGATTTTCTCAGCAAGTTATTTTAAACAGCCCTTTATGGAGAGATTATCGAGCCACGGTATATCAAGAGCTCGAATACTTGTTCGACAACAAATCTAATGTTGTGACTTATCAAGATATATTTATGCGACTCTTGTTCGAGCCAGAGAGTTATTATAGTGAGCAGCTTTCTCTGAATATTGACTCTAACTTTGCATTGGTTGATCAACTGACATTAGATGTTTCTCGTTCGATGACCGATAAGCAATGGCGTCATTTTCGTGAAAAGGTTAAAGAGTGGCGAGTATTGGCTGAGGAACTTTTAGATTAAATTCATGCTTCAATGAGCGAAAGCAAAGCGCAAAAGCCTTTCTTATCAAAAAATGATTCAAAGCAAATTCTTATTGAGCTAAGAGCGTAACATAGCGTGAGGTTTGATGAGGCAACGTCAGCTTATCAATGCGTGATAAGGCCTCATCGTACAAAACAATGAGAATAAATATGAAACATTTAGTTGAAAGATTTCTTCGATACGTCACGTTTGATACCCAATCCAATCCACATGTGACGCTTTGCCCAAGTTCACCTGGTCAGCTTGTGTTTGCTGAGTTACTTAAAAAAGAGATGATCGAGCTTGGTTTAAGTGACGTGACTTTGGATAAAAATGGCTACTTGATGGCTAAACTGCCAGCCAATGTTGATTATGAGGTTCCTCCTATCGGCTTCATTGCCCATATGGATACCGCGCCGGATGCATCTGGCAAAAACGTAAAGCCGCAATTCATCGAAGATTACCAGGGTGGCGATATTGCATTAGGGTTGGGGGATGAAGTGTTATCTCCCGTGCAATACCCAGATTTACATCACCTACATGGCCACAATCTTATTACTACCGATGGCACTACATTACTTGGCGCGGATAACAAAGCCGGTATCGCAGAGATTCTTTCCGCGGTAGCTCTGCTACTGGAAAACCCAGACATTCCACACGGCGACATTTGTATCGGCTTTACTCCGGATGAAGAAATCGGTCGTGGTGCAGATTTGTTTGATGTTAAAAAATTTGGCGCGAAATGGGCATACACTATAGATGGTGGCCCGCAAGGTGAATTGGAATACGAAAACTTTAATGCAGCAAACGCTGATGTAATTTTTCATGGTGTTAGCGTTCATCCAGGTACTGCAAAAGGCAAAATGGTCAATGCGATGAACTTGGCTGCGAAATTTCAAGTTCAAATGCCCCAAGATCAAACTCCGGAAACAACCGAAGGTTACGAAGGGTTCTTCCATCTAAAATCGGCAGAAATGGGCGTTGCACGAAGCGAGCTAGGTTACATTATTAGAGACTTTGACCGTCAAAGACTTGAGGATCGAAAAGCCTTTATGCAGAAACTCGTCGATGAAATGAACACGGGTTTACGCCATGGTTCTGTAGAGCTAAAAATAAAAGACAGCTATTACAATATGAGAGAAATGGTTGAGCTTTACCCTCATATCATTGAGCTGGCAAAGCAAGCGATGGAAGCGTGTGATGTGGAACCGATTATAAAACCTATTCGTGGTGGTACAGATGGTGCTCGTTTATCTTTTATGGGTTTGCCGTGCCCGAATATCTTCACCGGTGGTTTTAACTTCCACGGAATTCATGAGTTTATTTCTGTTGAAATGATGGAAAAATCAGTACTCGTTATTGTCAAAATTGCTGAGCTCACAGCGAAAAAACACAGTTAAAAGACTACGTCGAGACCTCTTGCAGATTTAATAACAAAATAGCCCAGATCTTCCTGGGCTATTTAAATATTAAGATGGAATACTAGCGCACGTCTTTGTCTTCAATTTCAATGTCTTCTAGTGGTAACCAGTCGACTTTCACACCCGCTTGATCGAACATATCTTGACTGACTTGGATTTTATCTCCCCAGCGAGATAAAAAGTCTTCAGACTGCTCAGGGCAGTGTACGTGTGAGATCCCTGTTTGAATGATCTTTGCCGCGCAGTTAGGGCAAGGAAAATGCGTTACCCAAATATCACATCCGTCTAAGTCACGTTTTGAGAACAAAATAGCGTTCTCTTCCGCGTGCAGTGTTTTAAGGTATTTCAACTCGCGCTCATCGGTGTCGACACTGTCAGAAACACCATGCGGATAGCCATTAAATCCAACAGATACAATGCGATTCTGTTTAGTAATAACGGCACCGACTTGTGTTGATGGGTCCTTACTCCAAGACGCCACTAGTTCTGCCATCTGGTAAAAGCGTTTCGCCCATTTAGAAATCATAATCATCCTCTCTGTCGAAGGCGTTGAATTAATTGAATGATAACCCATTTATATTAAAAAAATAGTCAAAATCGGGGTCTTGAGTATGAAGGCGTCACTTTTTACCTTTTTAGCCACAAAACGTTCTTATCTTGAGCACTGAATCTCACTTTACGCCCGAATACAATACTCCCGTTAGTGTTTCCACGCACACGCTAAAATTCGCGATCTCCTAAGGCGTATATTAAATAGTTATGATTGAGTTGTATGTATATTGCTCATTGAATACCACTGTTAACTAAATTACTTTATTTTCCTTTTGTTTCTCATGTTTACATTTAGAAACACCTTGGGCGCTTTTCAGTGAAGTTTTCAGTGGCAGCAAGGAGTAAGGTTGATAGGAATTCAACAATATCCTGTTCTATAAAGACGGTAAATACATGCAAAAGAAACCACTTGTCGCACTAATGGCGGCTACAGCAATCCTCGCTGGATGCGGGGAAGCTAATAATGCCCAAACGAAAGGTCAAGCGCCTCTCGTAGTGACTCAGGATGTCACGGTTATCGACTACCAACCGAGCAAGTCTTATATCGGTCGCATTGAAGCAGTAGAAGATACCAATATTACCGCGCAGATTTCTGGCTACTTAAAAGCTCGTCACTTTGAAGAGGGGCAAATGGTAGAAAAAGGGCAGCTCCTTTACTCTATCGAGCCATCTTCTTTTGAAGCCCAAGTCGCGAGTGCTAAAGCCGCACTTGCACAAGCTAAAGCGGCGCTAAAAAAAGCCGAATTAGATCATACTCGAGGTAAAAACTTGTTGCCTCGCGGTAGTATCTCTCAATCTGAGTTTGATGCTTTAACAGCTGCACTTCTTGGTGCGAGAGCAGAGCTAGAAGCGGCAAATGCTCAACTTAAACTTGCTGAAGTTAACCTTTCCTATACTCAAATCCGAGCACCTTTTAGCGGACGTATTAGTGATACCAAAGTGAGTACGGGTGATCTGGTTTCTCCGTCATCTGGCGTGCTGACAACTCTGGTGAGTTTAGATCCAGTTCATACCTCATTTAGTGTGAGTGAGCGTGAGCGTTTAGCTATGGGTATGGATCAAGTAAAAGGTGATGGCTCGGCTGAATCAAACCGCGTTGAAGTTCAGCTTGAACTGGAAAATGGACAGTTTTTTGGGCATCTCGGTAAGCTTGATTTCTTAGGTAATCGTATTGACACCAAAACGGGTACGATTGCTATGCGCGCGCTCGTTCCAAACCCAGATCAGAAGTTACTTCCGGGTCAGCACATCAAAGTGAACTTGAGAGATAAGAATACGAAGGACGTTATTGTTATTCCACGACGTGCCGTTCAAACTGACTTAGAAGGTGACTTTGTGATGGTGATGGCTGAGGGAAATGTCGCAGAGCGTCGTAACGTAGAGCTTGGCCCTCAGGTTGAACAAGGTATTATCATTCGAGAAGGGCTCGATCAGGAAGATACAGTTATTACACAAGGCCTACAACGTGTGCGTAATGGTGTAGAAGTGCGCCTTCAAGCACCTGCTGAAGATAAGCAGTAGGGGGCACTATGTTAAGTCGTTTCTTTATTCAGAGACCTAAATTCGCGCTGGTTATTTCGATCATATTAACGCTAGCCGGCGCGATCTCACTGGCGATTTTGCCAGTGGCGGAGTACCCACAGATAAGTCCGCCATCAGTCAGCGTTTCGGCATACTACACCGGTGCGAGTGCGGAAGTTGTCGAGCAGGCCATTGCTGACCCCATAGAGACCTCAGTCAACGGCGTTGAGGATATGATATACATGTCTTCAAAGAGCGCGAACGATGGCTCTTACAGCCTAAACGTCACGTTTGATGTCGGCACCGATCCAGATATGGCGCAAGTTAACGTGCAAAACCGCGTGTCACAGATTGAGTCAAAACTGCCTCAAGAAGTTCGCATGGTTGGTGTGACGGTGAAAAAGCGTTCACCTGACTTGCTGATGGTACTTAACTTCTATTCACCTGATGGCAAATACGATGATCAGTTCTTGATTAACTACATTAACTTGAATGTAAAAGATCAGTTGGCTCGTGCGAAAGGTATCAGTGAAGTTAACGTGATTGGTGGTGGCGAATACGCAATGCGTGTTTGGTTAGATCCTGAAAAAATGGCCAACCTTAAGCTAACCACGTCAGACGTATACGCCGCTTTGGCTGAACAGAACGTTCAAGTTGCGGCAGGGCGTGTAGGTGCAGCACCATACAACAATCCGCAAGAAGTTCAGTTTAACCTTGTGACCAAAGGTCGCTTGGAAAGCGTGAGTGAGTTTGAGAACGTAGTCCTTCGAGCTAATCCCAATGGCTCTACGGTTTATCTGAAAGATGTTGCTCGCGTTGAACTAGGCAAAAAGTTCTACGATGGTAACGGTAAGTTCCGTGGCCAGGACGCGTCAATCGTTGCGTTGTCTCTTCAATCGGATGCGAATGCGTTAGAAAGTGGTCAGGCCGTCATGGAGCTCCTTGAAGGCTTGAGCAAAAACTTCCCAGAGGGAATGGAATACGAGACCAGCTACGATACAACCGTGTTCGTATCTGAATCGATCAAAGGGGTAGTAAAAACACTGATTGAAGCGATTCTATTGGTGATTGCTGTAACTTACTTGTTCTTAGGTAGTGCGCGTGCAACGTTGATTCCTGTTGTCGCGATCCCCGTTTCTCTGATTGGTACGTTTGCCATCATGCAGGCAACGGGCTTCACCATTAATACGGTTACTTTGTTTGGCTTGATCCTTGCGATTGGTATCGTGGTGGATGATGCGATTCTGGTTATCGAAAACGTCGATACTACCATGGCGAAAGACCCAACCATCTCACCGCGTAAAGCGACGTTGCTAGCGATGAAAGAAGTAACGGGCCCAATCATCACGTCGACCTTGGTTCTACTTGCGGTATTCATACCCGTAGCCATGCTGCCAGGTATCACCGGTATCATGTATCGCCAGTTCGCTTTGACCATCTGTATTTCGGTTGTGATTTCATCCATCAATGCATTGACGCTGTCTCCAGCACTTTGTTCTCTGGTATTGAAGCAGGGTGGGGGCAATACCGCTAACTGGTTCCAGGCTTTCAACCGAGGCTTAGAGCGCATCACTACGCGTTATGGCCAGATCGCTGGTTTCTTGGTGAAGAAGTCTTTACTGCTCGTGACGTTCTTTATAGTTGCTATCGCAGCGGTCACTTTCTTTGCGAAAACCACCTCTACAGCGTTTGTTCCTCAAGAAGATAAAGGCATTTTGCTGGTTAACGTACAGCTACCAGATTCAGCCTCTTTATCACGTACTGAAGAAGTCACCAATGATTTAATGAAAATGATCGGTGAAGAACCTGGTGTGGATGGTGTGACGGTTGCGAACGGTTACTCGTTTATGACAGGCGCAGCAGCATCAAACGGTGCTTCTGTATTTATCAAATTGCATGACTGGGATACTCGTAACTCGCTGCAAGGAGAGCACTCTGCTAATGCTATCGCGGCACGTATTAACGGTCGAGCGGCGACAGAGCTACCTCAAGCGGTTGTTTTTGCGATGGGACCACCGGCGGTTCCTGGTATGGGCGCTGCGTCTGGTTTTGAGTTTGTGCTTGAAGACACGCTAGGGCGAAGTCGTACCGATTTGTCGATGGTCATGGGAGAAATGATCCAAGCGGCTAACCAAGCGCCTGAAATTGCCTACACGTTTAGCACGTTCCGCGCGAATGTTCCGCACTACTACGTTGATATCGATCGTGAGAAAGCGCAGCAATTAGGTATTTCGCTGTCGTCTATTTTCCAAACCTTGCAAGGCAACTTAGGTTCGCTTTATGTGAATGACTTCACCATGTTTGGTAAGAACTTCCGCGTAACCATGCAAGCTGATAGCCAGCACCGTAGCAGCATGGAAGATCTAGATCGTTTCCATGTTCGTTCTTCGAACGGTGATATGGTTCCGTTAAGTACGCTAGTGAGCTACGAGCAAGTGTTTGAGCCTGATGTGGCGTGGCGTTACAACATGTACCGCAGTGCTATCATTCAAGGCCAACCAGCACCGGGTTACTCTAGTGGTGATGCGATTGCCGCAATGGAACGCGTTGCTGCTGAAGTTCTTCCACAAGGGTATACGTATGAATGGACAGGTATGGCTTATCAGGAAGTGCTTGCGGGCAACCAAGCCATTTATGCGTTTGCGCTGGCTTTGATATTCATTTACTTGTTTATGGTGGCTCAGTATGAGAGTTGGAGTATTCCACTAGCTATTATTTTGGTGGTCCCAGTAGCAACGTTAGGTTCCTTCCTTGCGTTGAATCTAACTGGCACGCCGCTTAACTTGTATGCCCAAATTGGTCTTGTCTTGCTCATAGCCTTGGCGGCGAAAAACGCAATTTTGATTGTGGAGTTCGCCAAGCAAGAGCGAGAAGAAAAAGATGCTGATATCGATAGTGCAGCGGTTAAAGGAGGCACGTTACGTTTCCGCGCTGTGAATATGACATCTTGGTCATTTATTCTGGGTATCTTCCCGCTTATCTTTGCCGCTGGCGCGGGGCACGTGAGTCAAAACTCACTCGGCGTGTCGCTGATTGGTGGTCTATTGTGTGTGCTTCTAGCAGGTACATTCTTGATCCCAGGCTTCTACGCTCTGGTGCAAAGACAGCGTGAGAAAGTTCATGGTGGCAACACCAAGCTGGTTCCTCTTGATGATGAATAATCACATCCGAAGTGCGCAGTAAGCACGAAGTGACAATTGAAAAAAGCCCGAAGCAATGATTGCCTCGGGCTTTCTATTTTGAAAAAGGGTTATTTTAGCGCAGTTTTGAATTGTGCAACGGCTTCATCCATATCATGAGCTTGAGCAGAGACAGAGTTCACTTCATGCAAGCATTCCTGAGCGGATTGCATGTTATTCTCAGATATTGCGTTTAGCTCGGTGATTGAACCGCTAACTTGGTTCATAACGATACCTTGTTCTTCAATTGCTGAAGCTATGCGCTCCGAATTACCTTGAATTGAATGCATGTCAGTGATGATCTGCTGTAGGCTAGAATCCAGTTTTTCAGAAGCATTAAGTGTTTGTTGCCCTTGAGCGTTACATTGATCAATATCAGCAACAACTGTAGACATTTGAGTTTGAATATCTGCAACGACCCGCGTGATTTCCTCAGTGGATTGATGAGTTCGGCTAGCTAGGGCGCGTACTTCATCGGCGACAACTGCAAACCCGCGGCCTTGTTCGCCTGCTCGCGCGGCTTCAATTGCTGCGTTGAGAGCTAGTAGGTTGGTTTGCTCTGCAATTTCTTGGATGATGTTCACGGCACCACCAATTTTATCTACATGCTGATTCAGCGAGCCAATCGACTGCTGGCTGTTTGATAAAATCGTGGTTAGTTGACCGATGTTGGTTACCGTCGCCTCAACAACTCCTCG
This sequence comes from Vibrio sp. 1457, assembly GCF_033340195.1. Lineage (NCBI taxonomy): Bacteria > Pseudomonadati > Pseudomonadota > Gammaproteobacteria > Vibrionales > Vibrionaceae > Vibrio > Vibrio sp. 1457. The sequence goes on from NZ_JAWOWA010000005.1 coordinate 106,082, forward strand.
ACCTTGTTCGGCATTATTCGCTGCCTGATGTACGCCTTCTACCGCAACTGATGTGCTTTCAGAGATTTCACCTATTGTGGCAACCATTTGCTGAACTGCCGTCGCCATTGATGCAGTGTGGTCAGTTTGAGTGTGGAATTGCTCCATAACGCCTTCTAACTCACGATGCATATTATCGGTACTTGCAGTGAGTTGCGCCGATTTTTCTTGGGTACTACTAATTAGATGCTCAAGCTTATCCAATAGGTCATTGAGGTGATGACTGATATCAAATAGCTCGTCTTGACCTTTCAAATCAGATCGAAGTCCCATATTGTTCGTTTCGCTGATACTTCGAATGGTGCCAAGTAAGCTATTCACTCGCGTATTGATTGAACGTGAAATTTGCCAAATCAATGCGAAAATAACGACTAAGATCAGAGCTGTAATGACCTGCTTGATGGTCGACATTTGTTCATCACGTTGTGCGGCAGCAGAGCTAAGGGCTGTGGAAAAGGTTTCAAATTGCTCTTCTACGGCATGAGATAATGCGCGAGTTTCACCGAGTAGGCCTTTGTCATAAGCAACCCCAACAACTTGCTTTTGGGCCGCCAATTGCTTACCTGTTTTGATAAGCTCAGGAGCATATTGCCCCTCAAGCAAGTCACTATTGAATAGTCCTGCTTTTACCGCAGAGTCAAAACGGACTAATGCCAATAACTGCTGGTGGTCTGAACGTTGTTTTGCTTCTAATAGTGCTTGTTCGTAACCAGCGAGAAGCCCACTCTTTGAATCAAGCCCGTATCGTTGGTAAGCGCTGACCAGATTCTGAAAGCCCCTTTGGTATGCGAGCAAGTCTTGCTTAAATTGTTGACTGGAAGGTAATTCATTACTCTTGAGTATATTCGCAAGCTCTTTTTCTGTGTCTGTAAACTTGTCAACATTGGCGTCAAACTTATTTAGATATTTGTCATTACTACGTAGTAGGAAATCTTTTTCATTTCTGCGTAAGTTGAGTAAGCGTATTTCTAGATCACCAACGAGTTTGATGGCGTGATTAAGGTCATTGCTCTTATTTTCAAAATGGGATGACGTACCCAAAAGGGCCACGATGCCTAAAATGGCGATAACTCCGAGGAAGTAGAGTTTTTGCCTAATAGTCATATTGTTGTTTCCTGAATAAGTAACTAAAAAGAGAAATCCAATGAGATTTCCAAGGGCTAGCAAACGTTGTTCAACTAACATGTCGAGAAAACGACATGCACTAATACAGCACTTTTTTACGTTGCTGTTTTTTCGCTCCGTGCTTGTTTTTTGTATCAAGTCGTCGGCGTTGAGAAGCGCGGGTTGGTTTCGTTTTAATACGCTTCTTCTCCTGTAAAGCGGCAGCTTTTATCAATGCTTGAAGCCGATTTAGGGCGTCTTCCTTATTTTGTTCTTGTGTCCGAAATTGTTGCGCTTTGATGATGATCACGCCATCTTTACTTATACGACTATCAGAAAGTGCAAGTAATCGCTCTTTGTAAAAGTCAGGTAAGCTGGAATTCCGGATATCAAAGCGCAGGTGTATAGCGGACGCTACCTTGTTAACGTTCTGGCCACCATTTCCTTGAGCTCTAATTGGGGATAATTGAATTTCCCACTCTTGAATTGTGACGGAGTTCGAAATTTTGAGCATGATAAGTAAATGCCGGTAAGGACGATTGAAAGAGCTGATAAATTAACATTACAGATGCACAAATAGAAGAAAAGACATGAGCACGATTGATTTTAGACCCTATGAGGGATTCATATTTGATATGGATGGTACTCTAATCGATACCATGCCAGCCCACTTGGCAGCTTGGCAAGCAACTGCTGAGCGTTTTGATTTTCCGTTTTGCCAGGAATGGTTTCACAGTTTGGGAGGGATGCCGAGCTTTAAAATTGTTGAGGAACTAAATCGTGTGCATGAGCTTTCGTTAGATCCTAAAACTGTCGCGACATTTAAAATGGAAACATTCGCTGCTATGGAGCTTCATGGTGACGTTATTCCTTGCACGAACATCGTGTTAGAGGAATATTTAGGCCATAAGAAAATTGCAGTCGGGACTGGCAGCCAACGAGAAAGTGCCATGCGCTTATTAAGTCATGCAGGTTTATTAGACAAGTTGGATGTTGTAGTAACCGCGAGTGATGTAGAGAACCATAAACCCTTTCCAGATACCTTTTTGGTGGCCGCGGAACAACTCGACTTGGAGGCGTCACAGTGTCTTGTGTTCGAGGATACTGAGTTGGGGAAGCGAGCGGCGCATGCAGCTGGTATGGATTGCGTTATGGTGCAAGATAATGAGTTGATCTTTTTCCCAAAACCATAGTGGCAATATCCCTTAATATGAGATCAAAATGGGGTGCAAATGCACCCCATTAATTTTTACCACATCATCGATCATGAATCATAGATGCTTATTCTGGTTGAACTAGCTCTTGGTATTCAAATGAAGGTACCACAACTTCTACGCGACGGTTTTTCTCACGACCTTCGCGAGTGCTGTTGTCAGCAACTGGGTTTTCTTCACCCATACCTTTAACTGTCAAACGATCTGAACCAATGCCAGCTGCGGTTAGGTAATCAGCAACAGATTGAGCACGACGCTCAGACAGTTTTTGGTTGTATGCCGCAGGGCCTGAGCTATCCGTGTAACCAGTAATCTCTACTTGAGCTTGAGGATATTCGTTCAAGAATGAAACAAAGTTGTCCAGACGTTCAGAAACGGACTCTGTTAACTTAGCACTATCGAATTCAAACGTACCTGTACCGTACTCTTCTTTGTGCACCTTGCTCATCATCACTGGTTCTGGATCTGGCTCGATCACTTCTTCCGTTACAACTGCTGCAACAACTGGAGCTGCTGCAAATTTGTAGTTAACACCGATACCAAAGAAGTTAGCATCCATGTCGTCCCACACGTCGTCAGACATGTCTTGGTAGCGTTGGTATTCAGCGCGAACACTCCAGTTTCTATCGATCGAGTATTCAGCCCCCAAAGAACCTGTTGGGACAAAGTCTGTTTCGTCATCAGACATCATGTAAGCACCACCGATCTTAGCAAACAGATTCCAAGAGTCGTTTAAGTGCCAGTTGAATTTAGGTGCAAGTGTTAAAGCCGTTAGATTGCCGTCAATCGTATTAACCGTGTTAGCCCCTGACATCGAGTTAGCTTTGTAGTCGCCTAAGAAGTCTACGCCGTACTCTAGCCCAATGATATCGGTAAAGTCATAACCGATATGTAGTCCTGCACCGAACGCTTCATCATCACAAGGGCTATTTAGATAGCAAGCGTCGTCAAGTGTAGTCATGCCCACTTTGCCCCCGATGTACATTTCAGCTTGAGCAGAGTTTAAAAGCGCGCTACTACCAGCTACCACTGCTGCTACTGCAATTGCTACTTTGTTCATAATGTTTCCTTGTATTGATTGCATATTAACTTCTACTTCGTTTTATCAAAAAATTAGAAAAAACCAGCGTTTATAAGAAATTAGTTTAATATTCTAATCGTTTCATATCAAGCAACAATATATTTGAACTTGATCAACATTTACTACCCAAAAATACCTCACAAACTTCTGATATTTCTTACATTGTAGTAAAGATTTTTTGGTGCATAAGAAAATTGATGATTATTTTGAACTTTTTTCGTAAACTTTACTTTACATTGTGCGTGGTGGTTAACAGGTGGTTTTTATTTGCATTTATTTGCAAAAACTGATTGCAAGTCTACGCCTAAGCCGATAAGTTACTTAAACGCTAGACAGAAAATGACCACAGCCCTTGATGCTGCTCGCTTTGTGAACAATGTTGCAATGAGTTCAGTTGGTAAAAATGGGGTCGGAAATAAAACCAGGAAGTAGAAGTAATGTTTCAAACTGATGATGTAAGAATAAATAGAGTAAAAGAGTTATTGCCACCTGTTGCAGTATTAGAGAAGTTCCCAGCGACTGAAACCGCTTCTTCGACCACTTTTGATTGCCGTAACGCCATTCACAATATTCTTGAAGGAAAAGACGATCGATTACTCGTGATCGTTGGCCCGTGTTCTATTCACGATCCGGCTGCCGCGGTTGAGTACGGTAAAAAGCTAAAAGTACTACGTGATGAACTGGGCGAGCAGCTTGAGGTTGTTATGCGAGTTTATTTTGAAAAGCCGCGTACAACCGTTGGTTGGAAAGGCCTTATCAATGACCCTTACTTAAATGACACCTATAAGCTAAATGATGGTCTACGTATCGGACGTAAACTTCTTCTTGATCTAACCGATATGGGCTTGCCAACGGCAAGTGAATTCTTAGATATGATCACACCTCAGTACGTGGCGGATTTGATCAGTTGGGGCGCTATCGGTGCTCGTACGACAGAATCTCAGGTTCACCGCGAGCTAGCTTCTGGTCTTTCTTGTCCTGTAGGTTTCAAAAACGGTACTGACGGGAATATTAAAATAGCGAGCGACGCGATTCGTTCTGCAAGCGCTTCCCATCACTTCCTTTCAGTGACAAAATACGGTCATTCCGCGATCGTAGAAACCGCTGGTAATCCAGACTGCCATATTATTCTACGTGGCGGTAAAGAACCAAACTACAGTGCAGCACATGTAGCTCAAATTAAAGATGAGCTGGACACTGCAGGTCTGCCGAAAAAAGTGATGATTGATTTTAGCCATGCTAACAGCTCGAAGCAGTTCAAGCGTCAAATGCTGGTGTCTGATGATGTATCCGAGCAAATCTCTGCTGGCGAAGAAGCCATTTTTGGAGTGATGATCGAGTCTCATTTAGTTGAAGGTCGCCAAGACTTAGTGGATGGTAAAGCAGCCACTTATGGTCAGTCGATTACTGATGCATGTATTGGTTGGGAAGATACGGAAACGGTACTTCGTCAGCTTTCTGATGCAGTAAAAGCGCGCCGCAACAAGTAAGCTCAACAGAAAAACTTTTTTAAAAGTGAATAGTGAAGAGCCAGAGGTACTATGCCTCTGGCTCTTTTTGTTGAGAATTACTCTCATATCTTTCTATTGCTTCTGCTTTCCTATATGTTATCTGTATACGTTGTAACCAAAAGGAATTTGGAATTGAATCGTAATGTATGGCTTCTATCCCTCTGCCAAGCCTTATTAATGACAGGGAATATTTTACTCATATCTGTTATTGCCCTTATTGGCAAAACACTTGCGCCGTCATCAAGTTTTATCACATTACCAGTTGCACTGCAGTTTTTGGGACTGATGGCCGCGACAATTCCCGCGTCGCTAATTATGGGCAAGTTAGGGCGTCGCCTTGGTTTTAGCCTTGGTAATGTCATTGGCATTTTGGGTGCTAGCCTAGCGACGTATGCATTAAGTCAACAAAACTTCTATCTGTTCTGCATGTCTACGTTTTTGCTTGGTGTTGGTATAGGTTTCGGTACTCTATACAGGTTTGCTGCCATTGAAGTGTGTGAAGAGTCGGCAAGGCATAGGGCGATTTCGATATCTATGGCGGGTGGGGTGTTAGCGGCGATCCTTGGACCTAATTTGGCGGTGTACTCACAGCAGTGGTCAGGTGATGGCTTATACATTAGTGCATTTGCTGTGCTTGTCGTGCTTTATATAACTGCGTTGGTTGTGCTACAAACCATTCGTTTTCCACCTGCACACACGCAGGCGCTACACGCTAAGGCGGATAAGCTGAGACTGATTATTCGTCGACCTAATTTCATGCTAGCAGTTATCGCGGCAATGGTTGCGTACGCGGTGATGAACATTTTAATGACAGCAACTCCTTTAGCGATGATTGGTTGTGGCTTTGATTTTGATAAAGCGGCGGGAGTGATCGAATGGCACGTGTTGGGTATGTTTGCTCCTGCGTTTGTCACGGGCCGTCTGATAGAGCGGTTTGGCGCTAAGAATATGATTTTGGCGGGTGGATTGCTATTTGTTGCTTGTATTGGAATTAATATACATGGAGTGTCTATCTGGCATTTTAGTCTTGCTTTAATCCTGTTAGGAATAGGGTGGAACTTTATGTTTATCGCAGCAACTGGGCTGTTTAGTCAAAGCTATGAAGCGAAAAACAGAAGCAAGGCTCAAGCGTTTAATGAATTCTTCGTGTTCAGTTGTGTCACCATCACCGCATTACTATCTGGTTGGCTTGAGTCTACCGTAGGTTGGCAGAATCTTAATTTGTATGTTCTTCCATTTGTGTTACTCGTTATCGCGATGTTTGCGTTAAAAACGAATAAAAAGCCAGAATCACAAACCGCTTAATTAAGTCTTAATATATAACCCGGCCTATCGTGTCGGGTTTGTTTATTAGCTCAAATCAACAATCTCTTCTTTATGTTTTTATCGATAATGTGAATTCCCACAATAAAAATGTCGATTTGATAAGACTTTTTATCTAACTTTTTGTAATAAAAATAAAAATCCTGTATATATCTTGCCGAAAATCAATAAAAACTAAAGAAGTTTCGTCTATGTCAGCCAATATTTCTCATAAAGCTCAAGAAACTCTCGTGAGGGAGTCTGAGGAACTCGTCTCAACAACGAACTTACAAGGTGTTATTACATATTGTAATGAAGCCTTTTGCCGCGTTGCTGAATACACTCACGAAGAACTTGTCGGTCAGAACCATAATATAGTTCGTCATAATGATATGCCTAAAGCCGCTTTCGGTGATATGTGGGCACGCCTTAAACAAGGTAAAGCCTGGCGTGGAATGGTTAAGAATGCCACTAAGTCTGGCGGTTACTATTGGGTTGATGCTTATGTCACCCCTATCTACGAAGACAACCATGTTGTTGGGTATCAATCAGTGCGCGTGAAACCAAAGCGAGAGTGGGTTGATATTGCGACAAAAGCCTACAAAAGCATGCGTGCTGCAGAGAAGTCTGGTCGAACTTGGTCGTTGAAAATCAATGAAACCATTCGCTATGCGATTCTACTTGGTGCACTAACCGCACCTGCAACCGCATATGCGTTGTCTGTTGAAGGGCCGTTGGCTTGGCTTGCAAGTGCGTTACCTGCAAGTGTTCTGGCTCTGTTATTCCGCCAAGAGTTAATTGATACACCTCAGCAACTTAAAAAGTTACAAAAGCAATATGACAGCGTAAGTCGCTTGATCTATTCCGGTAACACGGCATTTTCGATTGCCGATTTCCATATCAAAATGCTATCCGCAAGAATTCGAACCGTGTTAGGAAGAATGACTGACTCCGCATTGCCTTTGCAGCATTGCGCCGAAGAGCTCAGTCAAACAACGGCAGAAGTCTCGGCTGCATTAAATCAGCAAAATACCGATATTCATCGTGTGCGAGATGCTACCCAAGAGGTGGAGTTGTCGGCAAATTCGGTTTCTTCGAGTACCAATGATGCCCATATGTTGATTGATGATACATTGAAGTCATGCTTGATGGCGAAGGAGACCATCGATCAAACGCACACCAATCTAGCGCAATTAAGTCTTCAAGCTGAAAAAGCGACGGAAACGACGTATCAACTGAGTGATCAGGCGCAGAAGGTGAACCATTTGATGGAAGAGATTGGTGGAATCGCAGAGCAAACCAATTTACTGGCACTTAACGCGGCGATTGAAGCAGCAAGGGCAGGGGAGCAAGGTCGTGGTTTTGCTGTTGTAGCTGATGAGGTCCGCGCGCTTTCTGGGCGTACATCCAATGCAACTGAACAAATCCAAGCTTCTATCTCCACTATGTTGGCAACGATTCAAAGTTGGCAGAAAGATATTCTGGCAAACAAAGAGCAAACCGATGCCTGTTCTCAAGTAGCAGAACAAAGTGCGTTGCGTTTGTCTGAAGTTGAACAGATGATGCAAACCATGAGTGGGCTGATGGTTGATGTAGCAGAAGCGGCGAATAACCAGTTAAAGCTATCTAGTGATGTAAACCAGCACATTCATTCTATCGCTTCGACCGCAGAACAAAACTTGGCAGCAACACATTCAGTTGAACAAAACAGCCGACAGTTGAAAGACCAAGTACAAGATTTCTATCAGCTCGCACTTCGATTTGAAGACAAATAGTCCTAACGAAAGTTGTGATGTTTATGTCCTGGCTGCGTTTATGCGAATAGGAGCCAGATAAAAGAAAGCCCCGCCATTGCTGGTGGGGCTTTTCAGTTTTCACATTCGCAATAGAGAAAACTGATTATCTTTTTACTGCAATTACGCGAGTAGCTCTTTTGCTGTGTTCACTACGTTTTCAGTCGTGAAACCAAACATTTTGAATAGTTCGCCGGCTGGTGCAGATTCACCGAATGAAGTCATACCAATGATGCGACCGTCGAAGCCTACGTACTTGTACCAGAAGTCAGCAATACCTGCTTCAATTGCGATACGCGCTGTTACGTCTGATGGCAGTACAGCTTCACGGTAAGCGGCATCTTGTTTGTCGAATGCGTCTGTTGATGGCATTGAAACAACGCGTACTTTCTTACCTTCAGCAGTTAGCTGTGCTGCTGCTTCTACTGCTAGTTCAACTTCAGAACCTGTTGCGATAAGGATTAGCTCTGGCTTGCCTTCGCAATCTTTCAGAATGTAAGCACCTTTCGCGATGTCTGCTACTTGTTCTGCTGTGCGCTCTTGTTGCGCAAGGTTTTGACGAGAGAAGATAAGTGCTGTCGGTGCATCTTTACGTTCAATCGCTAGTTTCCAAGCTACAGCGGACTCAACTTGGTCACATGGACGCCATGTGCTCATGTTTGGTGTTAGGCGTAGCGATGCCATTTGCTCAACTGGTTGGTGAGTTGGACCATCTTCGCCAAGACCGATAGAGTCATGCGTGTACACTTGGATGTTCTGAATTTTCATCAGCGCAGCCATACGCATTGCGTTACGTGCGTACTCCATGAACATTAGGAATGTTGCGCCGTAAGGAACGAAACCACCGTGTAGCGCGATACCGTTCATGATCGCTGTCATACCGAATTCACGTACGCCGTAGTGGATGTAGTTACCAGAGAAGTCGCTTGCTTCTAGAGACTTAGAACCAGACCACATTGTTAGGTTAGAAGGTGCTAGGTCAGCAGAGCCACCCATGAACTCTGGTAGTAGAGCACCAAATGCTTCTAGAGCATTTTGAGACGCTTTACGTGATGCAATGTTTGCTGGGTTAGCTTGAAGATCAGCAATGATTTGGCTTGCTTTCTCTTCCCACTGTGCAGGAAGCTCACCGTTTACGCGGCGTTTAAATTCAGCTGCCAGCTCAGGGTACGCTGCTTCATAAGCTGCAAATTTCTCGTTCCACGCTGCTTCCTTAGCTGCGCCTGTTTCTTTCGCTGACCATTCTGCGTAGACTTCTTGCGGAATTTCAAAAGGACCGTGCTCCCAACCTAGTTCTTTGCGTGTTGCTGCAATTTCTTCAGCGCCTAGTGGCGCACCGTGACAATCGTGTGAACCAGATTTGTTTGGTGAACCAAAACCGATGATAGTCTTAGTACAGATAAGTGTAGGACGTGGATCCGCTTTCGCCGCTTCAATTGCTGCGTTGATTGCGTCAGCATCGTGACCATCGACTGCAGGGATTACGTGCCAACCGTAAGCTTCGAAACGCTTAGGTGTGTCGTCAGAGAACCAACCTTCAACGTGACCGTCGATAGAGATGCCGTTGTCATCCCAGAATGCAATCAGCTTGCCTAGACCTAGAGTACCTGCAAGAGAACATGCCTCGTGCGAAATACCTTCCATCAGACAGCCGTCGCCCATGAACACGTAAGTGAAGTGGTCAACGATGTCGTGGCCTTCTTTGTTGAATTGCGCTGCTAGCGCTTTTTCAGCTAGAGCCATACCAACCGCGTTAGTGATGCCTTGACCTAGCGGACCCGTTGTGGTCTCGATACCTGGCGCGTAACCGTACTCTGGGTGACCAGGAGTTTTAGAGTGAAGCTGACGGAAGTTTTTCAGATCGTCGATAGACAACTCGTAACCTGCAAGGTGCAGTAGAGAGTAAATCAGCATTGAGCCGTGGCCGTTAGACAGTACGAAACGGTCGCGGTCTGCCCACTCAGGGTTTGATGGGTTGTGGTTTAGATGAGAGCGCCAAAGAACTTCAGCGATGTCAGCCATACCCATAGGTGCACCTGGGTGACCAGAGTTAGCTTGTTGAACACCATCCATGCTTAGCGCACGGATTGCATTTGCTAGATGTTTACGATCCATAGTGATTACTTCTCGATATTTGATTTAAATAGAGGGAACTCGCCGAAACAAGTTCAAATAGAATTTTTTGAAAATAGTGCTGATGGTAAAAGCGAGTAGACGGGCTACTCGCTTTTGGTAAGCAATTAAAGCTTAGCTTCGATCATCGCTTCTAGTTTGCCTTGGTCAACGGCGAAGTTGCGGATACCTTCAGCCAGCTTCTCAACAGCCATTGGGTCTTGGTTATGTTCCCATAGGAATTCAGCGTGAGTCATTGGTGCTGGACGCTCAGCTGCGCCTTTAGAATCAACTAGTTTCTCAACTACTTCACCTTCAGCTGCTTCTAGTTCTGCAAGTAGAGCAGGAGCGATAGTTAGACGGTCACAACCAGCTAGTTCTAAGATCTCACCGATATTACGGAAGCTTGCGCCCATAACTACAGTTTTGTAGCCGTATTCTTTGTAGTAGTTGTAGATCTTAGTTACAGATAGTACGCCTGGATCTTCTTGAGCTTCGAAGTCACGGCCTTCTTTCGCTTTGTACCAGTCCATGATACGACCAACGAATGGCGAGATTAGGAATACACCCGCTTCTGCACAAGCACGTGCTTGAGCGAACGAGAATAGAAGCGTTAGGTTACAGTTGATGCCTTCTTTTTCTAGGATCTCAGCTGCGCGAATGCCTTCCCAAGTTGAAGCCAGTTTGATAAGGATACGGTCGTTAGTGATGCCAGCATCGTTGTACATTTTCACTAGTTGACGAGCTTTCGCTACGCTGCCTTCCATATCGTAAGATAGACGAGCGTCTACTTCTGTAGAGATACGACCTGGGATAGTTTTTAGGATTTCTTTACCGATGTTTACTGCAAGCATGTCACAAGTATCTTGAACTTGTTGAGCTTTGTCGTTGCTCTGTGCTTTAGCGTATTCGATTGAAGCATCGATTAGAGGTGCGTACTCTGCGATTTGAGCGGCTTTAAGGATAAGAGAAGGGTTAGTCGTTGCGTCTTCTGGCTGATACTTTTTAATTGCATCAATCTCGCCAGTGTCTGCTACTACAGTCGTTAGTTTACGAAGTTGCTCTAACTTGTTGCTCATAATCGATCATCCTATTTAAATGGGCTTAAGCGTGATTTTTGTTATCACAGCTTGTGCATTTGCAAGCGAGTTAGCTAACCGTCTCATCGCATTTAATGAGACATCTGCTCAGCCAACTACGGAAAATTTCGTTACCGAACAAATGCTATGAACATTTGATCGATAGCTGAGTAAATGATGTGTCCATATTTATCCTATCTATGCTGAAAGTCAATCGCTGAAATGGACTTATAGTGAACTTCATCAACGTTTTTTTACTGTGTGTTTAGTGGTTAACCCAAATAAACGTTTGCCCTTATTGTTCAAAGCTTGAGCGTTGTACGCTAGGGTAAAAAATTGTAGTGAGAAAATGTTATTGCGATGAGCAAATGTAGCGTTTAAATTGATAAATAACATATGCTAAGTCAATGAGCATATGTTCACTTATTGCATACAATATCGATCCTCTTAAAGGGCGAGAGAAACCATGAGCAGTTCTAATCAAGATATTTCCATTGAAAACACGGATTTGTTGACAGAGATTTCCGTCGCGTATTATCAAGACGGTGCGACTCAGGAAGAGATATCGAGAAAATTTGCCATATCACGCGCAAAGGTTGGGCGAATGCTCAAGCAGGCGCGTGATGAAGGCATTGTTGAAATTACCGTTAAATATCATCCGGTGTTCAGCGCCAAGATCGAACAACGTTTGATCGAGCGATTCGGCGTTAAGCGCGCGCTTGTTGCTCTTGATCAACCGAATGAAGAAGCGCAACGACTACAGGTATCGGGATTGGTGTCCAATTATCTCACTAGCACGCTCAAAAACGGCATGGTGGTGACGGTCGGACAAGGGCGCAACGTGTCGTCTGTCGCTCACCATATTGGTGTTATTACGCCGCGTGACTGTAAATTTGTGTGTGGTATTGGTGGTATTCACCCGCGTGGCGGTATGTATAACGCCGACCATATTTGTCGTCAGTTGGCGAAGAAATATGGGGGGACCTCTGAAACCCTTTATGCGCCGGCATACGCAGAAAATAGAGAACAGAAGTTGGCCTTCATGCAAAATGCAACCGTGAAACAAACGCTCGACCTAGCACGTAAAGCCGATGTTGCTTTGGTTGGTATTGGTGACATGAGCGAAAACAGTTACATGGTCGACTTAGGTTGGTTTACGCCTGATGAAGTGGTTCAGTCGAGACTTCAACAAGGTGTGGTAGGGGATTTTGCAGGTTATGACTTCTTTGATATTCACGGTAATGTAGCGAACACGGTAATGAGTGACCGAGTAATTGGACTTGGTATTGAAGAGTTTCGGCCGATCTCGGAAGTTATTGCGATCGCAGCTGAGAACAGCAAGCCACTCGCTCTACTCGGAGCATTAAGAACTGGAGCGATAGACGTGATCGCCACGAGCGTTAGCAACGCATTAACCGTGCTCAACTTAGATGAGCAAATGCACGGTAACGCGACATCTGAACGCTAACGGAAATAGTCGGCTTTTGATGTAGTCAGGCTATGAGGAGGGACAAATCACTCATAGCCAGTTTCTATTTCGAAATGACAAGTTTGGTTTAGAAGCTGCGTTTAGTTTATTGGAACACATCATCTTTAGATAAACGTAAGATACTTTGTTAAACAGACACTTGTCTTAACACTCGATAGGTAGAGAGTGGTCTGCACCCCATTCGGTCCAAGAACCGTCGTACACCGACAGGTTGTCCAGACCAATTTGATACGCCGCGAGTAATAAAATGCATGCGGTTACACCGGAACCGCAACTAAAAATAATCGAATTGTCACTATCTATCGTTAGTGCGCTAAATATCTGTTGCAACTCTGAATTTGGTTTAATGTGACCGTTGGTCAAGAGTTCTTGAAACGGTAAGCAAACCGAATTTGGAATGTGCCCACTACGTAGACCTTCTCGTGGCTCAGGCACTTCACCAAGGAAGCGAGCTTTGGCTCTGGCATCGATGATATTGGCACTTTTATTGGTTGAATGAGCAAGAACATCTTGTGCACTCAAAAAGGCATTTTGGTTGAGCTTGCCCGCAAAGTTGCCTTCTTCGCTTGGTTGCGATAGGGCACTTTCGACAGGAAATCCGGCTTCAATCCAAGCAGGAAGACCGCCGTTTAAGACTCGAACATTATCATGTCCCATAGCTTTGAACATCCACCAAGCTCTTGGCGCGGCTAAAGTGCCAGAGTTGTCGTAAACCACAATCAAATCTTCGTTGTTCAAACCGAGTTGTTTCGCATTTTGGTTGAAGCCTTCTTCTGTTGGCATCATATGCGGCAGAGAAGAACCGGGTAAGCAAAAGTCATTGTCGTAATCAAAGCGTAAAGTATTTGGAATCCACTTATCTTGAATCTTTTTGCCTTCAGAAGGGATTTGAAACGCAATACTAGCGTCGAGGAGCTTGACGTTAGGTTGGCCGAGAAGGCTATTGAGTTCATCAGTACTAATCAGTGCTTGCATTGTCTTTAGTTTGCTAGGTGGATAATCTTACTGTTTTACAACAAAAAAATCGCATGTTCAAAAGAACGATGCGATTTTTAAGCTTGAGATTGAAGATTTATGATGAAAGGTCGCTTTCGCTATGCCTTCAATCTATCTAGTTACATGGTCCAAGTGTTGTCTCCAGAAGTAATCACTTTCTGAATTGGGTCACTGCCGTCATAGAACCAAATTTCAACAAGTAGGCTACCTTGGCTATCAGAAACATTAAAGTCGACGTTTGCTGTACCGTTGTTGAGTGGAACCGATGCGACTTTGCTTGGATATTTTGCATCGTAGTTACCTGAACTGTTCTCGACAAACTCTTTGTACACGCTTAGGTGTGCACGTTGTGAAGAGAAACCACTGATGTCTACATTGAGCGTACCCTCCGTCACTGGGTTGTAGCTAAAGCCATCCGGTACTACTAGGTCCTGCATGGTTGCATTTTCTACAGTTACGGTAGTCTCTTCTACGGTTATTTCTTCCTGCTGGGTTGTGTCTTCCTCTGCAACGGTGGTTTGGGTTGGTGAAGGTGGTGTACTGTTACCACCTCCGCCGCCACCGCCACAAGCTGTTAGTGCTAATCCCATGATGATTGTGATAAGTGCTTTCATAATGTTATCTCCCTATGGAATGTAGCATTTGTTAGGTGTTGGAGCGGTGTGCCAATCTGTGCTTCGTTCGCCACCAGACTCAGCCCAAGTTTGGAATTGAGGGTATGCATCGACCATGTCTACACGCTCTAGCGGCCAATCCCAATCTTCTACTATCAACAGTGCCCAAGGTAAGTTGTTTGCTGTTTTGAAGTACACACCTTGCGCAGGGTCACTTGCATCGACGCCGACACCGAAGAGGTTTTGGTCATCAAACTGTTCTGTTGGTGCTTGGTCTGCTAAGTGAACTTCCCATTTACGACCTGGTTGGAAGGTAATCCCGTCGCCATGGTAAGTCCCCGGCGTTGCGAAGATGAACGGGTCGTATGGCATGGCTTGAATGGCTGAACGGTCAGATCCTTCAGTGAAGTACACATTCAAGGTAAAGGTGAGTGAAACGTTATCATCACAGCCAGACTCGGTACGGAAGTAGCTACAGCTGCTAGCCGCGTGTGTGCTTAAGTCTTCACTGATGATGAAAATGGCTTCATCAGAAATACTTTCCAAACCATTAGATGCTTGTTCTACACCATTGAAGGATAGCGTTGTTAATCCGTTTTCAATCGAGCTTCTCAATACACCCGGTAGTCGGATTGCGAAGCCATTTTTGTAACTTGCGCCGTAGGCCGCTAGGTCACCTGTAATCTGGATATTCTCAACATGACCAGCAAGACTGGTTTCAGTGATGCGGAATTTCACGACCACATCGTTCATGTCGTAGTCTGCGGTGTATGGCCAATTATCTTCATAAGCCACGGTGGCGTAATCTTCTGCACTCGGGAAATATTCCACTGAGTAGCCATTACCAGTGATGGTAATTGGGTAATCTTCCACCTCACCAGATGTCGAACCACCATCGTAGTTTAATCCGGTTTGTTGGCTAAAGCGGAATCGACTCCAGCTTGAACCTTCCGTTGCAGCGGTTGAAACGACAAACGGTAGGGGATTATTACCCGCAGACAGTAATTGGTCAGTAAAGACTTGTTCGCCTTCATCATCAAAGTCACCATCGCGGTTCCAGTCAAACCATGCTGATAGGTAGCCAGAAGTAGAAGCCGTCACATTCACAATTGAACTTAAGCCTGGGTCAAGTGCGGATACAAAACCAACACCATCTTCATCAGCGGTGCCAACAGAGTTGTCGTTTGCCTGACCGTCTGCATCACCATCTGGAGCAACAGAACCAAGCCAAGTTACACCGTCCACTTCGTGGCGAGGACCGTTTGACGCAAGCGTGGTGTGATAGCTGTCTGGAGCATCACCAAAATCAATTGGCTCGTCTTCGTCAATCACGGGAGCATTTGCACAACGTGCACCGTCATTTTGGCTTGAGCTTGGACCGTTGGATACAAACTCAACCGCAGGAACGATACCTGCTGCGATATTGGCTGCGTTACCTTCCGAAAGGTCAACGCGATAGATTTTGCCATCTTGGTTACGTGACACGTAGTAGTTGCCGTTTACATCGAAGTAGCCAGCACCAAATGTGCCTTTCTCACCTGTGTCACCTATCGCAGTTGCGCTACCGTTTGATGGGTTGAACTGATATAGCACACCAGAGTTGTTGTCGATGCCGTAAAGGGAGCCATCACCTGGATGGAATGCAAAGTCGGTTAGGTTCACTGTCGCTGTTGAGCTAATTTTCACGATGCTCAATGTCGCATTTGGATCAGAATCGAGCGGAGAAAGGTCAATGGAGAAAAGTCCTTTGCCTTTGCGGTACAAGTAGTAGACGTGGTTGTAAACGTCACCTACGTAAAACGTGTGGTCGGTAGGAAGGCCCGAAACATCAAGCGTCTCTGCTTGGAAGTCTTTACCAAGACGAACAATCTTTTTGTTTGTGGTGTCGTAGCCGTAGATATAACGGTCAGTGAAGTTAAAGCCTACACCGTTGATGCCCGAAGCCAAACCTGTGTCGTCCTCTAAAAGAGTCGTAGAGCCTGTAACCAAATTGACGCCATAGATTTGAACCGGGGTTGATTGGAACAGGTATGCTTGGCTTGGGCACGTATCAAATGGCGCCGCTTGTGCGTAAGCGCTCGCTATTAGAGACCCAAGTAGTAGTGATGTCCTTTTCATAATTCGCCCTCTCATTGGTTCGTGATATATGCAATGAAAGGAATGTGCCAAGTTTTAAGTTGTTGAATTTTATTGATTTAATATTTGTAAGAAGAAGGGTTGTAAATCTGATTGTCAAAATGAGAAAAAGCCCAACATCGAGTTGGGCTTTTTGGGAATGATTAGAGGTTTAGAACTAACTACAAACCGGACAGGTGGGCATTTTCATCAGATTCATTTCTCGCCAAGACATGCTGAGCGCGTCCAAAATCAGAATTTTGCCTTTCTTTGGTTGGCCGTAATCAGCAATCACTTTGATCGCTTCCATCGCCTGTACTGCGCCAACAATACCCACAACAGGAGCCATGAC
Source organism: Vibrio sp. 1457 (assembly GCF_033340195.1). Taxonomy (NCBI): domain Bacteria; kingdom Pseudomonadati; phylum Pseudomonadota; class Gammaproteobacteria; order Vibrionales; family Vibrionaceae; genus Vibrio; species Vibrio sp. 1457. The sequence continues at coordinate 122,883 of NZ_JAWOWA010000005.1, forward strand.
TCCGGCTTCGACACAACTTAACGCACCGCTGCCGAAGAGGGCACTTAAGCACTGGTAACATGGTTGCGCTGGGTCATCATAAGTAAACACGCTCACTTGGCCTTCCATACGAATAGCCGCGCCTGAAATTAGCGGTGTTTTGGTCGCAAAACATAGGCGGTTAAGTTGATTGCGCGTATCGACGTTATCTGATGCATCGACAACAATTGTGTGCTTTTCGATCAAGCTTTTTAGCTCTGTATCATCAAGACGTTTTTCGATGGTATCTACGATAATGTACGGGTTAAGTTCGCGTAGTGCATCAGCAGCCGATTCGACCTTCTTACGACCAATATCCGCATCGTGGTGCAGAACTTGGCGCTGAAGATTAGACAACTCGACGATATCATCATCAATCAGCGTAACTTTACCGACACCAGCAGTGGCCAAATATTGGCTTGATGCACAGCCTAAACCGCCAGCACCAAGCATCAATACTGATGCTTGTTTGAGTGCTTCTTGTCCTTCAAAGTCAAACTGACGAAGAATGATTTGGCGGTTGTAACGCAGCATTTCCTGATCGGAAAGAATATCCACAACGACTTCCTAGTAAAGGGTTGAGTTGAATAGTTGAATCTGAACCGTTTCGCCCACTTCAACTCGGCCGCGTTCACGTTCCAATACAACAAAGCAGTTCGCTAGGCTCATTGAGCGGAACGCACCAGAGCTTTGGTTGCCCGTTGTTTCAACCACAAACTTGCCATCTTCCAATGTGTAGATACCACGTTGGTAATCGGTACGACCTGGCGCTTTCTTAAAGGCGGTTTTAGTTGCTGCTGGAATAGATTCGGGTGCTTTCCATTCTGTATGGCCTGCAAGTTTTGCCAGCATTGGTTGAACAAGCACATACATAGTCAGAACTGCAGAAACCGGGTTACCCGGCAGGCCACAGAACCAAGCAGTGCTTAGCTTACCAAACGCGAAAGGTTTACCCGGCTTGATTGCTAGCTTCCAGAAACCGATTTCACCAAGTTCTTCAAGAATGTCTTTGGTGTAATCCGCTTCGCCCACACTGACACCGCCTGAGGTCACGACCACATCTGCCAATGTTTGCGCTTGTTCAAAGGTTGCTTTTAGAGTCTCTGGGCAATCTGGAATGATGCCCAGATCAACGGCTTCACAACCGAAGTTCTCGATAAGCGGTTTAATACCGTAACGGTTGCTGTCGTAGATCTGACCTTCGTCTAGCGGTTCGCCCAGTGGTTTAAGCTCGTCACCAGTAGAGAAGAACGCAACTTTTGGCTTACGTACTACAGTCACATGGCTGACACCAAGAGACGCAATCATCGGAATATCGCGAGGTGTCAAACGTGCACCTTTTGCCAGTACGATATCGCCTTGTTTGATGTCGTCACCCGTTGGGCGGATGTTGTTTTGCGGCTTCACGTCAGTTTGGTTGAACTGAATGCCAGCATCCGTCACTTCTGTGTTTTCTTGCATGATAACGGCATTACAACCCTGTGGGATTTTTGCGCCAGTCATGATGCGAACACAGGTACCTTGAGGCCATTCACCTTCAAAAGGTTGTCCTGCAAATGATTTACCTGCCAGAGGCAATACAGAAGATGACTCAAGATCTTGAATGCGAATAGCGTAGCCATCCATTGCTGAGTTATCGAATGGCGGTACGTGGATAGGAGACAAGATATCTTCTGCCAGTACAAAACCGAGTGCTTCAGCAAGTGGAAGAGAAAGCGTTGTTTGGATAGGTTTGATTCGCGATAACATTTTGTCCATCGCTTCTTCAATTGGCATCAAGCCAGGTGCGTCGCAGCAGCCCATTGAGAAAATCCTGTGTTCTTTTGTTTTGTGGCAACTTTACCATAAAAGGGGACTGAGTAAGAATGTCCACCTATAAAATATGGGTGTAATTATTCAAAAATCCGAGTATCCTTGTCAGCCATCCAAAAGGGGTAAAAAACCTGCGGAGCTCAAGAAAATCAGCTCAGTACCTTCATCTGATGTGACTTGGTGTAAAGACACGAACTGAGCAACTCAAAGCGAAAAGTATGAATGCAATTTTGATTGGGTTTGTACGAAGGCTGAAGTAAAACAAAAGAGGAAGTGGAATGTCAGGTCTTAGCGAGTCAGCGAAGTTAGTAAAAGAAGCGCTAGAGCAACGCGGTTTGGAAACGCCAATGCGTCCAAACAACGTAAGTCGTGAAGAGAAGAAAGAGAAGATCGAACACCACATGCGTGAGATCTTAGGTCTACTTCAACTTGACCTCACTGACGATAGCCTAGAAGAAACCCCTCACCGCATTGCTAAGATGTACGTTGACGAAATCTTCTCTGGTCTGGATTACTCCAACTTTCCTAAAATCACGGTGATTGAGAACAAGATGAACGTGAGCGAGATGGTTCGCGTGAAGGACATCACGGTGACCAGCACTTGTGAACACCACCTTGTGACCATTGATGGCAAGGCTGCAGTGGCTTACATTCCACGTGGCAAGATCATTGGCCTATCAAAGATCAACCGTATCGTTCGCTTCTTTGCCCAGCGTCCACAAGTTCAAGAGCGTATGACTCAGCAAATTCTTGTTGCACTTCAAACGTTGCTTGAGTCCGATGATGTGGCAGTGACGATTGACGCAACACACTACTGCGTGAAATCTCGCGGTGTGATGGATGCAACCAGCGAAACCACGACAACAGCATTGGGCGGTATCTTCAAAAGCAACCCAGCAACGCGTGCCGAGTTTCTGCACGGTTTACGTTAGGTAACCAAGCACTATTCTAAGAGGATGGCAAACGCCATCCTTTTTTATGCTTGTTTAGAAAATGACTTCATGATTTCTGGCCAATACATTTTGACGTAACCTGCCGATACCCAAACAACCAATACAGTCGCGATACTGAGCTCTAGAAAACCAAAGTCGTGTAGCCAGTGCCAGTGAGGGTGCGATTCGGCAAAAAAAGAGGTTAAGCGATGCATTGCGATGGCGCTGATCACGGAAGGAAAGGTTACTGCCGCGATAGAAGGTTGAAACTTCAAGCGAAGTAAGCGGAAGTAACATAAGTAGATCAATAACGTCATAGTGATGGCGATCCCGGCCAATGCGCCTGTCAGTATCGGATCTGGTAAGGGAAAGTTCACCAAGTATGCTGCTAATGACAAGTTTACCGGCGCGGCCATAATCGCGAGGGTCGGTCTTGCTCGCCTTGGTAGAGAGCCGAAAAACACTAAACGATACAACACGAGTGGCAGCATGAAGAAATAAATGCCGATGCACATCATCGCTAACGTTTCGGAGAATAAGTTGTGACCTAGTTGAGAACCGGCTAGTGAACTACTGATCAGCCCCACCGGATAAAGAAACCAACTCGGTACGATATTGGACATTTTAAAGTTCATTAGCTGAAAGCTAAAAAACAGCACCATCATAGTAAAATGCAGCAAAAGCGCCATAAACCAAAGTGGATAAGCGATGATAGGCGCTACAGCGGCAAGATAATCTGCAAGGATCAGTAACGCCATACTCATTGGTGCCATTAAACTACCACTCAGCGGGTGACGAATGTCGACCATGAATAATCGTGGATTAGCGGCATATTTTATGAGTACAGGGGCGAGTAAAAGTGCGCCGAGTGACGCCAAAAATGGGCGTATCGGTTCACCAATCTCAGGAACATAGAGTGCCCAAGCTTGCCCTAAACCTATCATACCTAGTGCCAACGCGGCTTGAGACGGCGGGACACTATAAAACTGCACAAGTCTTCTCCAGTTCAAATCTACTCCATTTGATTTTTGCCTGAATGAAACGAAACATGACGATTTGGATGAAATGCTCTATTTAAGTAGCGAATACTAACAAGTATGGAGAGGGGTTTCTCATGAAAGGTGGTGAGCAAATATCAGAGAATGATAATTTTGTGAGTTTGGTATCGAATATTTGGGAAAAGATGTAAAAATGCAGAGTTTATCGCTCCAAACCCTTCGATAGTCTGGAGCGAAGTGATAACAAAGAGAATGTTATGTTGATTGATTCTCCGGTAGATCCTGTTGGCGTAACTTTTCGTTTTTGATTGTGCGATGCAGCAGCTGGCTGTAAATAGGTTGTCCACCCAACAATTGAGCAATAATCACAGCGCCCAAACAAGTAATGATCAATGGCAGGATTAAGTAGTAGTTATTCGTCATTTCAATCACTAACAGAATACCTGTAATCGGTGCACGTACCGTTGCTGCAAACAGGGCACCCATGCCCGCAATCGCAAATACACCAGGCTCGATATCAAGCGCAGGGAGTAAGACATCAGCACTTGCTCCGAACGCATAGCCAAATAAGGTTCCCAGAGCAAGCATAGGTGCAAAGATGCCTCCCGGCGCACCAGAACCAAAACAGAGCAGGGTTGTAATTACACGACCAAAGAAAAGCAAAACTAAAATGGATACCGAGTAGTTACCGTTAGTAATGTCAGGAATAAGGCCGATACCACCACCAGTTAGTTGGGGTACGTACAAAAGAAGCAAGCCAAACACGCCTCCCAGTAACGAACCTACAATCAAGTAGCGCTTACGATCGTTTTTGTGAATTGCGACAAAACTGTCTTGTGCCACGGTAATCAGTTTATTGAAGATCACGCCAAACACGCCAAACAATGCGCCAAGCAATAAAAACAGCCATAGGGTTTGAAGCTCTGGCGACTGGTATTGCGGCATAGTGATAACGGCGTCTTGCCCGTTGATGGCGCGAAACACTATGTTCGCCATAATGGCAGAAATGATCACTGCGCGAATTGAGATCAAAGAGTAGCGAAACTGAGGTCGCATTTCCTCCACAACGAACATAATGCCTGCGAGTGGGGCATTAAAAGCCGCAGCCAAACCGCCAGCAGCACCAGAAGCGAGCAGGGAGTGGCGGGTATCGTCATCCTTTACCCGGAATATATCGGTCACCATTCGACCTACAGCACCACCCATTTGAACGGTTGGGCCTTCACGACCCAGCACCATACCTGAGCCAAGTGCGCCCATGCCGCCGAAGAATTTTACTGGTAGAACTCGCCACCAGCGCACTGGACGAATATTATCCATTGCCCCTTCGATTTCAGGAATACCAGAACCTGCCGCTTCTGGCGCAAAGCGGTGCACAAGAAAATAGCCAATAAAAGCTAAAAGTGCGCTAATGAGAACCGCTGCCAGCCACAACGGTAGAACATTACCAATTTCGCTTCTTAACCATTCTGTTCGTGTTTCAGAAACGAAATGAACGGCAAGCTCGAAATACGTACCGACAAAACCAGCCAACGTACCCACAATGGCGGCCATAATGAGAACAGAAAATGGTGTTGACCCTCGAGAGACAAACTGGTTAATCGCATCTTTCGGTACGTGCGCCAACACAGATTTCACAATTCTCTCGCGTTTGGTCATTAACAAGCTCTCCTGTTGCTGGGGGAAGGGACGAAAGAAAGTATACGCTTCGCAGAGTCTAGACCTAATCAATAAAGATGCAATTTAGCTTTTCACTATTGAGTGTTCGAAGTGTCGCGATATTATTCATTCACTCAGATTGTGCTATTGCTCTCATAATTTAGGATAAAAAACTTGTTTTTTGAGAAAAATGAACCATGCTTTAATTGTAAAGCAACATGACTGCTTCAGAAGGAGGGATGTGAGGTTTTACACACAATTTGGATGGATTCAAACCCTACGGTAAGTCCTCGTTTTATGTTCGGGATGCATCAATAGACATCGCCGATTCGCACACTCACGATTGAGTAACGAGGTAGAGGCGCACGAACATGTGCGCCTTCTTAATTTCTGCGTTATAACTTTCATCACCATAACTTTCATCGCCACCTGCCACTATTTTTCTCTTGAACATTTTCTTGCAGTTAGTAATGTCTTGGTTCGATGTCAACCAACTAGAGCAGTGCATGCGCTTTTATCTTCGACTCTTACTTTCTTTATGTTGTTGTTCGGTAACGTTTCCGGCACTTTCAACGCCGAGCTGGTGGCAAGACACGTTGTCAGCAATGCCATATTCCAATTTAAAAGAACGTATAGAAAAAAGTGGAAGCTGGTATGGTTGCGAAGTGCAGTTGCGAGACAACTCAACGTTTATCAACGCATTTTGTTTGGATGATTTTTCGTACTACCAGCAGCACTTGTATGGTGAAGTGATTTTGAGAAGAGAAAGTGCTCAGTTCTCGTTTCTTACTGAATACGAGTGGCAGCGTCTGAATGACTTACTTCTCAACTTAAGAAAGGATGGGTTAGTTTTACGCAGAGTCACTATCGGAAAAGAGCAATATGATGTCGTTGAAGCTCTGGAAAAGAAATCTTCCGAGCTTGTCGATAAAGAAGTTATTTTGTTGATGAACCGCTATCCACAAGAAACGATTCGAAGTTTGCTTTGGGTAAAACCGGACGAGTTTCTGACGCCATCACCGTCCTTAAATGTGCACTTGCGCAGTGATGGCGAAATTATCGAGGTCAAAGTGACTCGTTTTTAGATTCTTTATGGAGAGATAGGAAGGTCGCCATTGCTGATTCATCCAAAAAACCATCCGATTTTTTGTGAGCGCGCAGGTATTGATATCCTGCAATTAGCTTGCGGTGTAGCTCTTCTGCATCGTCTGACAACGGCTGATTCATAACGTGTTGAAAGGCAAGTTTGTACGCATCCATATCCACGACTTCAGCACGGCGATATAAATAACCGCATCCCGTTGCTAACCATTCGAGAGAGCAATTGGCGCGCATTGCAATTTGATTTGCTTTAGTTAGGCTAGGTTCACTGCCTTTAAGGTATTTGCGTATTAAAGCTTCAGACACATCGACGCGTCGAGCGAACCCGCTGATGCTTTCTTCTCCGATCAGGGTGGCTAGGCGTTGGGCAAAAGACATATTTCGTACTCCAGTTCGAATTGCGAAAGTTTACCCGTTGAGCCGGTACGAAAACAAGACTACGATGAATGCAGATCAATTGAAGGAGAAAACCCATGGTTGCAAAAGTAGTAACTGCACCAAAAGGCCCAGAGTTCTCAGAGCTGGTTCAAGGATATTGGCGTGCAGTTGAGTGGGGAATGACGGCTCAAGAGCGTTTGTCATTCCTCAAGCAACACATTGAGTTAGGCATTACGACAGTCGATCACGCCGACATCTACGGTAATTACGAGTGTGAGGCGTTGTTTGGTGAAGCGCTAGCTTTAGACAAGAGTGTTCGTGAACAAATTCAGATCGTGACGAAATGCGACATCAATTTGTGTGGCGATAAAACGCCAGAGCGTAAGATCAATCACTACGACACGAGCTCAGCACATATCTACCAATCGGTGAATAGCTCGCTAGAACGTTTGAATGTGGATGAAATCGACGTACTTTTAATTCATCGTCCTGACGTGTTAACGGATGCAGACGAGGTTGCAGAAGCATTTTCTGAGCTTCACAAAGTCGGCAAAGTGAAGCACTTTGGTGTGTCTAACTTCACTCCACGCCAGTTTGAACTGCTGCAATCTCGCTTAGGTAAGCCGTTGGTTACTAACCAAGTGGAAATCAACCCACTTAACTTTGAGGTTGCTCACGATGGAACGCTTGATCAAATGCAAATGTTGCGCACGCGACCAATGGCTTGGTCTTGCCTCGGTGGTGGTTCAATTTTTAGCGGTGAAACTGAGCAAGCTGTTCGTGTCCGTAACGAATTAGAAGCAATTCGTGAAGAAGTGGGCGCAGCGAGTATTGACCAAGTAATTTATGCCTGGGTACGTCGTTTGCCATCTAACCCTATTCCAATCATTGGTTCTGGTAAAATCGAGCGTGTGCAAACTGCAGTTAATGCATTGAACATCGAACTTACTCGAGAGCAATGGTATCGCGTATGGGTGGCTTCTAAAGGCCATGGTGTGCCATAGAATTGATATCTTATCGATGAAATTATTATTAAAGGCATCCTCTAGCAGGGTGCCTTTTTAGTTTTAGCGCGTTACTGTTTACCCATTATGGAAATGGAAAGAATGAAATTCGAGCAAAAATGGGCTTTGGATGTTAGCTGCAACTTTTTGCTTACTTTGGGTGGAGGAGTTTTACCCATGTTTGTTTTATGTCACTAAACAGCGAATGTGATGCTTGCTTTTTAGTCATTTTGTTCACTCATTCATTCATATTGCGTATGCTTATTGAATAATAAAGAAATAAAAAACTCGTCAGTTTTCTCGTATTACATGCTGTAACAATCTGTTAGACTCCGGCGCAGATTGTGGAATATAAAAAGGTGATTGAATGTCTTTTCCCGTACTCATCTGTGATGATTCAGCGTTAGCACGCAAACAGATGGCGAGATCACTACCAGCCACATTGAATGCCGATATTACGTTTGCTATCCACGGAAAAAACGCGCTAGAAGAACTCGAAAAAAACGAGTTTAAATTGATGTTTCTTGATTTGACCATGCCAGAAATGGATGGCTTTGAAACACTAGAGCACATGCAACGGTTGGGGGATAAAACTCCGGTGGTTGTTGTGTCGGGGGATATCCAACCTAAAGCGAAAGAGCGCGTGTTCGCACTGGGTGCAAAAGCGTTTATTCAAAAACCGATCGCCAAAGATGAACTCAAGAAGGCGCTTAAAGAGTTGGTCGAGCCAGAACCTCGTCCTCAAATTATCACGCCTGTCTCTATTGAGTTACCGATTTTACGTCGTCGCGATATTTACATGGAAGTGGCTAACGTTTCAATTGGTCGAGCAGCCGATGCATTGGCGCGTCACTTTGATGTGTTTGTGCAACTACCTCTGCCGAACGTCAATATCTTTGAAGTGAGCGAACTTCACATGGCCCTACGCGACTTGGCGTCGCATGACAACGTATCGGGTGTTTGTCAGGGATTTTGTGGCGAAGGTATTGCTGGCGAAGCGCTAGTGATTTTGAGTGATTCAAGCGTATCTGATCTCAAAAAGTTGATGAAAGTACCAGCAGACAGCGAAGAGCTAGAAGAGCTTGAGCTGCTAATGGATATTTCTAATATTTTGGTGGGGTCGTTCTTAAATGGTTTAGGCGAGCAGTCTGAAGTCCGATTCTTCCAAAGTCCACCGGTACTCCTTGGTCAGCACATCTCAATTGACTCGATCATTGAATCTACAACTGGAGCATTCAGCCGCACGATGACATTCGAAGTGAGCTACAACATTGAAGGAACGTCGATTCGTTGTGACTTGTTGTTTATGTTTGTGGACGAATCCTTGCCGCTGCTTGATAACAAACTGTCTTATCTAATGGAGGAGTTCTAATGTTGAATATGCCAGCAGAGTTTGAACAATTCCATTGGATGGTGGATATGGTACAAAACGTTGACATGGGCTTAGTGGTCATTGATCGAGATTACAATGTACAGGTCTGGAATGGGTTTATGACTCATCACAGTGGTTTGCAGTCTCATGATGCGATAGGTCGTTCTATATTTGATATCTTCCCTGAAATCCCACAGGAGTGGTTTAAATTAAAAACAAAACCAGTGTATGACCTAGGCTGTCGCAGCTTCATCACATGGCGACAACGACCTTACTTATTCTGCTGTCGCAATGTTCGACCAGTTACGCAGCAAGCGGAGTTTATGTACCAGAATGTTACGTTGAACCCAATGCGCACACCGACTGGAAAAATCAACTCGTTGTTTTTGTCTATACAAGATGCGACGGCTGAAGCTCTGATGTCTCAGAATCAATAGCGATAAAAAACTTTCTCAAAAGCCAAGGTCCGCCTTGGCTTTTTTGTATACTTATAATTGTGTTTCCCAATGCGTAGAACGTGAACATGGACTTTAATCTCGCCCTAAAACTCTACACCGCAGAGCAAGTAAAAAACGGTGAAACGCTGGCTGCGCAAATGGCTGGTGTTTCTATGTATAGCTTAATGCAACGCGCTGGTATGGCCGTGTATGAGCGCTTTTTACATCTGTATCCTAAATCAAAAAATATCTTAGTGATTTGCGGTAAAGGGAATAACGGTGGCGATGGTTACGTATTTGCATCTCTTGCGAAACAAGCTCAACTCAATGTACATGTTTTCCAAATTGGTGATGTATCTGCGCTAAAAGGTGATGCTTTGCGCGCATACCAAGATTGGCAGTCAATCGACGGTGTTAACAATGATTGGGATGAATGGAATACCGCATTGTTAGAGGCAGATGTGATCATTGATGCCATGTTAGGTACTGGTTTAAGCGGTGAGGTTCGTTCGGAGTATCGTCGCTATATTGACCAAATTAATCAAATTCATACCCCTGTGATTGCAGTCGACGTTCCTTCTGGTCTGTGTGCTAATACAGGTGCAGTTTTAGGTGATGCTATTCGTGCCGAGCATACAGTAACCTTCATTGGGGTTAAGCAAGGCTTATGCACTGGACAAGCGAGAGATCGCGTTGGCGAGCTCTACTTTTGTGGTTTAGGCGTCAATACTAAGTTTGATACTATCGAAGTAGAAAGTGCATTAGGTATTGATCATCAGGTTGTTTCAAGATTAATGCCCAAGCCAAATCCAACGGTCCATAAAGGTGACAACGGGAAGTTGCTTTGTGTTGGTGGCAACCAAGGGATGTCTGGGGCGATTCGTTTATGTTCCTCCGCAGCGATTAGAACCGGAGCGGGTTTAACTGCCGCAATTACTCACACGAGTAGCCTTATTCCACTGCAGGTTGGTTGCCCAGAAGTAATGAGCCAGAGCATCACCACTAACTTGCTCAGGGATACTGAGAACGACTTAACTAAACGCATACGCTGGGCTGACGTATTAGTGTTTGGTCCTGGCTTTGGAGATGATGAGTGGGCTTATCAAGCCTATCAATATCTGGCTCAAGAGCAGAAACCTAAAGTTGTTGATGCTGATGGCCTCAATATTCTAGCGATGCTGAGCCAGCGATGCGATGGCACTCTAGTGTGCGACAACCATCGAGTGATCACGCCGCATCCTGGAGAGGCAGCTCGACTACTAAATGTAACCATTCAACAAATAGAAAGTGACCGATACTCTGCTGCAAGACAACTGCAAGAGCGTTATGGCGGTGTAGTGGTTTTAAAAGGCGCGGGGACGCTTATTTACGATGGAACGAGAATGTACGTCTGTCTAGCGGGTAACGCCGGAATGGCGACGGGGGGAATGGGAGATGTGTTATCTGGAGTCATTGGTGCATTACTAGCCAAAGGTTTACCAATTTCTGTTGCCGCACGTTTAGGTGTGGTACTTCACAGTCATGCTGCTGATATAAACGTGAGTCAGAATGGTCAAATTGGTCTTTTGGCAAGTGATGTCGTTAGCACTCTTCGTACCGCTATCACCCAAGAGCTCTATCGAGTTTAATTAGATTTCATGCATTGCTGAGAAAATTCGTCGATTTTTTTGAGTACTTTTTTCGAATTAGCAGGGCATCTTAGTATTAGGTGATTGAGTTTTAGGCAGATTTGAGAGGTGATGCGTTTTCATTTTAAAGGGATGACGCAAAGGTTTGCGCAAGAGGTTAACTTAAACGTTTTCTTAAGTTGTTGATAATTATAAATAATGAGAAAAAATAACGACTTGAGGAGTGTTTTTGATATGCGATTATCAAGATGGTATCACAAAAAAAATTCAAATATCAGACTTGTAGGAAATAAATCACAGCCTATAATGCTGAAAACCGGAGCGTCTGCCAACGCTCCGGTTTTTTTGTGTCCGAAGAACAGTGAACTCGTCTGCCAACGAAATCACTACGCACTCTGAGATGACACATATACATATGAATCAAGGAATTACACAATGCGTATCGAACAAGAACTTAAGTTAGGTTTTAAAGATGTACTGTTTCGCCCGAAACGTTCTACCCTTAAGAGCCGTTCTCAAGTAAATTTAACCCGCGATTTTACATTCAAGCATAGTGGTCGTCAATGGTCTGGTGTGCCAGTAATCGCAGCAAACATGGATTCGGTTGGTAGCTTTGCAATGGCTAAAGCCCTGGCTGAGCATGGTGTAATGACCGCTGTTCACAAACATTACACGGTAGAAGATTGGGCTGAGTTTGCTAAATCAGCAGATAAAGTAACCATGAATAACGTTATGGTGTCTACTGGGACATCTGACGCAGACTTCCAAAAAACCAAAGACATCATGGCACTTTCAGATGAATTTATTTTCATTTGTATCGACATTGCAAATGGTTACTCAGAGCATTTGGTCGAGTATGTTGAACGCGTGCGAGCTGAGTTCCCAGACAAGGTCATTTCTGCAGGCAACGTGGTTACTGGTGATATGTGTGAAGAGCTAATCCTAGCTGGTGCAGACATCGTTAAAGTGGGTATCGGCCCAGGCTCTGTATGTACAACTCGTGTAAAAACGGGTGTTGGTTACCCGCAGCTTTCTGCAATCATCGAGTGTGGTGATGCAGCGCACGGCCTTGGTGGCATGATCGTCGGTGACGGTGGCTGTTCTTGTGCGGGTGACGTAGCGAAAGCATTCGGTGGTGGCGCGGACTTCGTAATGCTAGGTGGGATGCTAGCGGGTCACGAAGAGTCAGGCGGCGAAGTGATCGAGAAAGACGGCGAGAAGTTCATGAAATTCTATGGCATGTCGTCGAAGAGCGCGATGGATAAGCACTCAGGTGGTGTCGCTGGCTACCGTGCGGCTGAAGGTAAAACCGTATTATTGCCATACCGTGGTAGCGTTCACGGCACTATTCAAGACATCCTTGGAGGCGTTCGCTCAACATGTACATACGTAGGTGCAGCAAAGCTTAAAGAGCTAACCAAGCGTACTACATTCATCCGCGTTCAAGAACAAGAGAACAACGTGTTCGGTAAAGAGTAAATCGACTGAATGTAACAAGTGTAAAAGCAACCATATATTGATATTTGGTGCAACCATAATTTGATATTGCCTCTTCATAAGTCTATTGCTTTTTAAGTTTATGACATTTTTGAAGGGGCTATTTTATATCTGCTTTAGGATGAAATACCTAGCTAAGTGAGTTTGTTTAACACTTCTATCATGGCGTAGGTTTTTCCAACTTGAGCATTGTAATTTCTCAAACTTAACTAAGCGGCAATGAAAATACATGCTTAACCATAGGAGCCATCGTAATCGCTAAGTCATTAAATAGGCGAGGTCTTCCAGGTTGGTTCCCTTGCTTGATTTGCTTCCATAGCTGAACAGTCTCTTAATTAAAAATGTCCGTTAACAGCGGGTGATTAAAGCTTGGTTGTTGTGTTTCCAATTGGTTGTTCTGTAGCGAGACTGGCTATTAGCCTAAGTATATGAGTGAACTTAGCTGCTCAGCTCATGGGTTGAAGATTTAGTTGCCTGATTTAGGAAACAAAGCTAGTACCCGGCACTAGTTTGAATTTTAAGGTAATAAATCACGAATATAACAGTAGAAGTGAAAGACATGCGCTTAATCTGATTAAGCGCATTTTCTGTGTTTTAAGTTTAGTATTTCACTTCGTAGTTCAAGTGGAAGCGACGACCCGGTGCGTTGTAGTAACGTGAGTTGTTACGCTCTGATTGCGCGTACGCCGTCATGTAGTCTTCGTTGAATAGGTTTTCAACAGCGAAGCTTAACGTACCGAACGGAAGATCGTAGTCCACACCAGCGTTTGCAACGAAGTAGCTGTCTACTGCGTATTTCGCGCCAGAAGTGATTTCATCTTCTTTATCACGGTTGCCTGAGTAAACCAGCGTCATGTTGTAGCGACCGAATTCGTAAGCGTCGTAACTGATAACAGACGTTACTTTCAATGGTGCGATACGCGTGCCGTCTAGTGGTTCCCAACCGCTGTCTTCGTTAAGTTTACGCTCACCTTCTTGCCAAGAGATCGTGCTGTCTGTACGAAGGTTAGCAAGAATGCTGTAACCAAGCGTTGCTTCCGCACCCCAAACTTTTTCTGGTGCACGAGTACTTTCTAGCGCATCGCCGGCTTCGTTTACGTTCAGTGTCGAACCTAGGTCAGATTCGCTGTAGAACGCTGCAAGAGAGTAGTCCGCTCCACCAAGGAAACCGCGCACACCCACTTCGTAGTTGTCAGTAGTAATTGGCTTGATAGCACCTTCAACTGTTGAGCTGTTGCCAGAACGAATGTCACGTAGTGCTTCGTTCGTTGACATACCTTGCGCGAAAGATGCAAACAGCTGGTGGTTGTCGGTCAGATCGTGTGTCACACCAATGTTGAATAGGAACTTGTCAAAGTACGGATCACCGCCTTGAACTTGATCACCTGCATTGTTGTGCGTGTTACCTACCGTGAAATCATCCACGCTTAGGCGAACGTACTCGTAACGGATACCGTAAGAAAGAACCGTGTTATCGCTTACATCAGTAATGAACTGTGCGAATGGTGCGATAGCAAATTGCTCTACATCCGGTGTGTTGTTGTAGAAACCGACGCTGTTTGGCTGTTTGAACGACTGTTGTTCAACGTCCATACCCCAAGTCACGAATGCCCAATCAATTTGGCTAGAGATGTTGGCTTTCACGCCGAAACGATCAAAATCTGTCTCGTTGTGGCCGTATAGCGTTTGACCAAAGGTTGGAGAATTTGGGTTCTTGTCTTTCATCGCAAGCGTGAACGTCTCAGTATCTTGAGCCATCCAGTAACCCGTTACGTCGAGCATACCTAGGCTAAAGCCCAGATCTTGGTAACGTGCTTGGTAGTTAGCGAACGTACGTGTCACGTCATTTGGTTTCGCGCCATCTTTGCCTGCAACGCCGTTGTTGTAACCTGGGCCACAGTGAACCGCTTCTGCAGGTTTGCCGTTAGCTGCATCGCCATTCGCTGCACACCAGCCGTCGTTGTCAGTAATGTTACGAACGCCAACAGTCAAAGTCAGTGAACGATTTTCGTCGATGTTACGGTTCCAAACGCCGTTTACGTTTAGGTTGTCCATGTCATCTTCGTTGTTTACCGAAGGTAGGCGGTCACCGTTAGCATCGTAGCTGCCGCCACGTTGCTCGTAACCCAGACCTAAACGCCATTGATCTTTCTTATCACCGCCAGTCGCTTCTTGGTAAACGTTCCAAGTGAACGCATCGCTACCAAACTCTTGGAAGCTTGTGCCAACTTTAGTGCGATATTCTACTGCGCCTTCTTCTGGCATTTTGGTGATCACGTTGATGATACCGCCCTGTGCGCCAAGGCCGTATACCGCAGAACCACCGCGGATAACTTCGATACGCTCAACGTTTTGCGGATCAATCGCCGACAACTCTTGGCCAAAATCTAGGAAGCTGTTGTTTTGTGCAACACCGTCAATCAATAGCAGAACGCGACGACCACGGATTTGGTTTTGACCTTTGCTGCTCAGGTTACCGTGAACAGAAGTCCCCATACCTGGAACCAAGGTTGAAAGCACATCGTTGATGCTGCGGCTTTGGTTCAATTGAGATTGAAGTTGTGCTTGGTCGATAACGGTCACAGAGCGAGGAACGTCGTTAAGCAGCTGTTGAGAACGGCTTGCGGTAACAACCATTGTTTCCATTGCTTGGACTTGGTCGTTACTTTCCGCTGAAACGCCGAAAGGTGAAAGAGTAATTGCACTTACCACTGCAATATTTAGCTTAGATAGTTTGAGTTTCATAACTTCCTGCAACTAAAAGTTGTCTTTTATAAACTTGTTAATAAATTGATTTAGCTAGCGATTATTGAGCACTTTGTAATTACGTGGTAGTCTAGCACGCAAAGAAGTAATGTAAATATCAATAATTATCATTTGTAATTTAATGGGCAATTTTACAGCAGTCGTTATCATTTCAATAATTAGCCAAATGCTGTCTATTCAGCTTGCTTATGCAAGTAGGTTAAGCGCATCAGTTGTCGATGATCTAGACCATACTATTTCGACGTCGAATGTGACCCATTTCCCGCGTGTTGCAAGCGTGTCTACTTTTGGTGCAGAGCTAGTAATAGCAATGGATGAGAAGCCTGTTGGTGTATCCGATTATCCTGGTGGATTTCCTCCTTATCTTTCTGCTTTAAATGACGTGCCAAGTCTTGGTAATCGTTCAAGAACCAGCTTTGAAGCTTTGTACGATGCGAAGCCAGATTTGGTTGTTGGTTTGGGGCGAATGTTAGAGCCTTACTATCAGCGCTTCGTCGAAATCGCACCGCCTCTCGGTTTTGATTTGATTACTTTAGAAGACAGTTTTTCTGCGGTAGAGCGTGCAAGCATGGCAATGGGGCGAGAAGAGCAAGGGAAATCACTAAATATGTGTTTTCAGACTTTTCTTGATGAAATGCAATCAAAGCTCGGTAATAGACAGTTTTCTGGTTTATTTCTTACAAGTGCAGGCGTCACTCCGCGAGCATACTACTCACACTTTATGTCCGTTGCTCTTATGGAAAAATTGAATATCCGAAGTGCGAATGGTGACTCGCCGTACGCGACGAAAACGCCTTTTTCTGGGCAAGTGGGTCTTGAGTGGTTGGTGAAACTCGATCCCGATGTGATTTTTATGTACCAGAACGCCGAGCCACAATTTACCGAATCGAAAATTTGGCAAAGCCTAAAAGCGGTGAAGAACAATCGAGTTTACTTGGTTGATATGACATGGCGAGAGCCAGAAGGGCCACTTTCACGAATTTGGGTCGCGATGGATATCGCCCACAAAGTGTATCCCGATCTTTTCCCTGCGCCTTCTGTTGAACGAGTTTATGAGGTGATCAATGGCTCATGTTCTTAGGATAACCAAACCAAGTGCGGTGATGGTTCGCAGTTTGGCGACGGCTTTGCTGCTAACAGTGGTTTATGCGTCTTTGTCGAGTGGCATTTACCATTTTGATGCGCAGCAAATCATGGCGTTTTTGATTTCTGATTCAAGCAACCAAGCATCTTTAGTGTTTTGGGAACTACGTTTACCTCGCACCTTAATCGCACTCTTGGGTGGGGCGGCGTTGGCGGTATCCGGCTCGCTCATGCAAGACATCGTTCGCAACCCGTTAGCGTCTCCAAACCTGACCGGTGTGATGTCTGGCGCTGCGCTTAGCGTGTTAACGGCGACCATGTTCTTGCTGTCATTGCCAACGTTGTTTTGGGGGATTGTAGGTGGTTTGCTTGGCGGTGCCATTACCTTATCCATTAGTTGGAAACAGGGCGTCACACCAGCGCGTTTGGCGTTAGCTGGCATTTCCGTGAGTGCGTTTTGCCAAGCAGCGGTGACCTACATTCTTCTGTCGGATCGCGTAGACAGTGAGTCACTGTTTTTCTGGTTAACGGGCAGTAACGCAGGCGCGAATTGGTCGGTGTTTACGCCGCTTGTTTATACCGTCATTCCTGCGTTTATATTGCTTGCGGTGACACATCGACAGCGTGGTTACTTACTGCTGGATGACACCGTTGCTCGTGGTCTAGGTATCGCGATTAACCGTTATAGATTGGCGTTTGGTTTTGTCTCTGTCGTGCTTACTGCGGTTGCGGTTGGTGCATTTGGTCCTGTCGGTTTTGTTGGCCTTGTTGCCCCTCATCTCGCTCGCATGATGGGGTTGGGACTTGGCGGTGCAGCTTTGATTGGTGCGGCACTCGTTACCGCAGCAGATCTCCTTTCTCGAACCCTGCTTATGCCGTTGGAAATTCCGATTGGCGTCATTACCGCGACTTTAGGTGCGCCTTGGTTTCTTATGTTGATTGTTCGTGAGCTGAGAGGGAAATAATGAAAACGCGTTTCTTATTCCCTTGCTTGGCTTTGCTGGTGTTCGCTCCTGCACTGTTTATCGCTTCTAACCCAGAGCTTAGACAAGCAGGTGAACTGTTTATTACTCGCGGTACTTACCACCCATTTTGGTCGCTAACGTTACCAAGATTTTTGCTGGCGATTATGGCGGGTATGATGCTGGCAGTATCCGGCTTATTGCTGCAAACCACCCTCAAAAACCCGTTGGCAGACAGCGGTATTTTAGGGGTGAACGCTGGTGCTTCTCTTGGTGCTGTTTGTGCGATTTTGTTGCCCGCTTGGTTTAATTGGAATATCACCACAGAAAGCGCGTTGCTGCTGTTTTCAATGGCGGGTGGTTTGCTCAGTGCGATTCCTGTTTTGATCGTTAGCCGAATCGGAAATACCAGTCTCACTCTACTCACAGGTGTAGCGATCACGGCGATTCTTGGCGCGTTGAGTTCGGCGCTGATCTTCACTATTGGTCAGGGTAAAACCGACATCGCATTGCAATGGATGGCGGGTGGTATGTATGGACGAGGTTGGGAGCAAGTAAGTTATCTTCTGCCTTGGTTCTTGGCCTGTTTAGCGTTCATTGTTTTGGTGTATTTGCCATTGAAATGGGTACGCTACGATGACGCGATTTTGCGTGGCATTGGTATCAACGGTGCTCTGCTGCGTTTGGGGATTCTTTTAGGTACGGTATTTATTACTGCACCTGCCGTTTCAGCGGTTGGGCCGATTGGTTTTGTGGGATTGGTGATTCCGCACATTGCACGTTTGCTCAGTGCGAATGAGCCTTTGCGAACCATGTTCACGACGTTGATTTTCGGCGCTGGCTTCCTCGCGCTTTCAGATGTTTTAGCCAAACACTTACTGTTCCCAACCGAAATTCCAGCGGGCGTGATTACCGCACTGCTTGGTGTGCCATTTTTCCTCTTCTTGTTAAGGAAACACTCATAATGACCCTATCTTCAAAAGGGCTTGAAGGGCAATCGCTCACCTCAGGCTACAACGATACGATGATCTTGAGCGATGTGAACATCCGTCTTCAAGAAGGTAAGGTGACGGCGTTCATTGGCCCAAATGGGTGCGGTAAAAGTACGCTGATGAAGACCTTAACCGGTGCGATAAAAGCGAAAAAAGGCGACGTGACTTTTAAAGGCAAAGCACTTAACCAATGGAAGCTTAAAGATCTCGCTAAGCACATTGCGATTCTGCCTCAACATCCTAAGGCACCAGAAGGTGTCTTGGTCGAGCACCTTGTTGCGCTTGGTCGTGCTGCTCATCGCAAGTGGTATCAGGGCAACAGTGAGCGTGACCAAGAAGTGATTATTGAGTCGCTTGCTTCTGTCGGGTTGGCTGGTTACGAAAAGCGTGTAGTGAGTACGTTGTCGGGCGGTGAGCGTCAGCGCGTTTGGCTGGCGATGTGTTTGGCGCAAGAAGCTCAGTGGTTATTGCTGGATGAACCAACCAGTTATCTCGATTTAGGTCACCAACTCGAGTTACTTGAAGTGCTCGATAAGTTGAACAAGGAACGCAACTTAACCATCGTTTATGTTCTCCATGAACTCAGCCAAGCTGCGCAGTTCTGTGATGAACTGGTACTAATGAAAAAAGGTCAGATCTTAAAACAGGGGGCGCCTTTGGACGTGCTTACTCAATCGACCCTTGAATCGGTGTTTAAAGTGGAAGGAAAAATGGAAGTCATTGATGGCTACGTTTACTGTTTACCAAAAGCTTATGTTCGTGAGGAAGTGCGTTAATGGAAAACCTGTTTAATCAGTTTCGTACTTTAGTGTCTTTGCCTGAGAATGTTAAAACGCTGAGTGTCAGCGAGCAGCAAGCCATCTTGAATCGACACGAACCTTTCTTCCGCTTACGTTTTGCTGAACAGCCGAAAGGCATTAAAGCCAGTGAATGGTTTGAGCGTGAGTTTCCTGCTGTTGTGCAAGATTACGCAGATTCTATTGAGGCGAAATTGCCATTTGCCGTGCCGATTTGGCAGAAAGTGTTCAACGCGATTTTGCTGACGTCGCTGGTTGGTCACCGTGTGGTGTTTGATCGTGTGTTGCAGCTAACACTCGATGACCTGTATCTGAGCATTGGTGAAGACCATCGTGTCGCAAGCATTGAAGTGTCGAGTGCAATCCCTTTCTTTGCTCTTGAGGCTGGCAACGAAAACGCGATGCAAGTGGAGTCAGAACTGGCTTTAGATGAGAAACTTGCGCAAGTCATTACGACGCTCTCGGAGCCATTGGTGCCGTTGTACAAAAAGCAGAAAGTTAGCCCGAAAGTGTTTTGGGGGAATGCCTTGTACGCGTGTGATTTGGCGTTTTCTAAACTTGCGCATCAACCATTAGCCAATGACAGGTTAGATCTAGACGTGCAAGCGGCATCAAAGTGGCAGCAAAACCTATTTAACGCGGTAACACCAAAAGGCGGTGAGTTAAACACGGTAAAAAAGGTGACCTTTAATGGCTTTCAAAAGCTCTACGTGAGACGAGAAACGTGCTGTCTGAAATACAAAATTGAAGGCAAAGAGAAGTGCTCAACCTGTAACTTGCACGATTCAGAAATCCAAGAAAACATCATGCGTATGAACATGCTTGGGTTATTTCAGTAAAATCGATAAATTATCATTTTTTATTGACCACATGTAATTTCAGTAAAAGTCGCTTATTTGAAAAGGTTTTATGTGATTTAGAGCAAAGTTATGGTCTACTGTAGTTGCGGATAAATGGCAGTAGGAAGAATACACGAATCGAAGTGACTGTTGTTACCTATTTGACTGCTCATACCGTTGCCATTCCGCTGTTAACTCTGCTTTTTCTTTTCTCGCTGCAATCAGCATTTCTATATTTACGTCAGCGTTTGGGTGCCTTTGAATGTATCGCTCGTAATCAATTGGAATACCATTGATGTGCAGTTCAAGGTGTAAATGCGGCCCTGTTGTTCTTCCTGTGTTACCCGTTTTCCCTATCACTTGTCCTCGGCTGATCTTCTCACCAACATGGACGTTGCGCTGAGATAAGTGTAGGTAGCGTGATACAGAGCCATTTGTGTGGCGGATATTAATGTAGTTGCCGGCAAAACGGTTGTAGCGGGACTTTAAAACGATGCCATCAGCAATACTACGAATCGGTGTACCTACAGGTGTGGCATAATCAGTGCCTAAGTGCGGAGTCGTTATATTGGTCACTGGATGTGTTCGCTTTAAGTCATAGTCAGAGCTCACTCTGTAGTTTTTATCAAAGGGTGAAGAAAACATGAACTGATTATTTATCGACACACCATGCTCATCAAATACGTTACCGTGACCATCATTGATAATAAATAAATCAGTTTTACTGCCTAAATAGTAAAAAGAACTAATGTAAGTTTCGTTTTTACTATTTAATTTAGTTCTTAAGATAAAGTTATCACCTCTTTTAATAGAGTCAATAATATTAAACTTGCTTTTGATATGTGCTAATAGCAAGTTGATCTCTTTTTGACTCACTCCTGATTTTAATAATGAAGCGACAAAAGAGTATTCAACAACACCGATAGTGATTTTTTGCCTACGAGTATTCTTATTAATTGGTGGCTGCACATTCTCACTTTCGAATTCTAAAGGCTTGATGGTAGGTAGCCTATCCACAGGAGTGAGGAAGTAGTGAGAAAGCGATACGCTAATCAATATGATTAACGCAGTAGTGATAAGGGCTACGGTAGGAGCTTGCACACTCCTTTTTATTATTAAAATAGTCATTAGTTTTGTTGGTTTATCAATACTGACAGTTGTGCGTAGAGTATAATATTTTAAATAAAAACTAGCATTAAAGCATGAGTAATTCCTCTGTTTTCACTAAGTTAATAATTATAGGATGTAAAAATAATTTTAATAATTCAGTCAAAGTGACGGTTGGCTTGGTGTTTATGCCTATTTTGTTGGTGTTAATGTCACGTTGAGAAAATATTTTTCAATAATATAATCTCGGGAAAATATATTTTGCCAAATTACTATGTTCGCTAAAAATACGCTGAAATTAACATTAGGTCTTACGCTTACATCTCTTTTATTGAGTGCATGTGGTGGTGGTGATGGAGGAGACAACACACCGCCAGCTAGAAGCAAAGGAAGCATTTCCGGTATGGTGTTTGACGCCCCAGTCAATGGCGCCAAGATTGAGGTTTTCGAGTTCAAAAATGGAAACTTAGGTCGGAAGTTGGCTAACACAACGTCTGATGCCTTCGGAAACTATCTGCTAGAGTTTGAATCTTCGTCAATGCCTCTTTTTGTTGTTGCAAAAGAGGGGAGTTATACCGATCCGTTTACAAATGAAACGGTATCTGTGAGTAATGCGAAGACACTTAAATTTGAAGGTGTTGTGAACTTTAAAGAGGGGAGTGAGCAAAAGTTAATGCTTACTCCGCTGTCGAACTTGGCAGCAGGCTTGGCAAAGTACAAAATTTCCCAGGGGGCCACAGATGAGAGTGCCTTTTCAACTGCTTTGGATAGTATCAATAGCATGTATGGTTTTGACGTAAACGAGACCAAACCTATTGATATTACCAAAGGTGGGCAAAGCAGTTTTGCTAGTACTGGGCATCAATACGGCGCTTTATTAACAGCATACTCGTCTTACTCTTACGATCTTATAAAAAAATACGGCAACAGCGATAACGTCTACACTTCGATGCACTTCGCTGACATCCAATATCGGGATGTTATTGCAGATGGTGTTCTTGATGGTCTTGAAGTGAGCAAGACTTCAGGAGCAGTGACTCCCCTCAGCTTTGGACAGAAAAAGATAAACAGCGACGTTTACACACGTGACTTATCTCAGCACGTTTTGATCGTGGTAAACGACCCAAGTATCAATATTTCAGGTACTGATGCTGCCGACTATGTCGACTTTAGTAAGAAGCTTAATGACTTAGGTACATATGGCAGTACAGATGGCGTCATTCCACCGCGAGATGGGACGGAGATTGATACCACAGCGCCTATCGTGACACGCATTGACCGTGATGTACTTGCTGGCACCGATAAAGTTGATCTAAAAATTGTTGATGATATTGGTGTAGAAGACGTATCCGCCTTTATTCAGTATCAGATTAATGGCTCTTGGTCTGGTGAATTTCAATGTAACGACATACAAGATTTTGGAAGCACATTCTGTTCGGTTGAATTTGATGATTTTGAAGTTGGCCTTCGAGAGACCAACGTTAAAGTTAACATTAATACCAAAGAGATCGATAGTGTAGATATGAACCCTGCCACAGGGCTCTCAAACGTAACAGCAGCACGGTTAGTCTTGTATACAGCGGATGTACTGGGTAATGAGTTAATTCCAGGCAGCCATTCGGGTCTTCATATCAACTTTGAATGGGATAACGATGCGCCTGTTATCGATATTACATCGGCGAGTGCAATTAATAACCAACTTAAAGAATACGTTCTGAAAGGAGTTGTAAAAGAAAGCTCGCAAGAGATTAGTTCGGTCAGTATTTCATTTAAAGATGGCTTACATGAGGGCGTCACATGTTCTCCTGTCACTGTAGAGTCTGGAAATGCTTGTGAGTTTAGTAAGGCTTACCCAACTGATGAATTCCTATCTACGACGGTCTTTGAGGTTCGAGCGAAGGATAGCAAAGGCAATACGGGCTCTGCGCAGCATGCAGTAAGTCGTGACGATCAAGCGCCAGCACAGACGATAACCTATCCTGAAGGTACGTCAATGACGTACGTAAATGTGGGTTTAGATGGTGAACGAACCACTTACGATGGTATCTACTCTCAAGATACGTACACCCCAGACAATGTTCAAGCAAGCCGCGATTTCCTGAAGATTGACTATGCGTACGCAAGTTTAGGGATTCAGAACTCATTAAAAGGGATAGATTTTAGTAACTTCAACGCTAATTTATTGAAAGAGAATAAAATCCCTTATGTTCGTGTGAAAGTTTCAGACGTAAATACCGATACGGTTTTAGGCTCCAACGCTAATAAGCTAAAGCTCGTCGTCAAGTACTACGTAAGCCAAAACAACGATAACAACTACTCACTTCAGCAAGTTATTGACACAACCGCATCAGATGACGATTACATCGCGAAAATTCCGCACGAAACGGTGTTAGATAGCAATGGGCGAGTTGAGGATGTCATTTATTACATTCCGTTTGTAAGAGATATTTTGGGTGACAGCTTTAAATCGGTATCAGAAAACAGTAGTCAAAAGTTAGTCATTCAAACCGTCGATGAGTCTGATAACGAAAGCACTCCAAGAGAAGTATATTTTAGAAGTAGCTTTGACCTACCAACGATAAAAGTGGTGACACCATTTATTGGTGCGCGAGCTCAACTTGAAGGGTTGAGCCCAAGTGGTGAATTCACTTCACTTGCAAGTTGTACCACTATCCAGCAACTGGAAAGTGACCAGTCCATGGCTCTTGACGTAGCGAGCTGTGAAACCACAACTGACGTAGTGAATTATGATTTCATGCGTGTTCGTTTAATTGGTATCGAAGGCAGTGAGCCATACTATTACCAATGGAAAAGAGCTCCAGGGACCAAGAAAGTAACGGTTGACTTAAACAAGGCCAATATTGGTGTGTATTTTAAGCTCAAAGGTTCTCAAACTTACTATATTACTGAACTATCGACATATCAGACTGGTTTGTTTGATTTCCAGTGGGATCAAGTGACAGCGGGAGAGAAAACTTCAGAACGTGCGATTCAAATTCTCGATGAGGTGCGCTACGCGTTATCAGGTACGAATAACAACTCATTCTTTGGGTTTGACCCAACGGTTGTGTCTTATGCAACCAATGAAATGCTTACGACTAAAGCGATTCCAGACAAGCCATCAAATGACTATCTACACCGATTCCTTGTTGAAGCAATTGATAGTATTGCCGAGAGAATGCCAAGAAATAACTCATTAGATTTTGCATCTGCTATTTACGATGATTTTAGCTACGATGGAAAAGCAAATGGTGTAGGGGCAGGAGGAAGTCAAGTTACGCTCGATTCTTACACGTTTGGCGCCGAAACTTACCGAAAAGATCTGGCGCAATCCTATTATGAAATCATGGCGAGCAAATACGGTATTGAGACCAATATCGCGCAGCTCTATGCTGATGATATTTCGATGGCTAATCCTGACTTAAATGGTAAGAACATTTTTGATACAGAGGGTAGCAGTATCGATACCTTGCCTCCGCAGCCAAAATTAACCATTGAAAGCGGTAGAGAGACGATGGTTGGTAATAGGCTTTATATCGCTGGCGAGGTTGTTTCTAAAATTGTCCTAGACGATCCTTCTGGTATTGTAGGAACCGACGCTCACGGCCCGAAGTTTAGCACGATGTGGTATCAAGCCAATGAGCCAAATATTGAAATACCACTGGACATCAACATCGTAGAAAACTCAGACAGCAGCAATGCTTATCGAAAAGAGTACTTCTTCACCCTTAACTCCCAGTCTAGTGAACTAAAAGATATTATAGAGTTTGCCGTGGAGACCAGTGCTATGGACCCACATGGCAATGCGTATGGTTACAATGGTAAATCTCCGTTTATAGAATCGGTGTTTATTGATAACGACTTCCCTAAGGCCAGTTACCTTCCACCCAATGATGTCGATGGTAAACCTGTAGAAAACGGTATTTATTTAAATGCGAACAATACTCATGAATTAACCTTCAACGTTGAGGATATTGTTGGTGATAAGCTTGCCTCGAGGGGCCTTGTTTTCTACCAGCAAACCGGTGAAAAAGTAACATACACACCAGAAAACTTTGCAAGTAACTCGAAAGACGAGTTTAAAGTCAAACTATGTACGGGCGAGATTTGTTCAAATCAAGGCTCTACGATTTATCCTGGTGATGGAGATTGGTTAGTTGTTGCAGCAGCAGAGGACAACTTAGGTAACTCCGTTTCAGAGTTAACTAGCACCGCTCCGAGATTCAATATTCGTATCGACTCTGAAGCTCCTATTGTAAAAAGTGAGCAGGTTCAAAGCCGTTTAGGTGGTAATAACCAATGGACACCTGTCATTGATTGGGGGACGTTAAGCTCTGGCAATAACGTAAAAATAGATTTGCGCCGCGGATCTGGTCAGGCTCTGACATTAGAAAGCTGTGACCCTCTAACAGAGGTGTGTGACGTACCATACCTAGTTGGTGAACAGCCTGACGTCAAAGTCCAACTGGTTTCAAAAGCATTTGATTACGATGAATGGAATGAGTTTTACGTCACTGCGACGGACAACGCTTATCCTGCCAATGTTAGTACAACAGGGAAATTCACATTCCAAGTCGATAATAAAGGCCCTGAAATCATCCTAAATACACCTTGGGTTGAAGACACATTGTCCAAAGAGAACTACGTCATAGGGCGTGAGTTCAACGTGCGATTTAAATCCGTAATAGACGATTCAGACCTTGAGCAAGTCTCGCTGTATCAAAGTGGTAAAGATTCGCCAATTAAGACAATTGTGCCAACGGATTCATCTAAAGAGTTTGTCATGTCTCTGATCAAGAGTGACACAGATAAAATAGACATTTCTGAAGATGAAAAAACAACGTCATTGTATGTAAAAGCAACCGATATTTATGGTTTTGAGTCTAGTTCTAACACGCACAAGGTTATTCTTGATCGTGATGGACCAACATTAGGATTAAGTGGTTTCAATGCGAATGACTACTACTTAGGTAACTATGTCTTTGACCTAACGGCTCTAGACCTAAATGCAAACGGTGATGTTTCAATTAATGGTGTCAATCGAGAAAGCCTAGAGTATTGGACGTTTAGCGATCTGGAGCCATTACCTGGCTCTCCCGGTACAAAAATCAATGAGGATCTCAAAGTGAGCCTTGGTGATTTAGGTTCGGGTACACACAAGATTCGTTTAAAAGGGTCTGATGTTCGTGGCAACACAACCTTAACCAGTGATGAGCAAGATTTTACCGTCAAAGTGTACAACTCAATCCCGCAGGTGACGCTGGCGATGAGTTACACGGATGGAACGCCAATTACAAACAACACCATCTATCAAGATGGGAATATCGTACTTACGCTTGATATTGTTGATGATAGTGGCGTTGATCGAATTGACTCAACGTATAGATTTTCTGGTGAGCAAAACGGGACTAACTTTACGTTCTCAGAAACCGCAGATGGCACTTGGACCGCAACGTTGCTTTCTACACAAATTGCCAAAGATGGTAATTATGAACTTGATATCAAGGTTTATAACAAAGTTCGTTACCTTGATGAAAAAGACCGAAAGGTTGGAAAAGTAAACCAAACCTTTAGCGTACAGCGTGAAGGCGTGGTTCTAACAGTTGAAAGCCCGCTGGACTTCCAAAATTACTTATCTGATGGTGTTCTTGATGTCACCTTTACTACATTGAGTGCGGTCAAAGCCAAAACGTTAGAGTGTTGGGTTCGTGAAGAATACAACTCTCTAGATGCGCCACCAACTAATGAGCAACCAACTTCTGGCGTTATCAACGTATCGCAAGAACCTTACAGTTGTAGTGTCAATGTTGGGCAAAACATGACCAAAGCACCTGTTACTTTGATCACTAAAACCTTGGGTACAAATGGGCGTGAAACGATCAACAAGTTCAATTTCTCGATGGTGGATATTGATGCACCGACAGTCGTGGATGGTAACTCATACAGTTTTAAAGGAAGTGATGTTTGGTTTGATGAAGCTTTGAAGAAGAAGATGCTCACATTTGAGCTCTCTTTTAATGATGCTTTATCAGGCGTGAATACCGAAAGTTCAGATGAATATCCAAAGTTGGTTCGTAATCTTGGCAACAAAGCTTATACACCAACGACTTGTGCCAAAGGTGTTGGAAATATCAAGTGTACGTATTCTGAATCCTATGCCGATATTATTGATGGCCTGAGTACAACTCAAGAATACAAAATCAAGAACTTATCTGATTTAGCAGGAAACTTGACGCCAGAGCACGATCTACTGCTTGAATTACCTAAAGGTTCGGTAGTCGTCGAAATTACTGATCCGGTTGGAAACACAACCATTAATGGTCAGCAGCTTGTCGCCAAATTCAGAATTAAGCTGTATGAAAACTCTAGACTAGACAATGTGATGGCCAGATTTGGAACGGAATCCTACAACTATAAAGATAATCCGGAGAAGTTTGCACAATTAGAGGTGTGTGCAGATGATCCAACCTACAAGTGTTCAACATTTACAAGTGAACTTCCTAGCGATGCGGATGGAAAAACGATCAGGACAACGATTACTGCAACGGATGTGTGGTCGAGAGTCGGTGAAGCGACCGTTGATATTAAAGTTGACAATACATCTCCAAGTGTTGGCGATGAGATTATCGTAACTGAATCGCCAACAAATCCAGATAATGTTCGTTTTCGTTTCGACATAACGGACACTGGTAGCAGCCTGGCAAAAGTAAACTATTCGGTTTTAAACCCGAGCTATCAAGAAGAAAGAGTAGAGGATGGGAACGGTTCATCTACGTACTTTGAACTATCAAAATCTCAGTTAGAGGGGCGTGGTTCAATCACGGTTGATATCAAAGCGACAGATAGCGTCGGACTGTATTCTGATATCAGAAAAGTCATTGATATTAGTGTTCCTAAAGTCACAGTTGATTTCGATGGAATTACGAGTTTGCAGGGTGGGAAACTGTTTTTAACCAAGGCGAGCCAGCCGTTTACGGTATCTACGGTGGAAGGAGAAAGAGTGAAAGCTTCACAATATTCTGTGGAGCTTATTCCAAGCCTCGGTGATTCCTTGCGTTACTCAGGTGATGTTATCTCATCTAGTGGTAATGGAATGATGAACTTTGCCGTCGATAACCAAGGGGCATATACCCTTAAGGTGACGGACTCAGTTGGAAGAGAGAATACAAGCTTTGAATTACTAGGCAAAAGTTATGATGGACAAGTGATCGAGTCTATTGTTGATTATGACGCTCCAAGTATTTCGGGCTTAAGTGCTAATCAAACCTCTAAGGTGCCGACAAACGATAAGTATCAACTAGAAATTAGTGCATACATTACAGATAAAAATTTAAATCTCGTCACGTCAAAAGCGGTGAGTGGTGGCAGCACTGTGGCTCCTCAAGCGATTACTGAGCCAACAACCGAAGCGGGGCCTTATGTCATAAGCTACTTGTTACCGAAAGGCGATCATACGATCACGGTGGCAGCAACAGACAAAGTGGATAACAAGAGTGAAAGTTCTATTGACGCGCATGTGGAAGCGGCAACCGTTCCCGGGCTAAGTATCTCTACCGCCTCAAGCGCCCCTCTTTTTGGAGGTGAAGAGATTACACTTACGTTTAACTTTACAGAAGAAGTTACTAACTTTGATATCTCAGATGTCCACCTTGTCGCTAGTGATAACGGTGCAACAGGAACGTTAAAGCAAGATACGTGGTCCACTTCAGACAACGTTACGTGGACGGTTAATTACATCAGTCCAGAAAAGCAAGATAAAAACATAACAATACAGGTAGAGGATGATAGCTACCAAAGTATCAACACCATTCCTGGAAAAGGAAGCAGTTTAAGTATCGCGGTTGAAGGAACCTTACCAAAACTGACCAATGTGACATTTAACCCCGAGCATCAGAGCGTGGGGCAAAGCGTGAGTGTCTCGCTTGAGTTTGATAAAGAGCTCCAAGAGGCGACCGCTACGCTTGGCGGCAATCGCATTAGTTCTCTATCAGCAACGGCAGATAAAAAGGTCTGGATTGGTGATGTACAAGTTCCGAGCACCGCGCTGTTAAGTGTCGACTTGGTTGTTAGTCAATTTAAAGATTTGACTGGCAACATAGGTGAGGATAATACTGCTCACGAATTACCGATCACACCAACCTTAGCTATTACGCCAGTGGGCAATGTGGATGAAACGCATGCCGCCACGCTACAATTCGAAGGTACGTCAACTCGTTTTGATGGTCAGTCCTTGCGTCTTGAAGTGAAAGCCCAAGGCAGCGCGACGGTACTAAAAAGCAGCAGCGCGACAGTACAAGCCGGTGGCACTTGGACCAGTGACGCGATTGATATGAGTCATCAAACCAATGGCACTTATACTGTGATGGTGACGGGGATGAACTCAGCGGGGATTGAAGTGAGTGAAAGCCAGAGCTTTACACTGGCGCAGTCTCTGCCAACGCTGACTAACGTGACGTTTACGCCTGAGCACCAAGCCATCGGCCAAAGCGTGACGGTAACGCTAGAATTCGATAAAGATCTGCAGTCCGCAGCGGCGGAGTTAGGTGGTACAACGATCACTTCATTAATGGCAACCGCGGACCCAAGTGTTTGGACTGGTGATGTGGTGGTACCAAGCACGTCAGAGCTGAATGTGGCGTTGCTTGTTCGTGACTACCAAGACTTCTCAGGGAATACCGGTAGCCAGAACACGGCTTACTCCATGCCGATCACACCAACCTTAGCTATTACGCCAGTGGGTAATGTGGATGAAGCGCATGCCGCCACGCTACAATTTGAAGGTACGTCGACACGTTTTGATGGTCAGTCCCTGCGTCTTGAAGTGAAAGCCCAAGGCGGCGCGACGGTATTGAAAAGCAGCAGCGCAACGGTACAAGCCGGTGGCACTTGGACTAGTGACGCAATGGACATGAGTCACCAAACCAATGGCACTTACATCGTGATGGTGACGGGGACGAACTCAGCGGGCATTGAAGTGAGTGAAAGCCAGAGCTTTACACTGGCGCAGTCTCTGCCAATGCTGACTAACGTGACGTTTACGCCTGAGCACCAAGCCATCGGCCAAAGCGTGACGGTAACGCTGGAATTCGATAAAGATCTGCAATCCGCCGCGGCGGAGTTAGGTGGCACGACGATCACCTCGTTAGTGGCAACCGCGGACCCAAGTGTTTGGACTGGTGATGTAGTGGTACCAGACTCGTCAGAGCTGAATGTGGCGTTACTAGTTCGTGACTACCAAGACTTATCAGGAAACACCGGTAGCCAGAACACGGTTTACTCCATGCCGATCACGCCGACCTTAGCCATCACGCCAATGGGAAATGTGGATGAAACGCATGCCGCCACGCTACAATTTGAAGGTACGTCGACACGTTTTGACGGTCAGTCCCTGCGTCTTGAAGTAAAGGCCCAAGGCAGCGCGACGGTATTGAAAAGCAGCAGTGCGACGGTACAAGCCGGTGGCAATTGGACCAGTGACGCGATTGATATGAGTCACCAAACCAACGGCACTTATACCGTGATGGTGACGGGGACGAACTCAGCCGGCATTGAAGTGAGTGAAAGCCAGAGCTTTACACTGGCGCAGTCTCTGCCAACGCTGACTTACGTGACGTTTACGCCTGAGCACCAAGCCATCGGCCAAAGCGTGACGGTAACGCTAGAATTCGATAAAGATCTGCAATCCGCAGCGGCGGAGTTAGGTGGTACAACGATCACTTCATTAATGGCAACCGCGGACCCAAGTATTTGGACTGGTGATGTGGTGGTACCAAGCACGTCAGAGCTCAATGTGGCGTTGCTTGTTCGTGACTACCAAGATTTATCAGGGAATACCGGTAGTCAGAACACGGCTTACTCCATGCCGATCACGCCAACCTTAGCCATCACGCCAGTGGGTAATGTGGATGAAACGCATGCCGCCACGCTACAATTCGAAGGTACGTCGACACGTTTTGACGGTCAGTCCCTGCGTCTTGAAGTGAAAGCCCAAGGCGGCGCGACGGTATTGAAAAGCAGCAGCGCAACGGTACAAGCCGGTGGCACTTGGATCAGTGACGCAATGGACATGAGTCACCAAATCAATGGCACTTATACTGTGATGGTGACGGGGACGAACTCAGCGGGCATTGAAGTGAGTGAAAGCCAGAGTTTTACATTGGCGCAGTCTTTGCCAACGCTGACTAACGTGACGTTTACGCCTGAGCACCAAGCCATCGGCCAAAGCGTGACGGTAACGCTAGAATTCGATAAAGATCTGCAATCCGCCGCAGCGGAGTTAGGTGGTACAACGATCACTTCATTAGTGGCAACCGCGGACCCAAGTGTTTGGACTGGTGATGTGGTGGTACCAAGCACGTCAGAGCTCAATGTGGGGTTGCATGTTCGTGACTACCAAGACTTATCAGGAAATACCGGTAGTCAGAACACGGCTTACTCCATGCCGATCACGCCAACCTTAGCTATTACGCCAGTGGGTAATGTGGATGAAGCGCATGCAGCCACGCTACAATTTGAAGGTACGTCGACACGTTTTGATAGTCAGTCCCTGCGTCTTGAAGTAAAAGCCCAAGGCAGCGCGACGGTATTGAAAAGCAGCAGTGCGACGGTACAAGCCGGTGGCAATTGGACCAGTGACGCGATGGATATGAGTCACCAAACCAACGGCACTTATACCGTGATGGTGACGGGGACGAACTCAGCGGGCATTGAAGTAAGTGAAAGCCAGAGCTTTACACTGGCGCAGTCTCTGCCAACGCTGACTAACGTGATGTTTACGCCTGAGCACCAAGCCATCGGTCAAAGCGTGACGGTAACGCTGGAATTCGATAAAGATCTGCAGTCCGCCGCAGCGGAGTTAGGTGGCACGACGATCACCTCATTAGTGGCAACCGCGGACCCAAGTGTTTGGACTGGTGATGTGGTGGTACCAAGCACGTCAGAGCTGAATGTGGCGTTGCTTGTTCGTGACTACCAAGACTTATCAGGAAATACCGGTAGTCAGAACACGGCTTACTCCATGCCAATTACACCGACAATACACCTAGACGTTATCAACGATGTTACTGGAGTGGAAAGCGTGACAGTAAGTGGTAGCAGTGAACGATTTGAAGATGGTGAGTTCATAGATATCAAAGCAGTCGACGCTGATGGTACAGAAGCCACAGGCATGGCAACCGTGCTTTCAGACTCATGGACAACTGATTTAGATCTTTCAGGACTGAAGGAGGGGGTAGTGACGATTTATGTAAATGGTACCAACAAGCTTTCCGCCTCTGCCGAAGAGGCTCAAGCAACATTTAACTATGATCGTTTCGCAAGTACAGCCTCCTTAGGTGCTGTTTACAACCGATATTTTAGTGATAACAAAACTTTAAAAAATGCGGCATAAATAAAGCGAGCGTTTAGCTCGCTTTATTTCTTTGGGACTTTTTGTGATATTTATCAAAATAATTGCCTTTATTGATAAGTTACTCGAATTAATGAATCGTCTTAATACAAGGCTGAATAACTATAATAACTAGGCCAATGTTGCTTTTAGGTGTGTATGACGTGATTGTGATGGTCGCTCGGCAGGAGCTGTGGTGAATGTGTCGCGTTGAAAATCTTTTTAAATATTATATATTTATGCTCGTTTCTATACTCTGAGTATAGTGTTCTGCATGAGGTTGATGGGTAATACCTCGCCTCTTTAACTCGCGATGAAGCAAATTTAATCCTAGCAAGCTTCAGAGCAGTTACTTTTGTGAGTGCGTAATGCGCTCACCTTTTTATTTAAACTTCCTCAGTAACAGTCAATTTGTTGTTTGTTGCTGAGGAGGGCACCTCATAAACTTCTGAATTTCCTCGTGCTTACCTGAAGCGCACGTGACTACAATTTTTGTTAACTTCAGTCCATAAATTAAATTTTTTTAGATAGTAAGATTTTACCATTTTGACTGAGTGGGTGATGTTACTGGCTTTTACTGTGGTCAAATCGCATGTTTTGATAGCAAAAATCACCATTTTTTTAGTGTTTTTGATTTCGGGCGATTTTTCTATCTCGTTGAAAATAAATGGCTAAGTAAGTAGGATACGCAGACCAAATCGTACTTGTAAGCCTTATCAGCTTAATTGTCACCGCAGCCATATTTACGATGTTGGTTGTGGAGAATTCAAATGCATTTAGTTTGCAAATTTATACCTAGCTCGAAGCTATCCTCCAACGAGCTATCTTATGTTCTTACACCGGACGAGTGTATAGGACAGCTTTCGCGTTTGCGAAATTCAGATGACATCCTTAGAAACCTCCCTAAAGAATTGGCGCAAAAGATTTCCATCTCTGCCAAAAACACGACCAGCGCATTGCTAGCTGCGATAAGAATCGAATTGGGGAAGGGCAATTGGGTGTCATTATCTACCGTTGCTCGTCGTTCGCCATTGACGGACTCTCAGCTGCAAAGCTTCCCTAGACTTAAATCACTCGTTGACTCTGTATCTGCTTCGAATGAAAGCAAAGCTTTTAAAGCAGGATACAAGCAGGTTACCGACGATGTTGCTTTAGTTCGTAGTTACACGCATGTACCTTCTGAGCCAAGCCCAGATCAAAAAATCGTTGTCGAGTTTGCAGGGCAGTGGTCTAGTAATGCAGCATGTTTGATGTTGGGTAAAACGGACGCTCAAAAAGAAAAAGTGACTGTAGGCAAGGCCGATACAAAAAACAAACACCGCAGCCTCGCGACGTTTAAAGATCTCGAAGCTGAGGGCAAAACGCTCTATATCAAAATCCCTTGTTCCGACCAACCTCAGCCAATCTTGCTTAAACTCGCCGAAGACCTGCAACCCGTTGATAAAGAAACTCAGATGGATGAGTGGGACAACGTGTTGGTGCCAGTAGTTCCAGTTCATAAGAGTGATTCAGGGTATGTATCTATTGATCGCGGTTATATTTATGTCGTTTGGCAATCAGAAGTTTGGCGAGAAATCCAAGTTCAAAACGACGGACGCTTTTCTGATGTCGATCTATCACTCTACCAAAGCACTAAGTCCTCGCCTCAAAGATCAGTCGATATTAGCTTATATGACGAAGACTCCGAAGCATTTCTGTCAGGGGAAGCGTTTCAGTTGTACCAAGACGGTAAAAAAGTCTTTGAGGGTGTGTTGGACGAATATGCTTGCGCCCGTGTTTTTGGTCTTACTGCAGAAGAAGTTGAGGTAGTGGTCGCGGGTTGGCCCAACGAAGGCGAAACATACACAGAATTACTTCAAACCGAATTGAGTCCATTTAAGGCTGGAAGTAAAACAAAGAGAGAGCCGCTTGGTGTTCCTTTGCCTCATATTTGGCTTCCATACAAAATAAACGGCAGCGTACAAAGTGATGTTGCTCTTTATTATTCTCGGGCTCAACTCAATACTCAGCAACTCAATGAATTAAAGAGCGGGAATAACGAGAAAGCGATTAAAGTAGACCTCAGTGATTATTCTTTTGCTCATAACTTTGATGCGAGCTCCGAACCTGTGATTTCGCTGCCGAATCTAGATACTCAAGCGCCAAGCAAATCAGATTACAATATCATCAGCCAAAACGAGCAAGGTGTTGCTGCTGCTGTTGTTAACTCACCAAGTGAAGGCATTGTAATAACGTATAAAAGTAACCCTCAGTGCGATCAACCGGATGATTTTTTCCAACTGACGTGTGTTGATGAGACATGGAGCCAAAAGATTTTTTTGCGCGAGGCTGAGTTTGTTGATCAGTATTGTAAAGAAGTCGTGTTTAGTGGTTGGTTACCAGAAGTTAAAAGGGTCAATCTAACCCGTCATTGCCGATCTCATAACTCAGATAAAACGGTCTTAATGTCAGTAATTTATCAAGACATTGAACTCACGGAACTATTATAAAATGAAACGAACAACGTTAAGTATCATGCTTCTGTCGACAGCTATGTTATTAACAGGCTGTGGTGACGAAAGTAATCAAACTTCGAATACTGCAACAACACAATCCGTAGAAAAAGAACCCGCTCAAAAGGCTTGTTATAACGTTGCTCAAGCGACATCACTTGAACGTAAAGAAGTGATAGGACCACGCTGCCAATGGCAAAGTGAGCACAACTTTATTGTTTACTCTGAAGATCTGTCCAAGCCAGAATATCCAGGCACGGTTCCTGTCAAACCGGGCTACGCGGTTCGCCGTGCAAAAGAGTGGCCTCGTGAAGATTTATCTGATGCAAGCTCCTATGACAAACCTCGTATTCAGTTTTGGTGGAATAATGTCAGCTCTCGAGACCCTCTCGTAAATGAATACGAAAATGGCTACAAAATTTGGAGCATGAAAATTGATGGGACAGATTTACGCTTAGTCACAGATGATATACCAAGTACAGCGTCACCACAGAACTATGTCACGAGTCGTTCCCCCAATAATCGTTATGTGGCTTATGCCTATAGTTTTGGTGGGCCTTTGATAAAGGCGATCTTTGACTTAGAAACGCAGCAGACCATTCAACTGGGCAGCGCGAGTACCAAGCCATATCTGGTCTGGGCGGATGATTCTAGCTACATCTATTTCTCAGATGGTTTTAAACGTTTTAAATACACACTTGCGACGGGAACCAAAGAAGAGGTAGATGTACCGTTGTCTGAAGATACGGTCATTGTAGATGGCAAGTTAATCAATGCTGCGGGCTTGGGGGTGGGGGTTTATGACGCCAAGACACTCAAACGCTTATACACTATTTTGCCTGAAAAAGAGTTTGAAGACTCCGTCGATATTGAGAAGCGCATCTACCGCCAAATTGCTATCAGCCCCAATGGTAAATATGTATGGGGAATAAACTCGTATCGTAAGGTGCTGATCAACGTACAGGATAAAACTTGGCTTGCGTTTTCTAATGACGGAGATGAAAAGAAAGTTTATGCGGAAGTTGATAACATTAGTAATAACGGTAATGAGACACAAACTGGCACAGCTTTAATAATGATCAGGCGTTATGGGCCAGATTACCGATATAAGATGAATGGCGAAGGCGCACAAGGCTGGAAAGTGGTTCAATCGGGTCGAATTGCAAAAACACCTGTACTTTACAACGCTGATGCTAATGGTGGGCGTTTTCTGGAGGTAGATAGCGATGAGTAATGACTTTAAGCATTTACCGACAGACATCTATTTGTTTGGTGTCGATTTTCCTAATGTTGGAGATGCACAGAACCCTCGATATAAAGCACTCAATATTGAAAAAGACCTGACCTCATTGGAAGAGTTGAAAAATGTTCGCCCTATGTCACGGCTTCCCATTGCCATAAATTTAGGTAAGGAAAGCGCAGCCCTTTGGGCGACAGACGATTTAGGCCGTTTACATGTGCTGGGTGATTCAACGCAGAAAAACCAAAAAACCAATATCAATCAGGTTTTGGCACTGCGTTCGCCAGTACATGAATTAACGCAGAAGACGTATAAGTTGTCTTTTCCCGAATGGTCAATGCTGACAGAGTTAGCGATTGGTGCGCAGAGTAAGGCTCGCCCAATAAAAAAGGCGTGTGCAGACCTTGCCTCTATCTTAGAAAAGCTAAGGGGGTATGGCGGTGATCAAGCGCTTAACTCGCTTGAAAAAAAAGTGGAATACGCTGTCACAGAAGTAAAGCGTTCACAACTTGCGCCTAAATATGAAGCGGGCACTCAAGCACTAACTGATGAGCAAGTTACATATAACAAATGGTATGACTCTGTTCCTGAAGATAAGCCAATTCGTGGCTTTATCGTGCCGACTTTTTCATTTCTCGCTGTAGCATTCTCAACACAAGAGTATGCTGATGCAATTGTTAAAGTCACTCGTTTTGATGAGGAGACCGGACAGCATCTCAACCTGCAAGATGAAAAAATCATAACGCAAGCACAACTTGATGAAACCAGCGTTTCGCGTCGTCCAATAGCTTTGTTTCCGTTGGCGTCGGACGTTTTTACTAATGGCATGTACACCATTGAGGTGATTTTCGACCAGAAGCTTGGAGTTGAAATTCCCGAATTTGCGCAGAATGCCACCAATGTAACCAAAGAGTACGATGATTTCGGTATCGTTACTAAAGTCAGTTACGAGCTACGAGAGTACATCACGCTTAGCCAAACGACACCGTTTGGTAAGATTGCGGTTGTTGCGGGCGACATGATCTCACTTGAAGAGTCTTTGATATACCAATTTCCTACGCAGTTTAAAGCTCTACAAGCCTTCCGAATGGGGGAGCTTGAAAACTTAGAGAATAGTGGAACGACCGCCAGTATGAGTGCTGCACTTTGGGAGATTGGCACAAAAGTTACACCAAGTTTGGTCAATGCTGGCATTAATATTCATCAAAACCCGTCAAGTAAACATGACGTGATTGGAAGTTTAGCAAATACGTTTTGGGGGCAAGTAGACAAGGGCGCTTTACCCCCAGCCATGATTTCTGCATTAGAGTTTTCATTTGGGGTATCGGCGACTGCAGCAGCTTACCAAACTCTTCAAGATTTACGCCAAGCAGCATCGGAATCTGAGCGTGCAGCTCAAGTGGGCTTAAAAACGCTTCTCAAAGAGAAAGGGTTTGATAAAAGTAAGTTCTTTACTAAGGTTATTGAACCCGCGAGAAATGGTAATGCCCACGTTGTGGCGGGGAGTGCTGCTAGAACGTGGTTGACAGGTAACGGCAGTGTCAAAAGCTTTTTGTCGCCCTTTGCTGGTGCTGGGCTCAATGCAATTAACACTTTCTATGAGATAAAAGAGATCACTGACAAAAGCGAGCAATTACGCTTAGCAGAAGAGAAAGCTAAACTCAGGAAAAGTTATTTTGAGCAGGTATCACGCGATTATCTGAACTGGGTACCAGTCTGGAAAGAAAGTCTGAAGAGTGGGGAATTACTACTTAAGCAAATCATAGATAAGTTAGGCGACAATGTAACGTTTACTGACAGCATTCCTAATGACGTTGCTGAAGACAGTGCAATGTTTGTTAAAGACCATAAAGGTGCTGGTTTACGCTTGGTTTTTCCTTTTGATAACAACCAGGTTCAAGCCCCGCACTTGTCATATCTATCTGCTGTCGATAAAGAATTATCTAAGATTCCAAATGCCGTTGTTGAAATCGAAGGGCATGCCTGTCAAAACGGTGATTCAGAATATAACCAAAACCTTTCGCAACAGCGAGCGCAGCATGTTGCTGAGTTCTTTTCTTCAGTCAGTGATATTCGATTCTTTGGCGAACGTCGACCAATAGTCGAGGTACCAAACAACGAAATCAAACGCGAAAACGCGCAACTTAATATTAACCGACGTGTTGAAGTTCGAATCTACCTCCAAGAGTTTGCGGCGAGAATTCCACCGAGTCGACTCGGCTTTAAGGCTATGGAGCAAGCGCGTTTAGCTCAGTTAAATGCGAACTTGGGAGAAGAAGCAATTGCAAAAGAGCTCAAGCTAGCTATCTTCGAGATGATCGTTGGTATGGCTTGCTATGTTCCTATAATAGGGCAGGCAGCAAGAGGCTTTTTCGTTGTCAAAGAAGGCGGAAAAATGCTGATGAGTGGTGCCCAGTTGCTTGACTCTGCACTCTTTGATTATTACTTGTCTTCTTACAACGAGGTTAGAAAAAGCGTATCTGCAATTGAACAACTTAGCCATGAAACCACAGAGATTATTGATTCATTGGCTGAGATTAATACGCAATTGACTGAGGTGTATTTTACGTCATCAGATGCGTTAGTTGAGCACTTAGGAAAAGCTACGGGTGCAAAGGAGCTGATTAAGCGCTATCAACGCCGTGCACTTGCTATTAATGGTTTGGTGCTTTTGATTCAAAGAGCTTGTGCTGAGGGCGAACAAGAGTTCACAGAACAGTGGCGAATATTAGCTATCGATGAATACATTCAGCGATATATTGAAACCGATGGTTGGATATTAAACACAGAGTTAAAAGAAAACTTGTGCAACTTGTGGATCCAAGAACTCATGCGTCGTGAGGGACGCAAGCAATTAGTTGAAAGTTACGGTGAAGAAATAGCTGAACAAATCATTACTCGTAACAAAGCCAACTATATTGCTCCAAAAAGGAAAGACGTTTCTGGGGCGTTTAATGTCGCGTTTCCAGTGCAAGACAAGCTCTATAATCGCGATCAACAACGAGGCTTAGTGGAGTTTGCGACACAGTTTAATGTTGAGTCTAAAAAATTATCAGAAGAGGACCTAGGGTTCGTTAGGTTATTAGTCTCTGAGCCTCATGACAACTCTAAATGGGTCACCTTTGATGAGTGGGAGAAGGTACGATTAAAAGCAAATAAAAAGGTGCGATTATCGCCTTTCCACCGTTTGAAGTGGCAAATGGTGTTAGGCAAACAAAGTCTGAAACAGATGACGTCAAATGTGTTTCAGTGTGAGATGTCTTATCAGCGCACTGACGGTTTACTTAATACCAGTGGACCTAAGTTTAATTTGATGTTCAAGCCGATGAAACACGAGGAATTTAGTGTAGATCCCAAAGGTGAGTTGGCCGAATTTTTTGAGGCGGAAAAAGCAGACGGCAAAGTCCTTATTGGTTGTGAGTTTGAACCGTATTTTTACTTTGGCGATGATGTCTTCTCTGGAGTGAAGCCTTTGATCGCTAAGCACGATTTAGTCGATTATAGCGGATACTT
Organism: Vibrio sp. 1457; assembly: GCF_033340195.1. Lineage (NCBI taxonomy): Bacteria > Pseudomonadati > Pseudomonadota > Gammaproteobacteria > Vibrionales > Vibrionaceae > Vibrio > Vibrio sp. 1457. The sequence goes on from NZ_JAWOWA010000005.1 coordinate 162,896, forward strand.
ATCTCAAGTTGCTCTCGGTCCGATTTTTGGGCAGGTGATAAAAATTGACTCCCAACAAGATGTACTCAAAGAATATGTAAACAGCGGTGGCTTCAAAAATATGACCTATGAGTTCACTCTATCTGGAAGCAACTATAAGCTACCAGTACGAGTGGACAAGACAGTCGGACGATTTATTACGTCACCTAGACAGATTCCTGTAGGAGTCGATACAAACCATAACTATACACTCTCTGCTAAATCGGGCTTTATTGCGAACGGAAATAGTGTGTCAGAGAAAGATTTGTTAACGCTAGATTTTGTCTTACATAGTAAAGTTCATAAAGGCCCGACAAAGCCTGTTATCGATGACATTAAGCACAGTGCGATTGCGGTCAACTACGGAAATAAACGACAGTTTATGAACGAAGACAGTATGTTCACTACTGCTGATGAGCTCAAAGGTTTTGATTGGACTTCGAATAAGTCATTCGCTATGGAAGTTATGCTTATTGGTGGCAAGCACAGAAAAGAGTCGTATGAGGGACAAAACCTCGAATGGCAAAGTGTTCCAGTTTCACTAAAGCTATCTACTACTTTTGATAATGAAGCCGTATTCGGATCTGAAACTACCGCTGGTCCTGAGTATCTAAGTAACCTTACTTATATTGGGATACTAAAGAAAGACGGTTCTAAATGGACGCTAGATGACAGCGATGTGATTAACAAAAATATAGACGCAGATTTTGTCTCTGAGGCTCTATCCAACATAGACATGGATGAAGATTTCGATGGTAAGGTGGTCTACGCGTCTCGTTTCGAGTTCGCATTTAAAGCGCTGAACGGGCAAGAAATCAAGGGGCTTCGACCATTTGGACCCGTTGTCTCGACATCTGGTCGATTCCAAGAAGCAGTTCTAAAGGTGTCCTCTCTAGTACAACGTAATACAGCGGAAAAAACGCCGTTTAAACTTGAAAGCTTTGAGATGTCGTTGGGCAGGCAGTACAAAAATGTAGATGAGTTATCTTATTTTTCTGATTGTGAAGACCCAAGCTATAAAGTTGATAAAGATATGTACATCAACTGGGCAAAACTGAAACCTGAAGAGCGTACAGAACGTTTGGTAACTTGGATTAGAGACCCATACTTAGCAACTATCATTGAAGCGTCGATTCTCAATAAATAAAAAAACCGCCTTCGGGCGGTTTTTCTTTTCTTATCAATGGAAACTGAAGTAAGATTT
>NZ_JAWOWA010000005.1:164217-310533 GCF_033340195.1 Vibrio sp. 1457
CTCGCTTCTCGCTTCTCGCTTCTCGCTTCTCGCTTCTCGCTTCTCGCTTCTCGCTTCTCGCTTCTCGCTTCTCGCTTCTCGCTTAACCCGCTGCAGAAATATCGTATTTCTTCATCTTATGGTTGAGAGTGCTCATTGGCAGCGCCAATTGCTCAGCGGCTTTCTTGGTGTGCCAATTGCAGGCATTTAAGCAATCGATGATCACTGTACGCTCGTATTGGCTAACGACGTCCTTAAGGCTCTTTGAAACGTCTTCTAAATCCGCCTGTGCTTGCTGCTCGTAAGCAGGTTGCTCTGGGGTAGGTGAAGCTGCTTTCATGTCGATACTTTGTACATCTTCTGGGATTTGTTCGCCAAACTCAATGTGAGTAATGGTTTCAAAATCGGACAGTAGCACCGAGCGCTCAATGATGTTCTTAAGCTCACGCACGTTACCTGGGTATTGATAGGCAAGGAGCTGTTTACGAACGTTGGCACTTAACCCTGGCGCTTGCGGCAAACCTAGCGTGTTGGTGGTGTGTTGCACGAAATGTTCAGCAAGGGGAATAATGTCCGACTTACGGGCTCTCAGGGGCGGCAATGTAATAGGGAACACATTCAAGCGATAGAACAAGTCGGCACGGAATCCGCCATCTTTGATTTGCTGCATAAGATTACAGTGGGTTGCAGCGATTACGCGAACGTCGACTTCAATCTCTTTGCTGGTACCGATAGGGCGAACTTTACGTTCTTGCAGTACACGCAGTAACTTCGCTTGCAGTAGCATTGGCATATCGCCAATTTCATCTAGGAAAAGCGTGCCGCCGTTGGCTGCTTCAAACAAACCGACTTTGTCTTTGTCCGCGCCAGTGAATGAGCCTTTCTTATGGCCAAAGAGTTCTGACTCTAATAACTGCTCTGGGATGGCGGCACAGTTCTGTACGATCAAAGGTTGTTCTGAACGATTAGAGTTTTCGTGAATGTATTTCGCGATCACCTCTTTACCAGCGCCCGTTTCACCACGCAACAAAACGTCGACAGGAAGAGATAGCACCTTATCAAGACGATTCAAGACATTGAGCATTTCTTCGCTCTCTGCAATAGGACCTTGATAGGCTTTCTGGGTACGCTTTTTGAGTTGAGTGTTCTCACGCATTAGGGCGTGATTGTCGGCATTGAGATTTTTAATCACTTGCCCGTATTGCTCTAACCACACAGCTTGGCGAATATTACTCGCGGCCATACGACAAAACTCAGTCAATGCAGCTTCATTGTCGATAACACTTAAATCGAGTAAGACTAACAGTCCAATGGTTTTGCTTTCGCTATCAATCAAAGGCCAAGCCAATAAGTTCTCGCTTTTTAATCCCAGTGTCTGCTCAGTTTGATAGATGCTTTCGCAGTCATAGCCGTTGTACTTATACAACTCGTTAATCAACACCACTTCACCATTACGAATGGCAAAGTTGAATGGATCGTTCTCACTGGCTGAGTCTAACTGTAATGCTTCCCAAGGGTGGGAAACGATAGTTTTATCGTTATGGTGAGCGGTACTTGGAATCAACGCCTGCCCAGTCTGGTCCAAAACATAAATGATGCCGTGCTTTGCGAGGGTCATTTGTCTCGCAGCGGTCAACACGGCATCCAAGGTTTGGGTAAGCTGGCTGCGATCAGCCAAAGACTGACTGATCGCAAGTAGGGCGTTACTAAGTTCGCTATGGTTAGCTGAACGCATAGGTTAGTGTTCCTTGCTCATCGACAGACACTTCGATTTGCGTATGTGAATCATCCTTGTCATGCACTAATAGCTGAGTCGATAGTTGCGGCAGCAACTGACGGTTGATGACCGCGTCGATGTTACGCGCGCCCGTTTCAGCAAGGCGACAGTTACCTAGTACGAACTCAACCAAGCTGTCTTCGTAGCTTAGCGACAACTTGTGATGGCTCTGTAGACGCTGAGAAACTTTGTTCAGCTTGTGGTGAATAATTTCTGTCATTGCTTCATCAGACAGCGGAACAAATGGTAGTACTGACATACGTGCCAACAGCGCCGGCTTGAAGTGTTGGTTCAAAGTAGGGCGAATAGCTTCTGCGATGATGTTCGCATCGATGTCTTTGGATTGATGAACCAAAGATTCAATCTCGTGCGTCGCAAGGTTACTGGTCATGATGATCAGCGTGTTCTTGAAGTCGATTGTGCGGCCTTCGCCGTCGTTCAGCGTGCCTTTGTCGAACACTTGGTAGAACAGGTTCAACACTTCAGGGTCGGCTTTTTCCACTTCATCAAGAAGAACAACAGAATATGGACGTTGACGAACCGCTTCTGTCAGCATGCCGCCTTCGCCGTAACCTACGTAACCCGGAGGTGAACCGATTAGGCGAGATACCGTGTGCTTCTCTTGGAACTCAGACATGTTGATGGTTGTCATAAAGCGCTCACCACCAAACATTTGATCTGCGATCGCTCGGGCCGTTTCGGTTTTACCCACACCACTTGGGCCAACGAGCAGGAATACGCCGGTCGGTGCGTCTGGGTTACCAAGACCAGCTTTCGTAGTTTGAATGCCTTCAGACAGGGCATCGATAGCGTATTCTTGGCCTTTGATGCTTTGTGTTAGGCTTTCTTTCAGTTTTAGCGTGGTTTCTGCTTCGTCTTGAAGCATCTTACCCATTGGAATACCAGTCCAGTCCGAGATCACATGGCTGACTTCATCTGGGCCCACTTCAAAGTGAACCAGTGGGTTGCCATTGCGGATTACATCTAGCTGTTCTTGGCAGGCCGAAATGGCAATGCGAACGGCTTCTTCATCCATTTCTGCATATGGAGAAACGTCTTGCTCTTGTTCTGAATCTTCGTCTGCAACAAGCTCTTCTTCATTGGTTTCGCCAAAGACCAATTCATGTAAGCGAGAGCGTAGAGCAATCATCTCTTGGATCTGCTCTTTTTCTTTGTGCCATTGCGCTTCTTGTTCTGCTAGCTCTTCTTTCGTTGTTTCCATTGCCAGTTTTAGGTCTGGAATGTTAGCAAGGCTGTGCTTGTCGCCAGTTTGCTGCAGAGCATCACGCTCAAGTGCTTCAAGCTCGCGCTGTTGAGCTGCAAGTTCTTGCTGCAGAGTCTCAACAGAAGCAGGAATGGCATTAAGGCTGATGTTCACTCGTGCACACGCCGTATCTAGTACATCGATCGCTTTGTCTGGCAGTTGACGGCCAGAGATGTAACGAGCAGAAAGTGCTGCCGCAGCAGTGATAGCATCGTCACGCACGTAAACGTTATGTGACTTCTCGTATGCTGGGCGCAGACCACGAATGATCAATGCTGCTTGCTCAGGAGACGGTTCGTCGAGTTTCACCAATTGGAAACGACGCGCAAGAGCAGGATCTTTCTCGAAGTACTTCTTGTATTCCGACCATGTTGTCGCAGCGATGGTTTTCACTTCACCACGCGCTAGGGCTGGTTTTAGCAAGTTTGCCGCGTCGCTGCCGCCCGCTTGGTTACCACCGCCAACAAGGGTGTGTGCTTCATCGATGAAAAGAATGATAGGGGTTGGCGAGTTTTTCACTTCATCCAATACCGCGTTTAGGCGTTTTTCGAATTCACCTTTTACGCTTGCACCTGCCTGCAAAAGACCCATGTCCAAGCCGTAAAGCTCAACACCTTTGAGGTTGTCTGGTACGTCACCTTGTACAATCTTAAGTGCCAAGCCTTCTACTACTGCGGTTTTACCAACGCCCGGTTCACCAACAGCAATAGGGTTGTTTTTACGGCGACGAGCAAGAATGTCCACGATTTGGCGGATTTCTTGGTCGCGGCAGAAAACAGGATCGATTTCGCCTTTGCGTGCTTTACCAGTGAAGTCGGTCGCGAACTTGCTCAGTGCGGAACCATCTTCACGAGCTTGTGTTTTCTCTGAAGTTGCGACTTGCGCCTCAATAGAGTGGCTTGTTAGTTCTGCAAAGTTACGCTTAAGGCTGTCAGGATTTACCGCCTCAAGGATAGAGGCGTAACCATGTTGGCCGTAACGGAGAGGGTTGCTAACAAGAGTAAGGAGTAGAGCGCCAGAGCGGATTTGTGTTTCGGATAGATCTAAAGAAGAAACCAGCCAGCTTTCTTGCAACCATTCGATTAATAAAGCAGAAAAAACAGGTTTGCTGCCATTCCCTTTGGCGTTGGTGTCGAGTGTGGATCGAACCGATTGTCTTAATAAGTTCTCAGAACAATCAAAATGACTTAATAAGACGTCAAAATCACTATTTGGCCTTTCTAATAGACTCAGTAAATAATGCTCAATTTGAACTTCGTTTGCTTTTTCAGAGACTGCAAGTGCAGCGGCGTCTTCTAATGCTACTTTTGCAATCGGGTGTAGACGCTGAATTAATGAAGAAAGGTTTATATTTATCATAGCCATTTTATTCTTTAGAGGAAAAGAGGTAGCAGCTATTATACTAAAAGTGATTGCGTTCTTTTTTTATCAAGATATTTTGACTATCGTTTGTTGGTTATTTTTAATGATTATTGTGACATTAATGTTTGTGGTTATTTTAATGGCGTTGTTATTCTAAATTAATTGATAGTAAAAGTGTCGGATTTGTTAGTTTTAATGACTTTATTTACACGGTTTTATATGGTTATTTTCACTTTTTAAAGTTAGAACAATTTATTATTATCTTAATCCAACTTTTTGGTTTTTTATCCAATAAATTGTACTCAAGATATTAGTGAATAATGTCTTAATTTGTTTAAGTTGTTGTTTTTATTGTATTTTTAAAGTTGGCACGGACTTTGATTATACCAAGTAGTCGCGGTGATAAGCGATTTGGTGATTTAAACAAAACAGATTTTAGAAAAGGAAATAGCGATGCCAACTCCAGCATATATGTCTATCCAAGGTGAGACTCAAGGCCATATTACTAAAGATACTTACTCTGCAGATTCAGTAGGTAACACATGGCAAGAAGCTCACGTTGATGAGTTCCTAGTACAAGAACTTGATCACGTGCTAACTGTTCCACGTGATCCACAAAGTGGTCAGCCAACTGGTCAACGTGTACACCGTCCACTTGTTGTAACTAAAGTTCAAGATCGCTCATCTCCACTACTATTCAACGCACTAGTATCTGGCGAAAAACTTCCTGAGTGTGTGATCCGCTTCTACCGTACTTCAGTTCAAGGTAAACAAGAGCACTACTACTCAATCAAATTGATTGATGCGCTACTTGTCGATATCCAAACTCGTATGAACCACTGTCAAGACGCAGCAACAGCTGACCGCGTGACAGAAGAAGTGCTTAAGTTCACTTACCGTGCGATCGAAGTAACTCACGAAAACTGTGGTACTGCGGGTAACGACGACTGGCGTGCTCCACGCGAAGCTTAATTGCTCGTCGCGTAAAGATTCAGGGCCAACGATTGTTGGCCCTAATTCGATTATTTGTATCAGGTAAAAGATATGGTGAATGACGTAGAATTTAAATTTGAAGTGCCTGGATGTGGGCATGAATTTCGGGTTGAGAGCTTTCATGTTCATGAAGAGTTATCTAAGCCTTTCCACATCAATCTCTCATTACTTTCACTTGATCCAGATATCTCGTTCGATGAGTTAATACGTAAAGCAGGAACATTGACACTTTACGGACAAGGTGTTGGGGCTGCGCGTGTGTTCAACGGCGTGGTGAATGAAGTTCGTTACTTAGGGACTGGACGTCGTTTTTCTCGTTATCAATTAGTCTTGGTTCCTCAAGCTTGGTTCTTATCTCAGCGCCAAGATTGTCGTATTTTCCAGCAAAAGTCAGCGCAAGACATCATCACAGAAGTACTCGATGATGGGGCAGTCACCGATTACCGATTTGAAGTGTCGGGTACTTATCCTCCAAAAGAATACGTTCTGCAATACCGTGAGTCTGACTTGCACTTCGTGCAGCGTATGATGGCTGAACACGGTATGTGGTATTACTTTGACCATAGCGATTCAAATCATACGATGGTCATTGTCGACAGTAATGACGCGATTGCACCTTTGATAAGCTCGCCACTAAATGCTTCTTACATTGGGCCGATTGTTTATCATGCCGATGGTGGCGGTGTTGCCGATCGCGAACATATCTCTGATCTCGAGTTAGTTAACCGCGTTAGAACAGGACAGGTTACGTACACAGATTACAACTACGAACACCCTAAAATTCCACAAGAGATGACACAGGCTGGCGAGCTAGACCAAGATCTCAAGCAGTTTGATTATCCTGGACGATACGTTGACCCGCTGATGGGTCAGGTGAGAACCACGGAGTGGATGTCGGAACACATAGTCGATAATCAACAAGTGGAAGCAACGAGTGACGTAATGCGCTTAGCATCTGGTTACAGCTTTAACGTCAGTGACCACCCGCGTTCTGAGATTAACCGCGATTACCTTATGTTGTCTGTAATGCACACAGGTCAAGATCCGCAAGTGCATGAAGATGAAGCGAGTGGTATGCCAACCACTTACTACAACCAGTTCTCGTGTATTCCACGTGATGTGGTGTTTAAAGCGCCTAAACTAGCAGCACCAGTAGTGGATGGCCCTCAAACGGCGGCTGTTGTAGGACCAGAAGGTGAAGAGATTTACACCGACAAGCTTGGTCGAGTGAAAGTACAGTTCCATTGGGATCGCTACGGTGATAACAACGAACATTCAAGCTGTTGGATTCGTGTAAGCCAATCCATGGCGGCGCCAACATGGGGCGCAGTTTATTTGCCGCGTATTGGCCATGAAGTCGTAGTGACTTTCCTTGAGGGGGATCCAGATCGTCCGTTAGTTACGGGCGCAGTTTACAACGGTTTGCATTTCCCACCGTACTCTTTGCCAGAAAACAAAACTCGTACCACGTTCCGCACGCAAACGCACAAAGGAACAGGTTACAACGAGTTGAGTTTTGAAGACGAAGCGAACCAAGAAGAAGTCTATATTCACGCTCAAAAAGACATGTCGACCAAGGTGCTCAACAACCGTTACCGTGATATCGGTCAAGATGAATTCTTGAAGGTTGCACGTCACCAAACGAATGAAGTTCATGGTGACCATAAAGAAACCATTCATGGACATAAAACGACACAAGTAAACAGTACGTTTACCGAGACAGTCGAGCAAGACGTTACCGTTACATACAACGCGAACGAAGCCCAGTATGTGAAAAACAATTCTGACTTAGAAATTGGTGATAACCGTACGACTAAGATCGGTAAAAATGATGACTTAGATATTGGCGAAAACAGTAACCTTACTATCGGTGCGTCTAAGAGTTCAGATATTGGTGCGGATGATAACCAGACGGTTGGTGGCAACTTAACGGTATCAGTGAAAGGGAACACCGCTTATAAAGCTGATGGTGCAACGCAAATTATCAGTGGCGACAAGATTGTATTGAAAACGGGTGGTTCCTCTTTAGTGATGAACAGTGATGGTTCAATAAAGTTATCAGGCTCGGCTATTACGATCGAAGGCAGTGACAAAGTCGTCGTGAAAGGTGGCAACGTAGTGGTTAACTAACAATGGAAAAACAACCTCTTACAACAGAAGTAATATCAGAGCAGCAAGCCGAATCAACGGCTTGCTTTTCGCGTTTTGGAAGAATAGTGGCTATCAATGAGTCTACGGGCAGTGTGCGAGTTGATTTTGATGGTAACCCATTTAAGCAGCCACTCACTGCGAGACTAGGACGTGGCTTTCGTCGTTCTGAGCTGCAAATGGCTATCGATAATCGATTAAGTTGTCGAGTTGAATTTTTGAACGACGACTTAAGCTTGCCTCTTGTGACGGACATTTTCTTCTCCATTCTGGATGACTCTGACGAGTTTGTATTGCGAGCGAAGAAGATGGTTATCGAGACAGAACAAGAGTTGGTAGTCAAAAGTGGTGAGACAGAAACTCGCTATAGCGGGCGCGATGGACGAATTACCACTAAAGCGAAGTACGTCACTTCTCAAGCAGAAAAAGCACAAAAAATTCAAGGCGGAACGATCGCAATTAACTAATTACCTAGCATTAGCTAATTTACGTCGAGTTAGCTAATTACTTTGTATTAACTAATTGCAATCGCGTTATGGCACGCTAATAACGGATAACTAGATGCGACAAAGAATCGGTGTCGAGCACCTAAAGGCACCCATAACCAATCAAGAAGTCGAAGGCGCGTTAGCAAAAGCTGATCGCGCTGTGAATGACCTTTCCCAGTTGCCAGTAACATGGCTGGATTTCTGTAATGAAAAGCTGTCCATTGCTTCTGAAAGTATCGGGTTTTTAATCAGGCAGCGAGTTCAAATTCACAAAAGGGGTTATCCAAGTCGTGAGTTGGCGTATCTCAAGCTGATCGAACGCCAAATTGAAGAACTGAAGCAGGTGTACTTGTCGTTTTATCGGCTAGCACCGGGGGTGATTCATCAGTTAAGAGGCCAGGAGCCAGAAATCTACAGCTGGCTGATGCTACAGGGCGAGTTGGGCTCAGAGTTGGATAACCTTTTGTGCGGATTGAGTTTACTCGAAGATATTGACGCTAAAACCGCAATGGTCATTGCCGTACAATCTCCGGTTGAATCTATGGATAGCACGCTTTCGGAGCTTATTGAGGGCAATGCGACATCCAGTGCGTTTTACTTTGAATGCTTACGTGTACGTCAAACATTAAGTGTTTCTCTCATCAAGCGCTGGCACAAAGCCAGCATCATTAGCTCTCAAGTTGCTTTGCCACTGCTCGTTTTACAAGACGTAAAAGAGGGGATTGATTGGCTTAATGACAATGCAGGCAGCGAACAATATCTATTTGAACGTTTGATTACCAAACGTGACAGAGGCACTTGGTTCCGTCAGTGCTTTGGCATCGAACCAAATAGATTACCATCAGCGCAAGTGCTCACTTACGCCAAGTTGCTTGAGTTAAAAGAGTTTGAGGCGTTTGATATCTCTTCTTCATTAGCACCTGTTGATTTTGCGCTGGGTGGTAATTGGAAACTGGTGCCCCAAATCATCGAGCACTTGGAAAGTCTGGAGGAAGCTGAAGGTGAAATTTGGCTTCAAGCCTTGTATGTCGTCTACGGAAAGCTTCTTCCTCTGACTCCGCAAGATGTTGGTGTCGAGTATGAATGGGAAGAGATCGTCGATCTGCTCAATGAGTGGGTGGAAGATGAAAAATACATCCAAAATCTACCAAGCCGCTTGGGTTACGCATTGAGCTTCGAGTCTACGTTAGCTGCGATGCAAGATGCTAACGTTGATGTGCTGTTCCGAGATTGGCTATGGCGTCAACTCTGTATTCAATCCAGAGCCTACGTGCCTTGGGATATGGCAATGCCGATTCATCAACAAGACTGGAACTTCAACAATTTAAAGGCCGCACCTTCTGCGAGCGAACGATTCAACTTAAGGAATAGCAATGCAGTTATGGGATATTGAGGCGCACCCTGAGCTATCACTTAAAGGTCGTTTTCAACGTGACGAAAACGGCGATGAAGTCTGGGTTGTAGTCGCCAAACGCACATGGCAATTCGATGGTGTGGTTTGGCACGAATTAGGTGAAAGTGAAATCTTCGATGATCCCCAATATTTGGGCGAAGAAGGCTTCTCTGCGATGAAAGTTGACCACGAGTTCGCGTATACCAAAAACAACACAGATGTACTTGTTTACGGCAAAGCGCGCAGTTACGCGAAAAAGCCAGTGACATACCAAGAGTGTCGCGTGTTGATTGATGGTCATATCGATAAGATTCTCGCTATTCACGGGGAACGCGTATGGGTTGAGCATGCTGGCAGTATCACGCTGAGCAATCCAGTCCCATTTATTGAAAAAGACATTGATTACACTTGCGCGGTAGGCGGTGATTTACGTAACCGAATAGGTGGTGGGGTTGCCGACTCCAACAAAGAATTGCTTGAACAGAAAGTACCCTCGATTTTTTATCCCCGAGAGGACTGGAGTGCCGCCGCGAAAAAGCTACGCGTTGCGGGGTTCGGGCCTGTGCCTCCGTTCTTTGAGTCGCGCCAGAAGCTGGCCGGCACGTTCGATGACGATTGGATTGAGAATCGCAAGCCAATGTTGCCACTCGATTTTGATAAGCGGTTCTTCCAAAGCGCGCCTATTGATCAACAGTGCAAAGGCTTCCTTCGTGGGGGGGAGCGTTTGATGATGAGTGGTTTTTGTCATGATGACACGCTTTCATTTCGAATTCCTAAAGAAAAATACCGTGCGATCGCGACGTTCAAAGATCAAAGTTATCAAGCTGATATGGCGATGTACACCTTATTCGTTGATGCGGAAAAGAAAACTATATCAATCAGTTACACCGCTGCGTTTCCTTGTCAGGGCAAGGAGCATTTGTTGGTGTCGACATCCATCACTAAGTTGGAAGAGGTAAGCGAGCATGCATAATTCAACAGGCCGTTACGTGCTAGGGATGGAAGTGATGACGCCAACCGGTATGAATTTAGATATTGCTAGTGCAGTTTCGTATGCTGATTTAGGAAGATTCGACCAATGTGTAGGGGATGATGGTATCGAGCGTTTTACTTACGCCAAAATCGAATACACCAAAGAAAGTGAGCAGTTTGAAAAAACGTGTGAGTTAATCACCCACTTGCTTGATTCATTATTAGCACAGTTACCACGTTCATTGAGACCAATACCTTTGCTTATAGCGGTGCCTGTGTCTGTTTCTCTAGTAAAGGTGCAAGAATGGCTTGGTGAAAGTAACTATGCTGAATTTCTCTCTGTGGTGAATGCTGTTCATGCCAGTGGGCCTAGTTTCGTTCTCCAGGCCATGAAATCATTGGATAAATATGATGCTATGATGTGTATCAGTGTCGATTCCTTGGTGAGTTCGATGCAAACACTCATCGACGATGCGATGGTAATTAGTACCAATAATCCATGGGGCGTTATTCCGAGCGAGGGTGGGGCGGGTTTAATTCTTTGTCGAAAAAACACCGTAGAAACATTGAAACTTAAGCCTCAAGCGCAGCTTGGCTACATTGATACGGAATTAAACACTTCAGACCGAAGAGGCATGTTTCGACTTGTTCAACGTGCGAGTAAAAAGCTCGATTCATTTGGTGAAGTGTATTCCGATATGACGAACCTGCGCATGCATTCGGAAGATTACGGCTTTGCTCTGGGGGCGAAAGCAGAACGATTCACGAACCCAGAACAACCGCAGCTTATCAATGAGTTGTGGGGCACAATGGGTAGTTGTTCTTCTCTCGCTTTAATTGCCTTTGCGGTCAGAGAGCACCACTTTAAGCAACCAACTACATTGTTAATGTTCGACTTTCATGGTGACAAAGGAGTTCTCCAATTACTGCAATGTTAGTGGGCACTCATCGATCAAATGGCAATGAAAATATACTCATATTATTAGGTTGAAGTTTGTAACACGAAAAAGCGTATAACTCATGCAGTGAAAGCGTAAGTAAAAAGGTCTAATAAGTTAGTAATAATAACTAAAATAATAGGCTTACTGTTTGTTTTAAATACCAACCTTGATACAAGTACGTTCAAGAAAATATTATTCAACTCTAATAATATTTATTCTATGAAAGAGTACTAAGTGTCTAATAATCAGAGTACAGCCAAAGGATATATCGATCAGTTGGTTGTTAAAGCTATTGAGAAAAAGAAACTGAATGAGCAAAGGCTAGCAGAAAAAAATAAGCCGAAGCTTGAGTACGTGCTTTTTTCACAGTTTGATGTATTAGACAAGCTTCCTTCTAAAAATGGTAAGACAACGGTTTACCATCTTGCAAAAAAAGGGCAGCCAGAGAAGCAAATCTGTTGCAAAGTTATCAATGATGACTCGCCAGAATTTGCGAGCAAAATGTTGATTAACGAAGCGAGCAGGCTGGAGCTTTCTCAACACCCTAGCGTGGCTAACTTTGTAAAAATCGGCAACGAATTCGAACGCCCATATTTGATGTACGAGTGGATCCAAGGTGAATCACTGGCAGAAAAAATGGAGCGTCATTCTTCTAAAGGCTTCCGCCACGACCACATCGCTTGGTTGGTGTATCAACTCGCTGGCGCTCTAGAGTTTATGCATACAAGAGGTATCTGCCATCTTGATATTAAACCATCTAACGTATTAGTGAGTGAAGGCGATTACGTTAAGCTCATTGATTTCGGCGCTGCTCGTTACATTGGAGAGACAGAACCTTACGCAGAAGCAAGCTTGAGCTACGCTTCCCCTCTTTATATAGAAACTGGCATCGCGGAACCGCAAGATGATGTTTACTCTCTCGCTTTGCTCGCTGGACACCTATTTTTAGGATCAATATTTGGTGATGCTTGGAATAAGCAGTTAAAAGATCGAAAGCGTCCGGCTTTGATCCCGGCTCATATTTGGAAATTGCTGAAAGAAGTCATCAACAAACCAAGAGGGCATGGCTATACCGCTATTTCTTTTGCTCAACAGTTAGCGCGAATCGATACGCAATCAATTAGCTCAAATTCTAACGCACCAATTTTCAGTAGCTTGCGTAACGCGGACTTGCTGCTTACACACTGTAAGCCAAATGATAAAACGGCGTATGGTCGCTTTAAAATATTAGAGGCGAGCTTAGTGTTGAGTGTGCTGGCAACAGCAGGAAGTTATTTGTATCAACAGAATAAAGATCAATTGGATGCCATTTTTTCCCGAGGTGTCACTACTGTAACTCACGTTATTACGCCCTCTGAAACGGCTTCTTTTTTGGCTCAGCCTCCATGGAAAATCAAAGAAGAATTGTCTCAAGCTACTCAGAGTATTGATATGACAGTAGCTTATCGAACAGCATATCAAGCTCAGCAGTTAAGCCTCTCGAATTTATATGAAGAAAAACAGGCTCAGTTAACGTCGTATCAATCGTTAGCGGATGGCTTACCAATGGCATTAGTCGAATTACGTAAGGAGCTTGTCACCTTGCGAGAAACCCTTGTTCGTGACGGTGCCCTGTTTCCATATGCGGATGAGGCGTTGACTAAAGTGATGTCTGGATTAAATGTCGCGTCTATCGATTCCATGAAAGTATCTGCCATAGCTGGCAGTCGAGATAAGCAGATTGCTCGCTTAATTTTAGATGGTGAAGCTAAGCTCGCAGAAAATGAAATGAAAGAGGCATGGTTATTAAACCAGTCACAAGCCTATTTCTACAACCAAATCTTACCAAAGGCTGTGATGGAAAATATTAATGACTCCATCGATAAACATGCAGAGGCGCACTTTTACACCAAAGCAATTGAAGAAGCTGAATTAGCCAAAGCCTACTTCGGTAATACGCCAGAACTAGACAAAAAAATAAAGGATTTAATCGTCGCAAGAAGCGAATTTATTTTGTTTAGCACCGTGATGGAGCAATCCGTTTACGACAAACAAAAGCTACATGAATCCCTTGCCGATTTAGAACGGAATGCACCAAGCAAATTTACAGAAATCACGAAAATTCTAGATAGCATGGCGTCGGATGCGATAGAGCAGAGCCATCGGTTATCTAAGCCAGCAAATGGCGCAATTGCGGTAGCGCGTGCGTTGAGAGATTACTTGACTGAAGGAGACGTGAATTTTGTCCAACATTGATATCGATCGTCTGCTTAATCCTATTTCTGATGAATCTCCAGTGGGAAACGATGCCCGTTACGAGTTTTGCTACGAAATGATGGAGTCCGAAGTGAAGAAATTCGGTTCCTTGTTTGGCGAAACAGTAGATTGGAGCGTGGTAAAAACGCACGCGACTGAAGTTCTAGAGCACCACAGTAAAGACTTAAAAGCCATTTGTTACCTCGTTCGCGCGCTAACAGAAGAGTTTGGTCTGCAAGGCTTTGAACAAGGTCTAAAGCTGCTTAGTGAGGCGTTAAGTCGCTTTGGCGTTGAATTGTATCCTTCGCGAAAGCGGGGTCGAGATGGCGCGGTTGAATGGTTGAACCATCAGTTTAAACTGGTCAGCAGCAAGTTAGCGGAAAGCGCTCAGTCATGGGATTTGGTATCAAACTGCATTTCGACTATTGAAGAAGTGCAGCGCCAGTACGACGAGGTTTACCAAGACTCAGAAGCGGATTTCTTTGAGATTCGCACTCAACTCAATGTTTTATCTCAACAAGCGGCGGCTGATGAGCAGAGCGATGATGCAGTCGTTAACGTTGAACAAGCGGCGCCTGCACCAGCTACGCAGTCTGCTGCCGAAGAAACGCCAGCGCAGAATGAAGTGCAAACCGCACCGGTGAAGGCGGTTCCGCCGGCCCCTAAACCTGCGCCAGTTAAGAAAGCGGTAGCAAAAGAAGTCGATGTCGATACGGACTTCTCTTCGCCTACGGCTTCTAAGCGCACCTTGAAGAAGGTTGCGGAAGTCATGCTTCATGCGAACCCAAGTGATCCGCTGGCTTACCGGATTTATCGTCATCTGACTTGGGATGACATTGATGGTCTACCCGACCACCAAAATAATCAAACGCCTTTGAGCTTGGCAGTGTCGTCCGATCAACAAGCGGAATACCGAGATAAAGCTGACCAAGAAAGCGACATCGACACCATTAAGCGTTTGGAGCGCACATTAACGGATGCGCCGTTTTGGCTGACGGGCCATTACTTCGTGTATTCGATGCTTAATAACTTGGGCTTTGATGATGCAGCGCTTGCTGTGAAACAAGAAGTGACGCGTTTTGTTGAATCGCTAGAGGGCATCGAGCACCTCTCATTTAAGAATTCTATACCATTTGCAGATGAAGCGACCTTGAGCTGGTTATCGACTCAAGATACTACTTCTTCGACTTCTCAACCCGTTGTTCAAACGGTTGTGATTTCGCAGGAAGACTCGCTGCCAATGGAGGATATCACTCTAGAAAATCTAGGGGAATGTGCCGCAGAGCTTGCCCACAAACTTGAGCTGGATAGCTCGGGACGAGGGCAGTTCATGCTGTATTTACAATTGATAGCAGCTTACCAGTCTGTTGGATTATACCCGTTGTGTTTGCCGTATCTTGAGAAGGGGTGGGAAGTACAAAAAGCGTTTAATCTCGCGAGCTGGGAACCCCACTTATCGTCACAGTTAGAAGACCTAATTCGAAAAACACTCCATCGGTTATTTGGAAGCAAGGATCTTCTACCTGAGAAGTATGAAGAGTGGAAAGCAATTTACGACTAATTAAAGAGTTAGATAAGGAACGAATTATGTCACGTGACGGCTCGGTGGCTCCTAAAGAGCGAATTAATATCCGTTATGTTCCAGCAACTGGCGATACGCAAGAAGACGTAGAGCTGCCGCTAAGCATGATGGTAGTTGGCGACTTTACTGCGCGTGCAGATGAGACACCAATTGAAGAACGTACTCCAATTAACATCGACAAAGACAACTTTAACGAAGTGCTAGAGGGCATGTCTCCAAACGTTAAAGTCAACGTTGAAAACCGTCTTTCTGATGAAGAAGGCGGCCAGATTGGTGTTGATCTGACCTTCCAAAACATGAAGGACTTCTCTCCTGAAGCGATCGCGAAAAGTGTACCTGAACTAAACAGCCTACTTGAGCTTCGCGAAGCCTTGGTTGCACTTAAAGGTCCTCTAGGAAACGTGCCTGCGTTCCGTAAGAAGATCGCATCGGTTCTTCAAGATGAAGAAGCGAGAAAGAAACTGTTGGATGAACTAAGCATTGGCAACGACCAAGACGCGAAAGAAGAGTAAGGGATATCATGTCTGCAGAAGCACAAGCGCCAGAACAAGAAGCAGCCTTAGTTGAATCAGGCTCACTTCTGGATAGCATTCTTAACGAAACACGTTTAAAGCCAAGTGATGAAGGTTTTGACGTTGCAAAACGCGGCGTAGAAGCATTCATCAGTGAGCTACTAAGCAGTTCGAACACAGAGAAAGTCGACCAATCTCTGGTTGATCTGATGATCTCTGAAATCGACCAAAAATTGTCTAAGCAAGTTGATGCAATTCTTCACAACGAAGAAGTTCAAGCGATTGAATCAACGTGGCGTGGCCTTAAGTACCTGGTTGATCACACTGACTTCCGCGAGAACATTCAAATTGAACTGATCTCTGCGAAGAAAGACGAAGTTCTTGATGACTTCGAAGACGCTCCAGAGGTGGTGAAGTCTGGCCTGTACAAGCAAATCTACACACGTGAATACGGCCAGTTCGGTGGTAAACCTGTTGGCGCCGTCATTTGTGATTACGCTATGTCAGCTTCGTCGCCTGACATCAAATTGATGGAATACATGGCTAACGTAGGTGCAATGTCTCACGCACCATTCATCACGTCGGCATCGGCTAAATTCTTTGGTCTAGACAGCTACGAAGAGCTGCCAAACCTAAAAGATCTGAAGTCTGTATTCGAAGGTCCACAGTACGCGAAATGGCGTGGTCTGCGTGAGCACGAAGATGCGCGCTACCTAGGTCTATGTACGTCTCGCTTTATGCTACGTACACCTTACTCTGTTGAAGATAACCCAATCAAGGCGTTTGACTACGATGAGCAAGTAACAGACAGCCATGATAACTACCTATGGGGCAACTCAGCGTACGCGATGGCGTCTAAGATCAGTGAATCATTTGCTAAGTACCGTTGGTGTCCGAATATTATTGGTCCTCAAAGCGGTGGTACTGTACAAGATCTACCGGTTTACAACTTTGAAGCTATGGGTCAAATCGAGACTAAGATCCCAACCGAGATCCTGGTTTCTGACCGTCGTGAGTATGAGCTAGCAGAAGAAGGTTTCATTGCGCTAACCATGCGTAAAGGTTCTGACAATGCGGCGTTCTTCTCTGCAAACTCTGTTCAAAAACCAAAAGTGTTTGCGAACACGCCGGAAGGCAAACAAGCCGAGATGAACTACAAGCTAGGTACTCAGCTTCCTTACATGTTCATTATCAACCGTTTAGCGCACTACATAAAAGTGCTACAGCGTGAGCAAATTGGTTCTTGGAAAGAGCGTTCTGACCTAGAAATCGAACTGAACAAGTGGATTCGTCAATACGTTTCTGACCAAGAGAACCCGCCAGCGGAAGTTCGTGGTCGCCGCCCACTTCGCGCTGCGAAGGTTGAAGTATCAGACGTAGAAGGCGATCCAGGCTGGTACAAAGTATCGATGTCTGTACGTCCTCACTTCAAGTACATGGGCGCAAGCTTCGACTTGTCTCTAGTTGGTAAGCTAGACCAATAACCCATTACTGAAACCATCAAGCAGCCAGTGAAGACTGGCTGCTTTTTTCGTAGGATCGCATATGGAAAAAGGTTACCGTCTTTTAGAGCGGATCGAGCTAGGAGAACCCAAAAACTGCTACGAGAAAGTGGTGTCTCATAAGCATTTGATTGAATCCATTCACTCGCATCTCGCTGACTTGTTGAATACGCATTCCGGCAACGCAATGATCGACAATGAGTATGGTCTGCCAGATTTTAACGACGTACTTTCTAACAACACAAACCTCGTTCGCCATATTCAAAAAAACATCACGTCAACCATAGAACGCTTTGAGCCCCGACTGTTTAATGTCGAGGTTCATTACCGTGAAGACCACCATAATCCATTACAACTCGGCTTTGGTATTCGCGGCGAAGTTTCCCATAACGGCGGTAAAGTCCCAATGTCGATCGATGTCTACATGGGAACCGACGGCCAATTTAACGTTTAGTAGGTGCCACTTGAGTAACAGTAAATACTTTCAAGATGAACTCACGTATTTACGCGAGTCGGGTAGTGAGTTTGCCAAATATCATCCGAAGTTAACTCACTTTCTCTCTGAAGGAACTTTTGATCCAGATGTCGAACGACTGCTGGAAGGTTTTGCTTTTTTGACCGGACGCATCCGCGAAAAGATTGACGATGAACTTCCTGAGCTAACGCAATCTCTGATGACTTTGCTGTGGCCACATTACATGCGTTCGATTCCGTCTTTGTGTATTAGCGAACTAAAACCGCATACCGGAAGTGTTACTGAGAAAACCGTGGTGAAACGTGGTGCGGAAATGGCCAGCGAGCAGGTAGAAGGCACGCAGTGTTTGTTCCGTACTTGTTATGACGTCAATCTATACCCAATTACGATTACTAACATCGAACAAACTAACAGCCGCACCAGCTCGATGATTGATGTGACGTTATCGACGGAGCATGGCCTTGAGCTGTCTCGGATAGGTTTAGACACGCTGCGATTGCACCTGCATGGTGAGATTCATATTACTCGCACTGTCTTCTTATGGCTGTTCCGCTATCTAGATCACGTCGAGTTGGATGTTGGTGGCGGCTACAAACATCGTTTAGGGCCAGAATACGTTAAGCCAGTCGGGCATGAAGAGGACGAGGCGCTGTTGCCTTACAGCAAAAATTCCTTTGCAGGCTACCGTTTGCTGCAAGAATTCTTCTCTTTGCCAGATAAGTTCATGTTCTTCGACATTAAAGGCTTAGAGTGGCTAAAAGGCATTCCACAGCGCAGTACGGTCAAAATCAAATTCCACTTTAAGCGTGCTTTGCCTTCAGAGGTGGTGCTTAAAGATAAACACTTAAGGTTGCACTGCACACCTGCCGTTAACTTGTTTGAAAAAGACGGCGATCCAATCCGTTTAGAGCATCGACGAAACGAGTACAAGGTGCGTCCACAAAGTAACACTCAAGAGCATTACGAGGTTTATTCCATTGAGCAAGTGGAGAGCTGGAGTAAAGACGAGCGTCGCCGAAAACCACTGATTGAATTTGAATCGTTTGAGCACCAAATCAACCAGCGTGATAAGCGAGAGTTCTACAAATCCAAAGTGGGCGAGCGAGTAAGCGGAAGAGGGTTAGAGCGCTATATCTCATTCCATACTCACAATGGCGACATCGCGGATTTAGGGACTGAAACAGTATTGATGAAACTGCAATGCAGTAACGCGGACTTAGCGGAGCGCCTGTCAGTAGGAGATATCACGTACGCGACGCACAAGTCGCCAACGTATGCGACGTTTAAAAACATTACTAAGCCAACACAGTCAGTAAGTCCTCAGGTTAATGGTGAACTTCAATGGCAGCTGATTGCCAATATGTCGCTTAACTACTTGTCTTTAGCGAATATCGATGTGTTGAAAGTGTTGCTCTCGACTTACGACTTCCATTCTCGTGTTGATAGACAAGCCCACCGCGCGTCGATTCATCGACTTGATGGCATTATTTCTTCAGAGATGAAACCAATCGATCGCGTATTTCGTGGTGTATCTGTGCGTGGTAACCAATTCAAGCTCGTGACGGACTCTAAGTTCTTCGTAAATGAAGGCGATATGTTCCTTATGGCCACGGTATTGAATGAATTTATCCGTTTGTATTCGAGTGTGAACTCCTTTACCGAACTAGAGGTGTTCGATGAAGCGACGGGCGAGGTTTACAACTGGGCAAGCCTAATCGGGCAGCAGACGATACTATGATTAACACACTTTCTGATAAGTCGAATGAGTTTAGTTTCTACCAAGCGGTGTTGCTGTTAGAGAAACACTACCAGCTGGAGCCAAACTCAAATTTTGTTGCCGTGGGCGAGAACAAATACTTCCATCAAGAGCGAATTGAGTTCAGCGTGTCGCCAAACCTGTGCTTTCCAAAGAGTGATATGGACTTTATTACTCATATGGAAAGAAACGGAAAGCAATATTCACGTATTGAGACGAACTTTCTTGGCTTGCATGGTTCAAGCTCGCCCCTGCCAGCGTCTTACACTGAGAAACTCGTCGGTCGTGATCCCGATGATAACCCAGTGAAGGATTTCTTCGACTTTTTCCACAACCGCTATACAAGCTTACTGTATCGTGTTTGGAAGAAATACCGATATCACGTGCAGTACAAAAGCGGGGCGAGCGATGCGTTTTCTGGGCGCATACTGCATTTGGCTGGTCTGTCAAGCGTTATGCAAGATTGTGAAGTAGCGGAGTTAGATCGAGCGAAAGTTCTGTCTTACGTGAACCAGTTATCTACGCGTACGCGCTCACCCAAGCTTATTTCCGGTATTGTTTCGCACTACTTTTCACTGCCGAATGTGCGAATCGAAGAATGGGTTTATCGGCGGGTCGAGATTGCAGAAAGCCAACGTAACAAACTCAACCGCTCCAATTGTGTATTGGGGCAAAGCTTACACTTGGGACAAAGCATTGCGGATTTGAACGGCAAGTTTAACTTGTGTATCGACAACATTGATTTTGAAACGTTTAAGCAGTTTTCCTACGATGGTGAGTTACATAAGACGCTGGTGGGCTTGATGCGTTTTATTCTGCGTGACCCAATGTCGTGGGACCTAAAGTTGACAGTTAACCTAGGCAGTATTCCAGAAAACAAACTGGGTAATGGAGAAGGGAACCAACTAGGTCAAACGTTCTGGCTAGGAAACCCAGGTGATAAAGACGCCAAAATTCGACTTATCGGAAGTATATAAGAAAGCCGCTCAACGAGCGGCCCTTTATGTTTTCCTCAAAGAGGTCAGAAAAGCTTAACGACTGATCGGCTGATGCAGTACAACGGTAGTATCAAGCCTTTGAATGCCGTTAAATGATTCAATTTCATTACAAAGATGATGAATAGACTGCAGGTCGGGCGCTTCAATTAGGGCAATAATATCAAAGTTGCCACCAACAACGCTCGTTAAGCGAACCTCAGGGATTTCTTTAAGTGCATTCGTTACATCATTCTTCTTACCCTTTTCACAAGAGATCAGTAGATAACTAGCGGCTTTTCGCCCTTCATTTTCTACACGAATCTGTGCGGTATAGCCTTTGATAATACCGGTCTTTTCTAAACGATTAATTCTTTCTGCTACTGCTGTTCGAGACAAACCAATGTTTCGGGATAGATTCGCAATCGACTCTCGCCCATTCGACAATAGACTTGAAAGTATTTTTCGATCTAATTTATCTAAACCTTGTAAAGTCATGTTTGAAATCATGTGTTCTGCCTATTTTGTTTTTATATTGTTATTAAATCGACTCTGGGAGCGTAAAGTTATACAGCTCAGCAAGAGTGAATGGGTTTTTCTGTGTCAACGGAGTGATGCGTAAGCTCAAGTCCCTCCCTGACACTTTTATGTCACTGACAAAGCTGCCGTTATGAGTGTTTGTCAAGGTCGAGTCACCTAGCAATCTGTATATCGCCCATTGACCACTCTTATTTAAAACGTGCTGTCTGCCTTCATCGGTTACATCCTGGAGTGTGATACTAATATTGAAGTCACCATTTTGCGGTGGCCATGCCATTTCACGAATGCGGCTTGGACCGTGGTAGTAACTTATATTGGTATCTGCAATTTTTAAGCTCGCTCTAATCGCACTAGAATCAAGATCGAGTACTCTTGCACTAAACGGAATATGAACGCGGTTAGTGCTTTTATTAATTAATGTGTCTCGAATAACGTTATAGTTACGCAGTTGCACTAACAGAGCCGGAGAGATTGGCATCGTCTCGCCATCCACCTGTTTTGGCGTCCACAAATTGGTATCGTAGAACGGTGCAAAATTTTTCTGAATAAATGTGTCTAACAAGCCACCTGAAGCAAACAGTAATTCAAAATCTTCAATTGAGATTTCCTCGGTCGCTGTTAGATCAAATGGGTATCGTCCTAGCCCTATCTCTTTAAACTTGGTGTAAATCTCGCTGTACCATTGGGTTTGAATGCCTTTAGCGGACTCTTTAATCATGACTGACCAGCTTTGTTGAACCACATCTAACAACCAGCTACGAACGGGTTCCGGTGATTTTTGGGCAATCTGTTTAAGTTTGATTAATGGGTCAGCTTCACTGCTGTTCATTCGATGCTGAGCTGCCGCTAGCGCCGCCATTTGCGGGTCAGGTGCATCAGCGATGTCTTTCATATACGTGCGAACACGGCTTAGCGCAGTTACGGTCTCATCCCAAGGAGTAGGGGAGTTTGGTGTTTCACTGACCTGAAGTTGGTTTAATAAGTGAAAAGCTTGTTCAACACGTTTCATCAACAAGTAATCAGGCTTAACTACTTCCTCTACTGCGTCTGATGCGGAGTCTGCCGCTGCCACGAGTTTCGGGTCTAGCTTTGAAATCAGAGCATTTTTTTCACCAACGGGTGAAAATTGTGTGTTGGCATAGACCTGCTTCAGTACGGTTGTCATTGGTGAAGAAGGGCCCGAGATTAAGTCTATCGCGTTCGTTAGGTCGCCGACATTGTCATAGTTCTGGACTTTTAGTTCACTCAGCGCATTGCGCCAATTACTGATGTAGTCGTCAGTATATTTTTTACGTACTTCCTCTTTGAAGGCTTCTTGTTCTTCACTAGTAGGAATAACGTGTTGTGACAGACCTAAAACCCAGTTGTCACTGATGACTTGTTGTGACATTAGGTCCACGCGTGGTCGATAAAAAGTGCTAAAACCAGTGGAGGTATAGATCTTATCTACGATCAAGCGTTCACTATCGATTGGTGTGTTGAATACATTGCTAAACTCAAAACCCACAGCTCGTTGCAGATCTAGGGTTCCTAAATCAATCGAATTTGCTTCGTTTAAAATGCCTGCATAAACGAGATCAACATTCGAATTTGCTAGCAATGAGCGACGTGTTGCACGAACAAGATCCATATTGATATCAATTGGATCAAACTGTGTGCGAAAGTAAGCGTCCAAATAGCGCATCGTCTGATTGACGACGTCACTTTGGTTGCTCAAATCGTTCATCATTTGGAGAGTTTGATGACGCAAAAAACGGATATCACGCTTTGTTGGATCGTTTAGCATTAGATACCCCTTCAATAGAGGTAAAGCGCGTGTAAAAGTGTTTTGATTTTGTGTCAGTTGTAGACGGTAACCTTTCTCAATGAGAGGTATCAACTGTTGAGCAACGTCCTTAAGTAATGCTTCGTAAGCGATGCGAGTGCTTTGATCCAAACGGCTAATGTTGAGTGGTAATATCTCTTCATCCAAAGCCTTAGAACCTTTAAGCCACGCCCCATAAGAAGGCTCTATTGCTTTCGTCGCCTTCGCTAAAAGCTCATCGAATCTTGCATCTTGCTCTATTTGTGATTTGTCATCGATACTCAAGAGTTGATTCATCACATGTAAGTTACTGTCTAATGTCGTGAAAAAGAAGTAACTGCCCCCAGTAAGCAGGATAATAGAGCCGAGTATTGCCAAACGGCTTTGTCTCTGAATTAGACGAAGATAGGTCTTGTTTTCGCCCGCAAAGTCGCTTTCCGGCAATATTTGTGAATCAATCAGAAAGCGAGAGAAATAAGGCGTTTCTGTTAACTGAGTATGCTCTGACGCGATAATAGGTAAGTTGAAGTAATTACTACAACTTTTTGCAAGTAAATTGTACTTGCGACCGCCTTGCAGACTCGAACTAAAGAAAATCTCACGGATGTCTAGTGAATAGACACCGTTGTTAACATCACATAGACGCTCAAGCACATAGCTGACTTCAGACTGACATAGTTCAAACTGCTTAGGGAAAGCGAGTATTGCTTGTTTCTCATCAATGTCCGTTGAATTAGCGGATGCATCTAGCGCATTACTTTCAAGCACTCTCACTAGATTTCGATAGCTATCGCGGTAGTACTCTGCAAACACACCTTTGGCTTCTTTTAGTGGGATAGAGAGGAACTCAACACGTGTCTTGAGAGAGCTAAAGTGCATGTATTCTTTAAAGCCATCTAACTTGTCTAGCTTTGACATAATCAAATAGATTGGCAATGCTGAAGACGTTTTAGAGTTGATGGTACTCAAGCGCGCCAATAACGACGAAATGGTGTACTCTTTTTGCTCTGGCTCAGAGACGATCATGAACTCGAAATCGGTGAAGAATAGACAGCCTGAAAATGGCTTTCGAGGTCGATGATGAATAACTTCTTCAATGAACGTATTCCATAAAGAAGCATCACTGCTTGATACTTCCTGGAACACTAAGCGTTGGTCTGGTTTGATGTATACAGCGCTGTCAGATTCGTACCATTCAAAAAAGTCATTCTTTGCGGTTCTAGTGCGATCCATCGGTTTAATTGCACTAGAATTAAATAAAAATTGACGTCGCCCTGACCCTTTATTACCAAGCATCAGGTAAATTGGTTTCTTGCCTGAGTTAGCAAGAAGAGGCTGGATAACCATAGAAAGTGCTTCTTCCTCGGTTTCCAAATGTTGAGCTTTAGCGTTGTTCTTTTTCTTCAACCATAATGTGAATTGAAAAGTGACGTAAACAATGGCGATAGCACCAAGGGTCAGCCAAAGATAAAGTTGGTCGATTTCGTCAAGAAAAAGCAGATAAATAGTGGTGATAATTGCAGCCACTAAAAACATCAATATAGTAGAAATCACCACTGGATTTCTAAACAGTTTTTGTTTGAACATAAGCCTAAAACTTCTTTAATTGTATTGTTATTTATTGTCAGTTTTTTCAGCTTGTAGCTGACTCAATTTATATAGGTAGATGTTCAGTAAAAGGGTTGCGCGGTCAATTTCCTTTTGCTGTGAATACTTTTCAGCGTATTCAATACGACCTAAAAGCGGGAATAACGAGTTACTGTATTCGTACGCCTTTTCAGAGTTCTTATCTACATTCTGTCTAGCTACGTTGGCAAACACCGTTCTTGCGTCTGAGAATCGCTTATAAACATCCATAAACTGGTCTTCTAAATGGGCGCTCTGTGTCAAAAAGTTTTGACGTAGCTGCTGTGCAGAAGACGAATCTGGATAGATTGCGATTAATTCATTGGTCAAGCTATCGAGCTCGCTGACGTTACTTACTTTTGCCGAGTCTAAAAACCAGTTATTCATCATAATATCGACACGATTAATGGCCTGCGTTTTCAATGACTGAGCATATTTTTTATTTTCGTAATCTAACGAGGCGACCAAATTTACAAGTTCATTAAGTGAAGCTTGATTAATTTTTTGTTCCAATGTTCGATAACGTTGTTGCTCGTACATGAAATGTGAACATATCGCAGTAACAATCAAACCAATAACGAAGTAGATCATAAATCGACCAGACTTTGCCGGTGATGCTTTCTCTTGGCTATTTAGGTTGGGTGATGGCACCGGTGCCGGAGAGGGAGACACATTCACTTTAATTTCAGGTGCCTTCTGCGTTGCTGCAGGAGCGCTAGTGTTGGCTTGTTTTTCCTCGCGTAACTCAGCCGCAATTTGTTGTTCTTTTATCTGCTCAATCCATTGATTCAAAATACGGCGAATGCGACCTAATGACGGCGCTTCAATACCGTAATGAAGACGAAGCTCTTCCTCAATCCTCAAGCATAATTGATGTGCTGCCTCTATCAATGGAAGCTCTTCTGGTAACGCCCGATGCTTATTAATTCGTTTTTCAGTATGCTCTACCATCCATTCAATAGCGCTCATTCGTGCCTTTGACTTTGAATGCTCTGGATACGCGTTGAACCAATATACGACACACACATCAAGTATTGAGTTTAACCCTTCAACAAGGCCTCTTAAGCCGTCGTTATAGGTTGACGCAACGGTAAAGTAACAGCAACAACGTAGGTCTTTCGCTTGGGTACTCAAGATCTTTTTTGAGAGTGTTTGAACCGTTTTCCACGAGACTCTCCCTGTGACTTTATTCAGGTTGTTTATTTGACGTTTAATTTCGTCAAAATCCTCAGAACCATTAGGATTAGAGCCGCTTGGGTTATTTTCATCGATTGGTCTTCGAGCGAAGTCGGTAAAAAACATAAGGAAAGTTCCAACTGATCATATAGAAGTATTAAGTTATATAGGATTTCACTACTGTTATATTAAATTATAAGCAGTGCACATCTGCCGCAATTCTATAGACAAAATAAGCGGATTAGATAATAAAAATTCATTAAAAGAAATTAAATTACTTTTAGTGTGATCTTTGTTCATAATATTAATATCAATAGTTAAGTCTATTTATAAGAAGAAACTTATATATGAAGATGAGAACGTTGATTAAAAAGTAACTAAATTGTTATCGGAGATTACGTTTTGTTCAATTAGCAATCAAATTCTGCTACTTCTATTTAAATAGAAATATTTACTGTCTCGTCACTTAATCTGTAGTCGGTTCTTTAGTTTTTGTTTGTAGGTAAAACAACCAACCTGATAGTTGAAATGTATTAAATTATAGGTGTTTTTTTAGGCTTATTGAAAAAGAGAATATAATTGATATCTTTCGCCTCTAAGTAGAATATCGGTTTTCCTAGAGGGACGAAATGCTAAAACCAAGTCAAATTGGGCTGATTTCAGCCATGTGTCTATTTTCTTCTGTTGCAATGGCAAAAGGGGAGCGATATGGACTCTCTACCAGTATGTTGACTATCGATAGCATTAAATACGATGAAGGTAAAAGTGGTGAGCAGGATACGCTTAGGTTCGGCTTGGTTCATACTCGTCCTATTGATGAAAACAATAACCGTTGGCGTTGGTGGTTAGGGCTAAACTATCTAGCAGAAGATATTGAAGCGCCAGCAAACGGCTTATATCAAGAAGCGACGAACTATGAACTTCGTGTTGTTCCTCAATATGCGTTGACTTCTTGGAGTGTTTTCACGCCATATGTTGGTGCGGGCTTGTCTGTCAGTTACTCGCAATATTCTAATCGTTGGCAAGTAGACCAAGAGGGCTATCGTTATGAGAGTGTTGAAGATATCGACCAGTTTGAGTTAGGTGCGGTTGTGACCCTTGGTACTGCTATAAAGTTAGGCAGTAATCCTGACGCCCATATACAAATTATCCCGCAGGCCTCTTATATCCTTCCGGTTGTAAATGATGGAATTGGTGGGCTTGAACTATCAGTTTCTTTGCTCTTTTGAGGTTCGTAAATGTACTCAAATCAGCTAGTTTTATTTATCTCAAAATGTCCAGAGGAATACACCGGTGCAAAGCATATTGAAATGCCTGAGAGTGGTGGTTCGATAGGTCGTTCCCCAAGCTGTAGCGTGTCTTTAGCCGATCACAACCGCTTTATATCGGGCACTCATTGTTTGCTCAGCGTGTATGGAGATACCTACTATATAAGTGACGTATCAACTAACGGCACAATGGTAAATGGGAATAAAATACTAAAAAATCAACCCGTTGCGATAGTTGATGGCGACATCATTTCTTTAGGGCAATATGAGATTGGTGTTTCTCTTGAGCACGTTACCTCAACACTAGACATCGCCGCTGATATTGCTCCTGAGCGAGTATCTAGCGATCCTCTGGTTAGTCTAGGAGATGCGGTTGTCGAAGAGGAAGAAAAAGTCGGTGCCTTAGAAGATTTGTTTATGGAGACTAAACAGGATGACATTGATTGTCATGATCCTGTTGCTCACCTTAACTTTTCGATGCAGCGAGATGACGATTACTTAATTCGTGATAATGAGCGTACAGAATCTGAACAACCTAGAACCGTGGAAAACACGCGTCAGGTGGTCGATGACAGTTTCAGCATATATTCCGAATTCGATCAGCCAAGCCTAATCCCTGAAGACTGGATGGCTGCGGAAACCAAGAGTAACGCATCAGTCAATGATGCATTAGCGCCAGAAAGCGGTAAGGCACATAGAGCCGATATTGCCTCAGCTGAGGTGATGCAACCTGGCACGGTAGCCCCAGATAGCACGATTCAAAGACAACATCGTACGCATAATGTTACTGAGATGGTCGTAGAACAGGCTAACACAGGGTCAAAATGGGAAGAGATGACCCAATCTTTTACGCCTTCTCCTAACACTAATCAGCAACTTCAAATACCTACGGCAGAGCACGCGATAAACAGTACGACGAAAGCACAAGTCGATACTGATGCGGCCGTTTGCTCTCAAGATATAGCGCAAGCGTTTTTTGATGGTTTGGGTATTCGAAACCCAGAGTTGATGACAAACGAGGCGCAGTTATTCAAGCAAATGGGCACTTGCTTGCGTTTATGTATTGATAACCTACAGAAAGAGTTGCACGAAGTGGAATCGTTAAAAGATGAGCAGAGTGCGAGTGAGGCTAACTCGAACATTGCAGAGCTAATGCTTACTTTGAATAGTCAGCAATTACTGGCTCCAAATGAACTGGTTGAACAAATGCTCGATGAGCTGAACGACCACCAAGTTATGTTTAACAAAGCACTGAATGAGCTCATTTTAGAACAGTCAGAAACGAACGATCCCGTAGCATTTGCTAACAGGGTCGCTAGCCAGTCTTTGTTCTCAACTAAGTCAAAGCTGTGGGCCGAATACCTAGATTTCTACACTAATAATCGTCGCCTGCTTAATGAAACATCCTTAAAAGGGCTGATTAAGAAAAACTATAACAAAGTGATTAAGGGAAACCATGCGTAGTATCGCCGTATTACTCGGATTTGCCATGTTGTCCGGTTGTTCCATGTGGGATCAATTTAAAGAGTCCACTGGTATCACACCAGAAACTTCGTCGATTGAATTGGTTATTGAGGCATCACCTGTACTCAATGTGAGAAATGGGGGCCAGTCATCTCCAGTTATTCTCCGTCTTCACGAATTAAGTTCGCCAGTATTGTTCCGAAGCTTAGATTTCTTTGCCTTGTTTGAGAGCGATAAAGCGTCGTTGGGTGATGAGTACATCAAACGTTACGAATATCAAATACAGCCAGGTGGAAAAGTTCATGAAATGCTAACTCTAGACCCTGACACTCGTGCCGTCGGTTTTTCAGTGGCTTTTCGTGATATTGATGGTTCGTCTTGGCGAAAAGTGGAAGTTATTGAAGAGAAGAGCGAGTACTACATCAAGCTCAAGTTAGAGGGCAGTGAGTTAATCTCTGATAACACTCGCGGCATTGAACAGGTTTACTTTTAAGGGATAGAAACATGTCTTTATACAATCCAGTTGTTTGGCAAGATGGAATGTTCATGAAGCCGCAGCATTTTCAACAACTCGATCGTTCGCAAAGTAAACTATCGAGCCTACTGAGTGCCAATGCATCGCCTTTGCATTGGGGAATTAAACGTTTAGAAATCAACTCTCAGTTACTAGCACTGGGTAAAATCGGTATTACTCGTGCTGAAGGTATTTTACAAGACCGGACACCATTTGAGCTTCCGTTGCTTGCTGAGCTGCCTGAAGTGAAAGATGTAGATCCTTCGATTGCCGATAAAGTCGTTTATTTGTGCTGTCCGTTACCATCGGAACGTTCTGAGTTATTTGGTACCAAAAAAGACGGTGCGCGCTATACGATGGAATCTCAAGAAGCGGTTGACGCTTGTTATGATTCGGAAGACATGGCAAATATCGTCGTCGGTAAGCTTAACTTTTGCTTAATGTACGATCATGAAGATAAGAGTGCTTACACGTCTATTCCGATCTTAAAGATCTCAGAAGTGAAGCCTGATGGCAGCGTGATCTTAGATGATAGTTTCATTCCTACCTGCATCGATATTCATGCGTCGACAGTACTGAGTAAATTTGCGACCGAGTTTGCTTCTATGTTGAAGCATCGCGCGGAATCGATAGTTCAGCGATTAGGGGTGGTGGATCAACAAGGCGTATCATCGGTTTCTGACTTTATGCTATTGCAAGCGCTCAACCGATACGAACCCTTGTTTTGGCATTTCGCAAGCACAGAAGCTGTGCATCCTGAGTCTTTGTATCGAATTCTTCTTCAGGCAGAGGGTGAGCTTTCGACGCTGTGCTCAACGACACGCCGACCTATTGAGTTTACGAAGTACAATCATGGTGATCTTACTAGCTGTCTTTCTCGCGTCCTAGACAGTGCGAAAATGACATTGAGCGTGATGTCTGAGCAAAGAGCAATTCCACTGACCTTAAAAGATCAGAACTATGGCATCAGAACGGCAGCAATCCCTGACAATAAGATCATTGATACGACAACCTTTATCCTCGCAGTTAAAGCCGACGTGACCTTGGATGTTCTGCATACCCAGTTTGTCAGCCAAACGAAGATCGGTTCTATCGATAACATACGTGACTTGATTAACCTTCAACTGCCTGGGATTGAGATCAAACCAATGCCAGTTGTGCCACGCGCGCTGCCGTATCACGCTGGCTACACCTATTTCGAGCTCGATAAAACGGGCGAAGAGTGGATGGCATTGAAGAACACTGCTGCGATTGCGATTCACGTTGCGGGCGATTTCGCTAACTTATCATTGCAACTTTGGGCCGTTCGTCTATGAGTTACGCAGAAACCGACGTCACCGTAGTCTTATTCCAACCAGAGCCTGGCAAACCAATGGAGGTAATGCCAGCGCCTGACTTGTCGAGAAACATCGCAGTACAAGATCTATCTATCGACAACATGGGTATTAACCCGCTAGTGGACCAGTTCTCATGGTTGATAGCCAGTCTGTCTTGTATGTCTTCGATCCCTTGGCTTGATGACCCGATGCCATTTCGTGAACAAGTGGCACGTGAGATTCGAAAAGGTGAACGAAAACTTAATGAAATGGAGCTCGATCGTGCTTCGGTTCTTGTTATTCGTTACTGCTTGTGTGCGGCGATTGATGAATCTGTTTGTCGACAAGAGTGGGGGGCAAATAGTCACTGGAGCCAGAACAGCTTACTGTCTGAATTCCACAACGAAACATCTGGTGGTGACAAGTTTTTCGTTATTCTCGACCGCTTAAAAGCCGACCCTCGCAAATACCGTCACGTTATAGAGTTTCTCTATTTATTGCTTCAACTTGGTTTCCAAGGCAAGTACGGCCGTGAAGAGCGTGGCAACGAAAAGTTAGCGGAAATTGGCAGCACCATTTATCGATTAGTGCGAGATGACCGCCTAGCAGAACAAGAAAAAGTTTCTTTAATCAACCTTAAAGCTAAATACCTAAAGAAGCCGTTGAAAAGGGTAATTTCACCCAAGCTGATCTTGAGTCTTAGTGCGATGACGTTTGCGCTTATGTATGCGGCAACCTACATCGTCATAGACTTAAAATTCCAGCAACTGCTTGAAATGTATAGATAACCAGAGATCTAAAATGAGATCTTCTGCCAGTTTTAGGGTTTATTGTGAATATCACTGGTCTTTTAGTGAAATTCACTAGTTATTTAGAGAGATTGCAGTTTGCGATCTCTTTTATCATTCAATCAATAAAATTCAAATGGATTGGTTATGGGCGTAACAGTTGGTGCGAATGGACTTTCGATAGTTCATAAAGGCTCAGGTGGTGAAGCGAATGCAACGCTCCCAGATGTTTGTTTAACTAAGGTCGGCAAGCCAGTCGTCCCTATCCCTTATGGCAACAATGCTAAATCAGCAGACCTTGCTGGTGGGACTACGACAGTCTCTATGGATGGCGGTAACAGTGTCGCTATCAAGGGCAGTACGTTCTCAAAAAGTACCGGCGATGCGGGCGGTGACAGAAAAGGCGTTTCCTCTGGCACGATAGAAGCTGAAGCAAAATTCATTTCAGCCTCACCAACGGTTAAATTTGAAGGTAAGGGCGTATGTCGCCTGTCCGATCAAATGACCATGAACAAAGCCAACACTGTGTGTCTTGGCGGCGCACAAAACCCATCGGTTTCTGTGAGTGAAGAGCAGGAAGGGACGTATACGCTGGATATAGAATGCAAATATCCAAATGGGCTCCCTTACTCTAATGCACAATTTTCTTTAGTCGAACCTTCAGGTGCTGTCATTGGGAGTGGAGTGCTGGATTCTAGCGGAAAAGCATCTGTTAATGGTCTCGCTCTAAAAGAATGCAGGTTAGTGCTCAGCGAAACTCAAGACTCTTACACCCCGAACCAATCTTTAGCTGAAAATATTGTTACGGAAACTTACCCTGATCCGAATGATTTTTGTACGTTTGTAGCAGGTCGCCGCTCGCCATTTTGGGAAGATCGTGTTGGGGTTGCTAATGACTGGGGCATATTGATGTCCCCATCCTTCAGTGATGATGACTTTAAAGATATTGTGTTAGAGCAAAGCCGTATATCGTCTCCTTATGCGATTAGTCAAAATCACTCTAAAGATTTTTCTGATGCTTATGTTTCGGCACTTTATCACATCCAAACTGATACTACTGCGCTAGAGAAATACGAACCTTTAGTTGAACTGCTCTTGGAGCAAGTGCACGAAAATGGCGATATATTGAGAGTCTTATATCAAGCTGATGTGTTTGAGCCTCCCTATGAATTATTAGCGAAGCTTCGCTTTTTAGGGACTGGGAATACTGTGAAGTATTTGCAGTTTGTTTTATGGACGTTGATAAACAATCAAATCTGTTCATACATCGATGAGCTAAACAGTGAAATCATCGGTCGTTTAGATTTCATACAAAGCCAAGCTTCTGCAAGGTCGTTGAGTTCTGTTGAAGAGGGTATAAACGGTTATAAAAAAGCACTTAACCACTTCAAACAAGCACTTCCTGACGTCATTAGCCAAATTTTCGAAACCAAAAATGACACCCTAATTTCTATATCGGCAATGGCCCTTGGGAGTACCGTTAACATAGCGAGCCAATCTAGCTTTGCTACTAATTTAGGTAGGGTTAATGCGGTGGTGTACACGAAGTCAAACAACTTGAACCGCCCATCATTTGTCACTTTTGACGATAACTTTTCTGACTAGGACATTTAAATCATGGATGCAGTTTTTCCGATAGCGCAACGAGAAGGTGACGCTTACTACACGCTCAGTGATTTTACGAAATTGTTTGATCAAGCTAAGAGCGGTCGTTATTTAATAGGACAAGGGTACGGTTGGCATAGTGGCATTCACTTAACATCAAAAATGTTACCGTGGGGGAAAGGGCTCAGACCTATTCAAGCGATGCTTGATGGAAAAATAGTGGCATTTCGCATAAATCCTGATTACCTAACATCAACGTACCAAGAGCAAGAGTTTAAGTATAGTAATAACTTTGTGCTTATCGAGCATGAGGCTGTAAACCCCGAAGATAATGAATATGTATTTAAGTTCTATACACTTTATATGCACCTTGCGCCACCTTCAGATATTGGCGCCAATTCATCTATAACCACGCGTTACCGTTTACAAGAAGCGAGAAATGTACGCACTTTCAAACATAGTGATGTGCCTACTAATTCTGGTGAAAAAAAACAGTCGATGTCTAAAGGAACATTACTTGAATACCTGTATGCAGAAGAGAAGGAGACCCATCCATACCAGATCGACAAAAATACCTACAAAATGATAAAGTGCCGTGTGGTAGAGAATGGTAAATCGGCAAGTGGTAGCGAAAAAGCACTGTTAAACAAGATTGTTTGGTTTGCTTCGGGTCTCAATAGTGACTTTGACATTTTAGAAGATTCCTCTGCTGTCCTATCAGAACCAGTTTCAGAACCTAAATGGATGTCGGACAAGGCGGCAATGATTAGGGACGGTAGTGTGGTTTCTTTACTCCCACTCCTATTTAGAGAGGGGATAAAGGTTTCAGCTGGGGAAGATATCGGTTACATGGGACTGCATGAGTACAGTAACGATGCAATTGGAACTAAGAAAGAAGATAATCGTGTGCATATCGAGATGTTCTCTTTTGAGGAGCCGCCCGAATTTTTCAAAAAACAGATTTCTCCCAAAAATGCGGAAGAAAATCCACTTGTTGTTCTCGATGGGGCCGATAGTAGCGGTGCCGTTGATATGAGTAATTCGTTTATTCAGCAATTACTTGAATCTGTGACAGAAGATCAAGTAACGGACTTCTCCTCGTTCACTGCTCGCGATGCCAAAGTATACTTAGACGGTAAGCGTAAACACTTTGAGCGATTTATTGTGAAACATCCTACAGATTGGCATACAGAGTCGTCACAAAGTCTTTATGAATCAATCCATCAGACCGCAAAGGAAGCTCTAGATATTAAGTGCTCCGCTGGTTTTGTGACTATAGAGGACTACCGTAACTCCCCATGGCGCGATCAAGTGATGGATAGCTTTGATCTTTTCTCGCAATTCGAACTGGAAAGAGCAGATAAGTTCTCATGGATGCAAGATTTACAAGGTGATTTGCAACTAAGCGATGATAAGAGCCTTTGGCATTATTGGCCTTTTGTTAATTCTTTTGTTTCGGGTTACTACGTGACTCAAAAGCAAATGAACCTGATGTTTCCAGCTTCTTCCCTCAGTAAAAGAGAAGAAGTGCGTGACTTATTTAATAAATATGCTAGTAGCTTTGAAATAAATACCAATGAACGAGCAGCACAATTTTTTGCTCAGATAAGAGCTGAAGTTGGTTCGAAACTAGAAGGTAATGAAGAGGACTTATGGTATTCTGTCGATAGGTTAAAAGAAATGTTTAAGCGTTACTTCAATAAATACCCTGAAGAAGCAGTTAGTCTTGGCTATATACGAATTGATGAAAGTGAATACAAAGCACTTTCACAGGCGGATAAGAAAAAGTATGTGAGAAGAAGAAGCTATTATTATAGCCAGCTTCCTCAGGAAGATGAGATAGCGAAACGTGTTTATTCTTGTGACTCACCAGATGGCCATTTTGTACTCGTCAAGGGAGGGGACGTTTCTGGATTGAGGTATAAGGGGAAGGGGTTTATACAGTTAACTTGGAAATATAACTATGACGCTGTTCAAACTAGATTGGAAAATAAAATTCAAGACTTGGGTTTTAATATTTCAGATGACCCTTACTCGGTTTTGAAAACCAAAGAAGGTTTTTTAGCTGCTCTTGGCTTTTGGGATGTTAATAATTTGAATGAGAAAGTGTCCGGAACTATAGCTAGTACAAATAGTATCACTAATGTTGTTAACTCACGCCTTCCACGTTCTGACAAAGAAAAAAGAACAAAGTATTTTTTGGATATATATGAGGTTTTATGTAATGAATAAATTTTTAGTAAGGTTGATCGTATTTATATCCTCAGCTTTATTTAGCTTTAGTTCTTTTTCTCAAGTTGAAGATTTATTTTTAATAGATCTTAAAAATAAAAAAGTTGAAATTGAGGTAAATAAAATTGATGGAGATTATTACTTTTCAAAATCTGAGCAACGTTTTTTAGGTCAAGATATATTGCTTGGTGATAATCAAATATCAACGATTTCAGGCAATGAGAGTAATTATCCTGATATTTTAGAAGATGATATTAATTATAAATTGATTATATCAAATACTCTAGTAAAGAAACTGGGTTATTCAGTCGACCAAAATGTTGGAAACAATATTATATTAACAACAACACAGGAAGATAATTCTAATTATAGTTTTGTTTTGGTTTATTCTTACAAAAATAATAAAATTGTTCTAACCGATGTTTTATATCTCGAAGAGAGTTTTGATAAAAGAGAAGGAAAAAAAACGATATATAAAGTCAATGTGCAATCTCCAGAGAGTATTATTAATTTGGAAAGTTATGATAGAAGAGCACTCTCTGATTTTATAGTTAACAATTTATATAAATCTGTACAAGATATGACGATCGACATTAACTTATGAACAGTATAGAAGACTAGAGTAGTTGTTGATGAATGTTTCATTTTTTGGAATGTCCGATGTATGTTCGCGTTCTCTATTTTGACAAGGCTCAGTATTGTTTTTATTTTTAAATTCAGTCGATAAACTTAAGTTTAATATGGTTTGTAAATTTATTAAGGTAGTGGGGTTTTTATTTATTTTTCCGTTACCATTTTTTGTAAATGCAGACTGCGAACAAGACCCTGTTGTATTTACATGTAATTTGGAAAATAAAGACGGTGGCTTGAAAGCTTGTTTTAATCAAGCCGAGAATTCGATGTACTTCGTTGTTGACGAAAATGGGTTGAAAACAGTTTATGCCCCACGAAAGGGGAAGAGTTTAGATAACTATAAATGGATAGATATTTCTCTTGAAGAACCTGAATTCATTCCTTTGAAATTTGAAGTAAATGAAAACAAGAATGCGTACTTTTCATTGACTAGAGGTGGTGGACGGTTGAGTGTCGTTGCTAGCTTCGTTGACATGATTGAAGATGAAAATGCTGTTGAGTACTACTGTGAATTGGGAACTGAAACAGCTCTGGATCCCAACGTTAGATTAAAAATAAAACACGTAAAGCCTAATGAGTTTGAAGCTTGGGGTTAAATAGCAATAGATTCCGGTGAGAGCCTAAATAAAATTCATTGTAATAAAAAGTTAGCTTTTCTAGAAAATCTACTCGAGACGTTTGGATAAGAAATGTTCAGATAAAAAGCGCCGAAAGGCGCTTTTTATTTTCTTTAAAATAAAGTATGGTCTCCCTCCTTTTAAAATGGTAAGTGTTGAATAATTATACAGTGGTTAGGTAAATGAATAAAATAACTAAACTCGCTTTGGCTTTGTCCGTATTGACATCTGTTGTTGGGTGTCAACTGGTCTCAAATACGCCGATGCAATCGACAGCAACGAAGGAAATAATTGAAAAAGCAAAGGCAGAGTTTGATGGACAACGTTTTTATAAGTTGAATGAATATGATGAAGAAATCAACGTTTCAGATGACGGGGTCATTACCTTCAAGTCTTACTTACCACGCAGCGGCGGTTATGAATGGGTACCAATTGTTATACGCGATACTAGTTTTCGTGTTTCTTGCGATTATTTCAGTGAATATGTTGAAGCTGGAATGGTTGTTCAGGTTCAGTTTGTAGGTAAACGCGGGCGCATTGAAAATTACGACAAGCAACGTTGTGAAGAGTACGGTGAGCCAACATGGCAATAAGAGCTGTAGACAATTAAAGCGCCGAAAGGCGCTTTTTATTTACGTTTTAGTTAACTGTTAGAAAAGATGTAGACCAATCTTCGGAAGATTAGGCAAGCAATGTGTAGTATCTGGTCACAAGTTGGTATGAACTTGCCTTTTAGAAAACGCTAATAAAATCGCTAAACAGCTACATGATAATAGAACGACACCTAAGTTTTGTACTGTTCCAGCCATCGCTAATCCCGTCCCGATCATGATGTAGTACATGAGCCCAAATAAAGCGCCTGCGCTACCTACCTGTTGTTTATAATCAACGAGTGCGTCACTGAGTGTATTGGGTATCGCAATCCCATAAGACATGACGACTAACACCATTGGAGCAACAAACCAGATTGATTGGCTCAGAATCAACACACCGACTGATCCCAAACTAAGCAATACTGCTGAGAGCCAAAGTGGTTGGCTTTTTCGAACATTTTTAGACACTAGGGATTTGTTTAAATAACTCCCAAGCAGAGTGCCTAACCCCAGTACCATGCCACTGTATCCAAATTGTTCGGAGTTATACCCAAGTGCTGAGAAAGTAAATGCGCCAAGCTGGTAATAAGAAAATAGAGCAATGTTATACAAAGCAACCAATAATCCTGAGCGCCAAATTCGCGCGTCTCTTACCATTTTCCAGCTAAGTTGATGCAACCGTACTGGTGTCTGTTCCTTCTGTGTTTCAGGAAGCTTAATAACGTTATAAGCGAGCAATACTAACGCGATTAAAAACAAGGCAAAAAACACATAACGGTATCCACCAAGCGCTGTAAGCTGCCCGCCTAATAGCATGCCAACTACCGGGCTGATTGATATACCCATCCCCATTAAGCTAAAGACTTTACTCAGTTCTTGACCGTCAAACGCGTCACGAAGCATGGTCTGTGTGACAACGGATCCTACCGCGATACCAAATGCGCTTAGGGCTCGCGCGGCCATGACAACAGCAAAGCTTTCGGTTTGAGTTGCGAGTAAAGATGCGCAACCATAGATAAAGAGCCCAATAAGCATGGTGGGCCTTCTTCCCAGTTTATCTGCGAGAACTCCCCAAACTACAACGCCAATGGCAAAAGCTAGGAAGTAGATCGACAATGTTTGGGCTGCTTGTGCGTGGTTTACATCAAATGATAGAGCGATTGAGCTCAACGCTGGGCTATAGATGGTTTCTACAATTTGCGGAAACATCAACATAACCAGCATGAGCCATAAAGAGGGCTTAGTATTCATATTGTTACCCATCGTTAATGAAGTTGGCGGGCAGTATAAATGAGGCTATGATTGATCTAATAACAACATAAAAACCAAATACATCAATATTCGGACAAAATGGCGCTTATTAACGAAAGAACACAATTTGATGCAGACAAGATTACTAATTATGTAGTGGGAATTGCTGCGGATATTGGCAAGCACGACTCAGGTATGCATATGCACAAGAAAGGGCAGTTATTGTACGCACCTCAAGGTTGTATGAGTTTTGCTCTGGAAGACTCGATTTGTATTTTGCCACCGACAAAGGCGGTTTGGATCCCACCTAATACGCCGCATCGCGCACTAATGACGAATGTGGTGGCGTATCGATCTTTGTATTTTGATTGTGAGGAGTTTGCCTGTCCAAGTAAGATCACGATGATAGAAGTGAATAATTTACTCCAAGCTCTTATTGATAAAATGTCATTTTGGGAGTGGGATAAGCCTAGCAGCGAGATGGTAAATACGACGGCGCTTTTTTGGGAGGAGTTTTATGCTGCGAAACGTTATTCGTTTCAGTTGCCTTTGCCATCGCATCGGCGCTTAACAACGTTTCGTCGAGAGTTGGTTGAACCTTCATTTCTAGCTCCTTCGCTTATTACTCTTGCAAACAAAGTAGGGGCGAGCACCAAGACGGTAACACGATTATTTAAGTCGGAAACGGGCATGAATTATCAAGATTGGCGGCAACAGTGGAGGCTTTTAAAAGCATTTGAATTGTTATCAACGGGCATGCCAGTCAGCGCAGTTGCCGATTGGCTGGAGTTTTCGTCAGACAGTGCTTTTATTGCATTTTTCAAAAAGCAAACTGGACAAACACCTCTGACGTTTATGAAAACCAAGCCTTAAGCGTCAAAATGCTCACACTCTTTCTAGAACAAACCCCAGGTTCACAGGCTCAGCCTATAAAGCATACATAGACAGGTACCAACGTGCAGGTTACTTGTCTTTACTCTGCAGTTTGCGAAAGTATTGCGTAGTAAAATCAACAAAGGCTCGGATGCGTTTTGGTTGATGTCGGTCGTGATGATAAAGGAGTGAAAATTCCACACTCGGAATGCTCCAATTGGTAAACACTTCTTTTAGCTTGCCTGTCTGGAGTTCTTGTTGACAATAAAGTGCTGGCACACGGATGATGCCATTTCCCGCCAAGGCTGCTTTTATCATTACTCTGCCACTCTTACATCGTAACTGTCCACGTATCTGGTGTTCCGTTGACTGCTTTGTATTCGTGTTCTCAAATGCCCACCGTGTCACACTACCTGTCAAACAAACGTGTTTTTCTAAGTCCTTTGGATGAGAAGGATAGCCATATGTTTCTAAATAGTTTGGGCTTGCGTATGTCCCCATTTCCACATCGATCAGTTTGCGAGCGATAAAGTTGGAGTCGTCTAACTTTCCCATTCGAAAAGCGATATCGAATTCATCCGCGATTAAATCGACACGATGGCTACTAAAATCTAAGTTAATGCTCACTTGTGGGTGTTGGATTAGAAATTGAGCAACGATATCTGCGACAACGTCTTCTCCTAAATAGCCCCCCACACAGTTGATACGAATGTCACCTCTTAAGTCTTCTACATCATCAACCACTGCCATAACAGCTTGATCAATATTGTGAAGGGCAGTTTCACACTGTTTATACAGAACCTTGCCTGCTTCGGTGAGGTTCAGTGTTCGAGTGGTCCTTTGTAGCAAAGTGACACCAATCTGTTGCTCCAGATTTGTTATTTGACGTGAAACGTGTGAGCGAGAAACGCCAAGTTGCTCTGCTGCTTTCGTGAAGTTTCCTAGTTGAGCGATTAGGACGAAAGAGCGAATATCCGCAAGGTTGATGTGTGTTTGCATGATGACTTCTTCATAATTCAAAAAAGTATTGTTGCAGTATAACAACAGTGTTTCAACTAGGCCGGTATATATCAACAAACAAAGTTTTCTTAAACTTACCGCCACTGATGTAAACCGTTCGATTAAGGATTCAAAATGAAAAAGTTAATTGTTATTACAGGCGCTAGTTCAGGCATTGGTGAAGCGATTGCACGTCACTTCAGTGAACAGGGCCATGCTCTTCTTTTGTTAGCAAGACGTGTAGAACGTTTGGAAGCATTAAACTTACCAAATACGCTTTGTGAAAAGGTAGATGTGACCGACAAAGCTTCTTTTGAGGCTGCAATTGAGAAAGCTGAAGCGTTGTATGGTCCGGTAGATGCACTTGTAAATAACGCAGGCGTTATGCTTCTCGGTCAGATAGATACTCAGGAAGCATCGGAGTGGAAGCGCATGTTTGATGTGAACGTAATTGGTTTGCTCAATGGCATGCAGTCCGTCCTAGCACCTATGAAAGCACGTAACAGTGGTACGATCATTAACATCAGCTCTATCGCGGGCAAGAAAACATTCCCTGATCATGCTGCTTATTGCGGTACCAAATTTGCGGTTCATGCTATTTCTGAAAACGTACGTGAAGAAGTTGCGTCATCGAATGTTCGCGTTACGACGATTGCACCTGGTGCAGTGGAAACGGAATTACTTTCACATACAACGTCTCAAGATATTAAAGATGGCTATGACGCTTGGAAGGTGGATATGGGCGGCGTGTTGGCAGCAGACGACATTGCACGAGCAGTGCTGTTTGCTTATCAGCAACCGCAAGGTGTATGTGTTCGTGAAATTGCTTTGGCACCGACAAAACAACAACCTTAACATTGAGTTACGGCGATTTTAGGTCACTAAAGCCGTAAAACTTTGCATATCGATTCGTGATTGAGATGGCATCTTTAAACTAAGTTGCGTGAAAATTTAGGTCATCCATTTAAATCCGGACACTAAGTGTGTTATTGCTTATACCCAAGTTACTCAAGGTGAGAAAAAACTTTGAGTAATTTGGGTTTTTATTTGGTCTCAATTTTAGGTAGCGGAATTTATTTAGGTCGAAGGCGATAGTTGTGAAGAAAGGAGAGTGTGACGTAAAACAAAATGAAGCAATATCCGTCTCTTAATGAGAATTGATTTCATCAACGTCACAAGCCGTTACAATTATCCGTTAGGTATTATACTTTGTGGGTGGTTAATATTTAACCAAACAAGGAGGTGTGTATGAAACGATTCGCAAACA
The DNA here is from genome assembly GCF_033340195.1 of Vibrio sp. 1457. Lineage (NCBI taxonomy): Bacteria > Pseudomonadati > Pseudomonadota > Gammaproteobacteria > Vibrionales > Vibrionaceae > Vibrio > Vibrio sp. 1457. The sequence continues at coordinate 205,137 of NZ_JAWOWA010000005.1, forward strand.
TACTTTTTGCAACACAAGGATTGCCAGGCCATAGTGACGCCCTCGAACAAGCGATGAGGATTGCATCTAGCAACAAAGTGCCTGTCTCAGGGCTAATAGCGTGTCCTGATTTCCCAACAGACATGATCCAGTATCAGCAAAGTTATGAGCAATCGCTGCAAGACTCCCTCAAACAAAGTATTCACGAATACAGACAGAAGCTGGGACTCTCTGAAGAGGATCTCGCATTTCCTCTTACTGTGAAAAGCAGTGAAAAGCCCGCTGTCTGTATTATTCAAGAAGCATTAGCTGATAACAAAGATCTCATCATCAAAGACGCTGAACCGCTCGGTGAAGGTGCTGAGGGTTTCAAAGCTATTGATATGACTCTGTTACGAAAATGCCCTTGTCCGCTTTGGTTGCACCGACCAATTGATAAGCCAAGAGATAAACGCCGTGTTGCTGTGGCTATCGACCCATTAACGGCAAGCGATGAACAGCACTCATTAGCCGTGCGTTTACTCGAATTATCGCGTTCGATAGCCGACACCTGCGATAGTCGTTTACACGTGATTTCTTGCTGGGAGTATTACTTAGAAAACTACCTTAATGGTAACGCTTGGATTCAAGTCGATGATGCTGAGTTGAAACATGAACTCGATAAGGCAAAAGCCGATCATAAACAAGCTCTACAACAGCTGTTGGAGGAGTCTGGGATTACAGGTGAAATTGTGATTCACCACCTGCATGGAAAACCCGACGAAAAGATTCCAGATTACGTAGAGAGTATTGAGGTAGACGTGCTGGTAATGGGAACCTTAGCGAGAACTGGTATATCTGGCTATGTCATTGGTAATACGGCTGAAAATATTTTGCAATCGATTAACTGTAGTTTGGTCGCTCTTAAGCCCGATGGTTTTGTCTCACCGATTCAGTAATTGGGGTGTAACAAAGTTGGGTTTAAGTGATGTTTTAGGTAAAGGAGGGAGATGGATCTCTAGAACATGGAATTATCAATGTATCAATAAGTTATCAGAGGAGAGTGACATGAAAAACCTATGTCCGAAATGCCACACAGAAATGATAGAACGTTCGAATGTTTATGTTTGTCCGAGAAATGATATCGGTGACTGCACCTACGATGCATTCGAGTTAGCTGATGACGATAATCCATATACATTCAGCCAAGAACACGTAAGTAGTGACCTACGTTCTTATGCCGTAGCAGACAGCAAATAGCGGTTTGTATCGGCGTTCCTCTAAGTAGCACTCAGTGATTACTGTTTGCTACTTTTCCCTTGGTTTCATGATCGTTTTTGAAGCGCTTGGGCTAAAACAATACAGTGGAGTTTGTCATTTGCGCCGGATAGGGCGTATCTTCTTATAATAACGAATGGGCTGCGATGTTGAATAACATAACGGGTAAAGAAAACCTACCGAAAAACCTAGATAATCAGTTGGTCTTACTGATTTTCCCTGCGCTGCCAGTTTTAATCTTCTCTTTTCTCTTCTATATCTATACTCCTGCAGGCGTGAGCTGGAATGCGGAATGGATACCAAGCCTCGATATCAACCTTAGCTTTAGATTAGATGGTCTTTCATTTCTTTTTGCGGGACTGATCAGTGGGATTGGCGCACTGATTCAAATCTACGCTTTGGCTTATTTACGAGAAAGTGATAGCCGGTTTTCCTTTCATTTGTATCTAACCCTATTCATGCTTGCCATGCTAGGGATTGTGATGAGCGATAACATTCTGTTGTTATTTGTTTTCTGGGAACTCACCACCATCACTTCTTACTTACTGATCGGGTTTAATCACGAAAATAAAACGTCTCGGAAAAACGCCTTGCAGTCGCTGATTGTTACCGGTGCTGGTGGACTAGCGTTGCTAGCTGGTCTTATCTTGCTGGGAGCAATGGCTGGGAGTTATGAGCTAAATACCATTATCGAGCAGGCAGACACTATTGCGCAGCATGAATGGTTTATCCCATCTCTAGTGCTCATACTACTCGGTGCATTTACTAAATCTGCGCAATTCCCGTTTCATTTTTGGCTACCTAACGCGATGGCAGCTCCCACTCCGGTCAGTGCGTATTTACACTCGGCAACAATGGTAAAGGCAGGCATTTACCTATTAGCACGTTTATCGCCAGTTTATGCCCACAGCGAGATCTGGTTTTATGCTTTAGTCATCACTGGGAGTATCACGGCCATTTGGTGCACATTTGTCGCATTAAAACAAACTGACTTGAAGCTGATGCTAGCCTACAGCACGAATGTTGCTTTGGGTAAATTAACATTATTACTAGGTATGGGCACAGATTTGGCCGTTAGTGCGGTATTGATGTTTATTCTCGCTCACTCTTTCTATAAAGCTGCGCTGTTTATGGTGGTGGGTAATATCGACAAAGCGACAGGAACACGAGATATTGATCAATTGTACGGTCTGAAGTCAGTTCTCGTCATCAGCATGGTTGCGGGGAGTTTGGCTGCATTGTCTAAAGCGGGGTTCCCGCCGTTGTTAGGCTTTTTGAGCAAAGAATACATGTACAAGTCCGCAGTAGAGCTCAATAACTGGATCGCCTTTGTACTTTTAATCGTGAATATACTGATGGTCGCGCTAACCATTATGCTTATTGCGAGACCATTCTTTGCTCGCCGTGATCTCGTGCCGATTGAAACTAAGCCAGTTGAGACAAAAAAAGCCATGTGGATCTCGCCTTTGCTCTTGGCAGTTGGCAGCCTCCTAGTTCCGTTATTCGGTTTGAATTGGTTAGATCGCAATATTATTTTTCCGGGCTCTGCTGACATTCTGCCCACAGCAACTCTTAAAGAAACATCACTATGGCATGGCGTGAATGTACCGTTAGTGTTAAGCGTTATTACGCTAGCGTTGGGGTATGTGGTGTACCGTGTTTATCCAGCTGTGTTTGCATTTTTTCAGCGGTTACATCTATTCGTCCCCAAAGCGGAGAATATTTTTGAACGACTATTAGATGGCATGATGACAGTGGCGAAGTGGCAAACGGCGCGGTTACAGCAAAAGAAATTGAGTCGCTATGTCCTATTATTTTTCACGGTACTTGCCGTTGCGTTACTGAGTCAGGTAGCGCTTATTCCTCTGCCTTTGGTTGGCGAACTTTCAAGTGTCACTTTCTATGAGATTGGTATTGCCTTATTGTTGATTGGTGCTGCGCTCGTATGTACGTTGTCCCACGCAAGACTTCTTGCGATTTCTGCGCTTGGTATGATTGGCTTCATGACCACGCTTGTTTTTATGATTTATAGCGCCCCGGACGTTGCGAAGACTTTACTGTTAGTGGAAACATTAATGGTGGTCTTTCTTGCATTGTTAATGCGTCATATGCCACGTCTAACCACCGTGCCCAAGCATTCAATAAAACGTAAAGTAGCGAATATTTGCATAGCAGGTGTGATAGGTGTTTCGGTTACTTTACTTTTGTTAGGAATCACGTCTCAGCCGATGGACTCTTCGGTGTCAGATTTCTTTGCAGAAAACAGTGTCCCGGGTGGACATGGGCGAAACATTGTTAACGTTATTCTGGTCGACTTTCGCGCATTTGATACATTGGGAGAAGTTGTTGTCGTTGTTATTGCAGGGATTGCGGCAGTGAGTTTGCTTAAGACAAGAGCGAAAAAGCAAAATCGTATCCAATCATTAATTTTTGCAACCACGGCACACATTGTTTCGGCACTCATGCTCGTATTTTCAGTGTATCTGTTGTTACGTGGTCATAATGAACCGGGTGGTGGCTTTATTGGTGCGTTGATTGCCGTTATTGGTTTATCACTTCTCATGTTCGCGGAATCACCGAAATACGTTCGTTCTAGGTTGTATTTCAAGCCGTTTCTCATTGCGTTATCTGGCATCGCATTGAGCTTAGTTTCTGGTGCTTTGAGCTTTGCGTTTGATAAACCGTTTTTGACCGGACTGTGGTGGAAAGATGTGATACCACTAGGGACGCCATTGGTTTTTGATGTTGGTGTTTACCTTGCCGTTATAGGTGGCGTGATGGGTATGCTGCTTCGTATTAATGAGGAGCTAGAGTGATGGAAATAGTCTGGAGTGTTGTCGTTGGAGTATTTGTCGCAGCAGGTGTTTATTTAATGCTTGAAAAGCATATCTTGCGTCTTTTGTTCGGCATCATGTTACTCAGTAGTGCGGTTAACCTTGCTATTTTTACCGCTGGGAGGCTGACGCCCGGAGAACCGCCATTGATTGGCGATAATGCTCTTTTACCACCAGATAGCGCGGCAAATCCTTTACCTCAAGCGCTTATCTTAACTGCGATAGTCATCGGTTTTGGACTGCTTATTTTTGCTTTAATGCTGTTCTATCGAGCTTATAAAGACACTGGAACTGCAAACGTCGATGAAATGCAACGTTCTGAGGAGGGTCAATGAGTTCGATTTTGCTTACGTTACCGGTTGTTCTCTCGCTGAGTACGGCGTTGACTATCTTCTTCGTCCGTCGCTCAACAAAAAGTGTTGAGTGGTTGAGCGGAGTAAGTGCGATTTCGAACCTTTTCGTAGCGGGCTTTCTCACAGAAAACATCATAAATAATGGTATTCAAGCCGTTGCTTTTGGTCAGTGGAGTGCGCCATTTGGTATCGTGTTTGTCGCAGATTACCTCAGCGTTGCTATGGTGATGATAACGGCGGTGATTGGTGCGATATGTGTTTTCTACGCGATGGCGGACCTTCACCGAAAGCCCTCCTATAGCAATTACCATGCGTTAATGCACATGTTGCTTGCTGGCGTTTATGGCGCTTTCCTGACTGGAGATATTTTTAATCTGTATGTTTGGTTTGAGGTCATGCTCATTTCATCATTTGGTTTAATGGTGTTAGATGCAACGAAAACTCAAGTTGATGGTGCAGTAAAGTACGTCATGTTGAACCTGATTTCGACGCTGGTATTTTTGCTTGCTATCGGCTTGTTGTATGGCGCAACGGGCACCTTGAACCTGGCCGATCTCTACACCAAAGTAGGGGAAAATGAATTGAGCATCAACATGATGCTGTCCGCGCTGTTTTTGTTTGCCTTCTCTATTAAAGCGGCACTCTTTCCTTTATTTGCTTGGTTGCCAGCTTCTTATCACACGTTACCAAGCGGTGTGGTTGCACTGTTTGCCGCGTTGCTTACTAAAGTCGGTGTATACGCGTTGATAAGAGTCTTCACCTTAGTATTTCCGCTCTCCGAGAGTGGCTGGCAACCGACGTTAATTTGGGTCGCAGGGCTAACCATGTTAACGGGCGTTTTAGGAGCGGCTAGCCAATTCGACATTAAGAAAATTCTTTCTTTTCATATTATTAGCCAAATAGGCTATATGATCATGGGGTTGGCTATTTACACTCCCTTAGCTTTAGCCGGTGCCATTTTCTACATTGTTCATCACATCATTGTAAAAGCGAATTTGTTCTTAATAGGTGGATTCATCGAGCGCAAATATGGCTCTAGTCAACTTGAACATTTGGGTGGGGTATACAAAGCTATGCCTTGGTTAGCGTTCTTGTTTCTTGTCCCTGCGTTTTCTCTGGCCGGTTTCCCACCGCTATCGGGTTTCTGGGGAAAGCTATTGGTCATCAAGTCGAGCATACAGGCTGAGTATTACTGGTTAGCAGGTACCGCGTTATTGGTGGGGTTGCTTACTGTCTACTCGATGACGAAAATTTGGAGTGAGGCATTTTGGAAAAAGCCATTTAGAGAGAAGCCAGAACAGACTCTGCAGGCCAAAGTACATTGGTTGTACTGCGTTCCAATTATTGTATTGACAACGTTGACGCTAATCATTGGCTTAGTGGCGGAGCCTTTTTATCAATTTTCCGTTCAAGCTGCAGAACAACTGTTAAATCCGACTGAATACATCAGAGTGGTGTTAGGAGGAAATGCATGATCTATCTATTCCTCAATTTTTTCTTAGCGTTAGCGTGGATGATGCTTAATGGCAGCTATTCGAGTCTGAATTTTGTTGTCGGATTTACGGTCGGCTTTTTTGCTTTAAGGTTGAGTCAACCATTTGGATTGAAAACGAGCTATTTTCAACGTTTTGCATCTGCATTGAAGTTATTGGTGTACTTCGCTTATGAAATGGTTATATCGGTTGCGAAAGTGGTGTGGGACGTCGTGACACCTACTCATTTGAGTCAGCCTGATATCGTTTATGTCCCTCTGGAGGTCGATTCTGACCTAGAAATCACATTACTGGCGAACATGGTTTCTTTAACACCGGGTACGCTTAGTTTGGATGTTACGGCTGATAAAAAGTATCTTATCGTTCATGCCATGTTTGCACCTGAACATGAAGAGGTTATTCGCGGAATTAAAGATGGGTTAGAGCATCGAATTTTGGAGGTGACGCGTGGATAGTTGGCTGCAAATAACGGTCACTTTTGCCTATTCTGGGCTACTACTCAGCTTTGTTATGGCTTTTGCTCGTTTAATTCTAGGACCAACGCTAGCTGATCGAGTTGTGGCGTTAGATCTGATTTCATTTATCACTATCGGATTTATTACGGTTTACACCTTAGACAGCGGTGAGGACGCTCTGTTAGACATCGCCATTACATTAGGTTTGGTCGCATTTCTCGGCACGATCGCATTTGCACGTTTGATCGTTAAAAGAAAGGAGAAAGAATAATGGACGTGTTGATTGGACTATTTTTATGCTTAGGAACATTGTTGACCTTGGTTGCAAGTCTAGGTGTCCTGAGGCTTCCTGATTTGTATACCCGAATGCATGCAGCGACCAAAGCTGGAACTGTCGGAGTGAGCTGCTTGTTATTAGCGGTCGCTTTCTCACTCCCTGAAGTTACCGTGATCTCTCGGGTTATCGGTACGATGTTGTTTATCGTTCTCACTGCGCCAGTCGCCTCCCACCTGCTCGGCAGAGCAATGCGAGAGGTCGGATATAAGATTTGGCGTAATGATTAACCATTAGCGTCGAATAGTACTACGCCCTAGTTGAAATAAACTCGAAGCTGTATTGATGAAGTCGGAAGTAATTGACGGTATATTCAAATGCACGACCATCTTCTAGGTAACCAGTGGACTCAACTTTTAGAATAGGGGAAGCTTCTGATTCATTCAGGTATGAGGCCGTCTCTGCATCTAACAAGTACGGTTTGACAGACTGACTGCTTTTCGCAATTTTCAATCCTTTGCTATTTTCAATGTACTCATATTTAGAACCATTCATTATGGCTATGCTCAAGTCTGGAAATAACATTGCTGGCATATGAGTGACTTCGTAAATTTCAGGCTCATCATTAATACATCTGAGTCTATGTATTTCATATGTATCATCATTGGGCGAGAGATTTAACTGCTTAGCAACCTGCTCATTCGGCTTTTTAAGTTCGAACTTTATGACTTGAGAGCTAGGCGTTTTCCCCTGTTTACTGACTTCCTCGATAAAACCCAGCAAATGTAAGGCATCATGTTGGGCTTTTAGATCGTTTACATAAGTTCCACTACCTCTTGTCCGACTAATTAAATTATTGTCGACCAGAATTTGTAAGCTTTTTCTGATGGTTACGCGGCTTACGGAAAACTCTTCTTGCAAATCACTCTCTTTTGGAAGCATCGATTTCGGTTGTAGTTCCCCATCTTTGATCTTTTTTTCTAATCGTTCCGCAATGTCTATGTATTTGGGTTTCATAATACCTCGCTAAGTCTTGGACCATGATAGCAAGAATGTGATCTGAGATGTAGTTAATACTTTTCCTTAGGATCTTTGTGTGATTTTTATCTCGTATCTTTGTGCTTATACTTTAAATGTATCATAAAAGTATTAATACTTACTTTATACATTTTCAGGATAAACATTTGAGGTAGCGAAATGAAACGTCAAAAATTAACGATTGTTGGTGCTGGCAGTACATACACACTTGGTATGATGAACAGCCTTATTGCCGAAAAAGATAACTTTCCACTCGCAAAAGTCGTGTTTTACGACATAGATGAGAAACGCCAAGAGTCGAATGCATTAGCTACTGAAATTCTATTGCGAGAACACTATCCAGAAGTTGAAGAGTTTGTTTATACAACGGATAAATCTGTCGCATTCGCAGATTCGGACTTTTTCTTTATACAGATCCGCACTGGTGGGTTGGCCATGCGCGAGCGCGATGAACAAATCCCGCTATCCAACTCTTGTGTTGGGCAAGAGACATGTGGCGCGGGAGGAATGGCATATGGACTTCGCTCTATCGGCGATATGATCCAGCTAGTGAACGAGATCCGACAAACGTGTCCAGATGCGTGGATTCTTAATTACACCAACCCAGCGGCAATTGTCGCTGAAGCTTTAAATCGTGAATTTCCGCATGATAAGCGAATTCTAAATATTTGTGATATGCCAGCAGCGATTATGGTCAGCTATGCGCAATTGTTAGGGTGTGAAATTTGGGACTTTGTTCCTGAATATTTTGGGCTTAATCACTATGGCTGGTTTACCAAAATTCGTAACAAACAGGGTGAAGACTTAACGGATAAAATTAAAAATATCATCCTAAAAGAAGGGATCAGTGCGGTTGATGCGGAAATAGCGGATGACCCATCGTGGCAAGCCACATTCAAAAACATGAGAACAATGCTTGCTGATAATCCAGAGTTTTTGCCGAATACGTATCTTCAATACTATTTGTACCCTGAAAAAATGGTGGCGAAAGAGGATATCAATAATACTCGCGCAAGGCAGGTAATTAACGGCCGTGAGAAACGAGTGTTCGAATTGAACGCAAGAATAATTGAAGCGGGCACCACGAAGCACGAAACACTGCATGCCGATATCCATGGTCGATACATGGTGAGAGTTGCGGCTTCGCTTGCCTACAACTTGAGCGATGTGTATCTCGTCATCGTACCGAATAATGGTGCTATTACAAATTTACAAAATGACGCCATGGTAGAAGTTCCAGCTGCGCTAACTAGTGATGGACCGAAAGCTTTTACTGTAGGAAAAATCCCAACCTTCCAAAAAGCCATGATTGAAAGCCAACTTGGTTACGAGAAATTAGTCGTGGATGCTTGGTACGAAGGAAGTCAGCAAAAGCTGATTAATGCACTCACACTTAACCGTACCGTGGTTAATGTGCCAAAAGCTAAAGAAATAACAAAACAATTACTAGAAGAAAATAAAGCCTACCTTCCTCAATTTTTTCAATAACAACTGGACGTTCGGGGCCTACTTGTAGGCTCCGTGAATGAAACAAGAGGTTTATATGAAAGACATTATTCAAAGGTTCGGAGCCGCGATGTTTGTTCCCGTTCTATTATTTCCAGCAGCGGGCATGTTATTGGGTTTCTCTGTTGTGCTGTTAAATCAAGAAGTGTTTCCTTGGGCACTAGAGGGGAGTGCTTGGGTTAAAGTCTCGACGATCATTTTACAGGCATCTCTCGCTGTATTTAAAAATATGGCACTTATTTTTGCCGTTGGGTTACCTATCGCTTTAGCTAAAAAAGCATCTGGTCGCGCTGTACTTGCAACACTCGTTTCCTACATTACGTTTAACTACGTTATTGGTGGAATCCTTCAATTTTGGGGACCAGAACTGGGCGTGAACTATACGGAAGGTGAGCGAGGTTTGACTGAAGTTGGTGGCATTCTAACGCTTGATACCAACTTGCTAGGTGCCATTTTAATTGCAAGTCTCTCTGTTTGGGTTCACAACCGATTCTTTGATAAAAAGCTACCGGATTGGGCGGCTGTATTTGGCGGAACGCCATTGGTTGTGATCATTAGTTTCCCCATTATGGTCGTGATGGCAATTCTAACTTGTTTGACTTGGCCAAGTATTCAGCATGGTATTAACAATCTGCAATCATTTTTGGTTTCTGCTGGATCGTTAGGGGTATGGCTATTTACGTTTTTAGAGCGAATCATGATACCAACGGGGTTGCATCATTTCGTATATGGTCCCGTTTTTTATGGGCCAGTTGCAGTCGATGGCGGAACGGTTGCCTATTGGATTCAAAATATACAGACATTCGCCCAGAGCTCGGAAAGTTTAACGACACAATTTCCTCAGGGTGGTTTGATGTTGACGGGAATGGGTAAAGTGTTTGGTTGTACGGGTATCGCACTAGCACTCTATTCAGTTGCGAAAAAAGAAAATAAAAAGATGGTGATGGGGTTAGTGCTCGGAGCCGCAATCACAGCAATTCTTACAGGGATCACCGAACCAATAGAGTTTACATTCTTATTTATCGCACCTGCGCTGTTTGCTTTGCATGCGTTGTTATCTGCGACAATGGCAACGATCGCCTTTATGTTTGGTGTTTCCGGTAACTTTCAGACTGGCTTGATAGACTTCATTTTCCAAAACTGGTTGCCTTTGGCTGGTAACCATGCAGGAACATACGTGATTCAGATTATTATTGGTCTCATGTTTACTGGTGTCTACTTTGTTACGTTTCGCGCGCTTATTTTAAAATACAACATACTTACTCCGGGACGTGAAGGTGCAGATAGTAAGTTGTATTCCAAAGCTGACTACAAAGAAGCGAAAGCGGTCCATAACAGTAGCGCAAGTCCGTCACAAGCTAGTGCCTTTATTGAAGGTTTGGGTGGAAAAGAAAACATTGAATTGTTAACTAATTGCGCGACGCGTCTGCGTGTTAAAGTTAAAGATGTCTCTCTGGTAAAGGAGAACGCATTTTTCACACAGCACGGAGCGGTGAATATTGTTAGAAATCAAGAGAGCCTTCAAATCATCGTTGGTTTAACGGTGCCACAAGTTCGCGAAGATATGAGCCAACTGATAAAAGCTTAACCCCCAAACTAATGCTCCAGCTCATATGGCTCAAAGGTGAGATAGAATTATCTCACCTTTTTTGTGTACATGAAGCATATTTCGCTCAGTTTCCACGAAAGTGGGGAGGAGTTATCGAGCGAGCTAAAATATAGTTAGGTTATACCCGTCTGTATTGTGGGAAGACTTGTTGGGTCTCTAAGTGACGGTGGCGCCTTCTATGTTGAAAAGCGTTTTAATTTCTTCCAGCACTTCTGGGTTAGCAATAGCACCAATGTTTTTTACAGCTTGTCCGTTTACCAATTGTTTCACTGCTAGCTCAACCAATTTGCCTGAGCGCGTTTTAGGAATATCACTGATAGCAAAAATTTGTCGTGGGACATGGCGCGGTGAACATTTTGTTTTCAATGTTTGGCGAATTGAATCGGTGAGTTGTTGGGTTAACTCGACGTTGTGAGCGAGTTTTACTAGTAACCAGATTTCTTCAGACTGCTGGTTTAACTTGCCGACAGCGATGGAGTCTTCAACCTCGGGTAACGCGTTCACTTGCTGATAGATTTCAGCGGTACCGATGCGTACGCCGCCTGGATTTAAGGTTGCGTCACTACGGCCATAAAAAATAAAGCCGCCATGTTCGGTTTGCATCACATCGTCGCCATGGTGCCAGATATCGGTAAACTTGCTCCAATAAGCGTTGTGATAACGTTCGCCGTTGTCGTGCCAGAAGCCAATAGGGAAGTTAGGTAGCGAGTTATTACAAGTCAGTTCGCCGCGTTTTTGCGTAATAGTATGTCCATCATCCTCTAGAACACGTGCGTCGATTCCCAGCCCTGAGCCTTGGCATTCACCTTTGTAAACTGGTGAAATAGGGTTTCCAAGTACAAAGCATCCGCAAATATCTGTGCCGCCAGCGATAGAAGCGAGATGCAAGTCCTGCTTGATGTGCTGATAGACATAATTAAATTGTTCTGGGTAAAGCACCGAACCAGTTGAGCACAGAGTTTTGAGTGACTTCAGGTTATGTTCTAGTTTTGGAGAGCAGTTCGCCTGCTCCAGTGCCTCTAAGTATTTCGCTGAAGTACCAAACAGCGACACGTTATGTTCTTCAGCTAATCGCCATAAGACGGAGTGATCAGGGTAAACCGGACTACCGTCGTAAATCACTAAGGCTGCACCACTCGCAAGAGCGGAAACATGCCAGTTCCACATCATCCAACCACATGTTGTGTAGTAGAAAACCTTGTCTTGCGATTTGATGTCGCAATGCAGTTGATGTTCTTTGAGGTGATTGAGCAAGGTACCGCCTGCGGAATGGACAATACACTTAGGTTGACCTGTTGTACCAGAAGAATACAAAATGAATAACGGGTCATTAAACAGCGTTGGTTGATATTGAATTGATTGTGGAGAAAAGTGGTGAGTAATATCGGACCAAGAAACAAACTCAGAAGTGCTAGCACTCTCAGCGTTTTGTAAATATTCGATTTGGCATACGCTAATAGTAGTCTCTTCGGAGGCACTGCTTAACTTACTACTAAGAGTGGTGTTCTTGTTCGTCATATCGAAAGCTTTGCCTCCGAACTGGTAGCCATCACAGCAAAAAAGAACTTTCGGTTTGACCTGACCAAAACGCTCTACGACGCTATCGATACCAAAATCAGGAGAGGTTGAAGTCCAAATGGCACCAAGACTGGTGGCCAGCATGGCAATAACGGTTTCAGGAAGGTAGGGCAAATAACCCGCAACGACATCGCCTTTACCGACACCACAATTGAGTAGCCATTGTTGAATGGCAGAAACTTGTTCAAGCAACTGTTTACCGGTGAGTTGTCGGTGTTCACCGCTTTCATTGCTAAAAACAATAAACTCACGCTCTGGTGATTGTTCAGCCTGAGATAGGAGGTTCTCTGCGTAGTTCAGCGTGGCGTCAGCAAACCATACTGTGTCTCTATTTACATGATGATGATTAGAACCTGTTGGTGTCCATTTGGGACTGCCAAGGCTCTTGACTTGCGAACCCATATCTCCGATTACGTTGCAATACTGCCAAGTATGTCGCCAAAATTCATCATTGTGCTCAATGGACCACTGGTGTAGAGACGTGTAATTGTTGAGTACGGCACCTTCGGCTTTGTCTTTATTAACCTTTTCAATGAACCGTAATAAGTTGCTATTGCTGACGCGCTCAGCAGATGGTGACCAAATAGGTGCAGAATTTGGCATAGGTCCCTCTAATTTCAATTCTTTTGAATATGACCAAAACAAAATAAAGGGGCGAACATAGCAGTGTTCGCCCCTTATCTGATCGTTTAAAGTTGTTCGGCAAGCTGAGGTAGTACCTCAAATAAATCACCAACCAATCCATAGTCAGCAACTTCAAAGATAGGAGATTCTGGATCTTTGTTGATCGCGACAATCACTTTGGATTCCTTCATTCCTGCAAGATGCTGGATGGCACCGGAAATCCCAACCGCTATATAAAGCTTAGGTGCAACGATTTTACCGGTTTGACCGACTTGTAAGTCGTTGGCAACAAACCCGGCATCAACTGCCGCACGAGAAGCGCCAATGGCAGCACCTAGTTTATCGGCAACTTGTTCGATCAACGCGAAGTTCTCTTTGCTACCGACTCCGCGTCCACCTGACACAACCACCTCTGCCGCGCTTAATTCAGGGCGCTCTGACACGGTTTTATCGGCAGAAACCAATTCAACCATTGGAGCTGAGATAGTGACCTGCTGATGCTTAATATCAGCTTGGTTGTGACAAGTAACCGGCTCAAACGCAGACGCGCGCACGGTGATGACGCGAACCTTGTCGCTGGTGGTCACTTTGGCAAATGCGTTTCCTGCATAAATAGGGCGGATAAAAGTGTTTTCATCGATAACTTGGACAATATCGGAAATTTGCCCAACGCCGAACTTCGCTGCTACTCGCGGTGCAAGGTCTTTCCCTTTTGATGATGAGCTAGCCCAGATTGCGTCAAAGCCTTCAGCAATACTCACTACAATAGGTGCGATACTCTCGGCAAATTGATGCTTAAGTTGTTCATAATCGACACAAATTACGTTTGATATACCATCAACGCGACAAGCTTGCTGAGCGACTTCTTCACACTGGTGGCCCACTACGATCAAAACATTGTCTTGGCTGACTTGTTTTGCTGCATTAACCACTTTGAGTGTGTCCGCATGCAATTGGTTATTGTCATGTTCTGCTATGATTAAGTTCTTCATGAAATCACCTTCGCTTCGTTACGCAGCTTATCGAGAAGCTCTGAGACAGATTCAACCTTGATGCCACCTTTTCTTTGCGCTGGCGGTGTGACTTCTTGAATGGTTTGGCTAAATACCACTTCAACACCCAGACTGTCAGGTGTGATGGTATCTAACGGCTTGCGCTTAGCTTTCATGATATTAGGCAAAGAGGCAAAACGCGGTTCATTCAGGCGTAAGTCAGTACTGATCACCGCAGGTAAGTTCATCGCGACCGTCATCAAGCCGCCGTCCACTTCTCTCACGACCTGAACTTTTTGATCTTCAATCTTCACGTCGGAAGCGAAAGTTGCTTGAGGCCAGTCAAGTAGGGCGGCCAGCATCTGAGCCACTTGGTTGTTGTCCGTATCAATGGATTGTTTACCCGTAATCACAAGCTGTGCTTGTTCTTGCTCAACTAGAGCTTTGAGCAGCTTAGCAACAACTAATGGCTCTATTTTGTCTTCAGTATCGACATGAATAGCGCGATCGGCGCCTAATGCAAGCGCGGTACGTAGTTGCTCCTGACACTGGCTACCGCCGGCACTGACAACGATGACTTCATCTGCAATACCTTGCTCCTTTAGTCGTACGGCTTCTTCAACGGCTATTTCGCAAAATGGATTAATCGTCATCTTGACGTTATTGGTTTCAACATCGCTATGGTCCGCTTTCACGCGAACTTTAACGTAGGGATCAATGACCCTTTTGATTGGCACTAGTATTTTCACGTTAGATTCCTTTTTACAGTGAAGACTATGTGTTTACAGTGAAGACGATGTGATGACGTCTTTAAAATGATGTTAATTTACCTTTACGTTTGCGTCAACTTTAAATATATTGTCGCTTAACAAGTTGGCAACATGCAAAGAAAAAGGAATGCAATCATGGAAAGAGACTGCATGGAATTTGATGTTCTGATTGTAGGCGCTGGTCCCGCAGGTTTGTCTGCGGCATGCCGAATCAAACAATTAGCAGCAGAAAAAAAACAAGACCTCTCTGTTTGCGTGGTAGAAAAAGGTTCTGAAGTTGGAGCGCATATTTTATCGGGTGCGGTGTTTGAAACGCGGAGTTTGGATGAGCTTTTTCCCGACTGGGAAGAGAAAGGCGCTCCGCTCAATACCAAAGTAAACCAAGATAAAACCTACTATCTAGGCAATGAGATCAATGGTCATGAACTGCCTTCTTGGGCGGTGCCTAATACGTTACATAACAAAGGTAATTACATCATAAGTTTGGGCAGTCTATGCCGATGGATGGCGTTGCAGGCTGAGAACTTGGGGGTGGAGGTCTACCCAGGTTTTACCGCCAGTCAAGCGATCATCGATGAAGATAGTCGTGTTTGTGGCGTGATCACGGGCGATATGGGATTAGATAAAAATGGTGAACAAAAAGGAAATTTCGAACCTGGTATTGAACTGCGAGCGAAGTTTACTTTATTTGCTGAAGGCGCACGGGGGCATATTGGTAAGCAGTTGATTAACCGATTTAATCTTGCTGAAGAGAAAACGCCTCAACACTACGCTATCGGTTTTAAAGAGCTGTGGGAAATCCCATCAGAGCAGCATCAGCAAGGTTTAGTAGTGCACGGATTAGGTTGGCCGTTATCAAATGAAGCTACAGGTGGCAGTTATCTCTACCATTTAGAGGGAAACCAAGTTGCCGTCGGGTTGATTGTTGACTTGAATTATAAGAATCCGCACTTGATTCCATTTGATGAGTTTCAACGTTTTAAACACCACCCGTTGATTGAGCAATACCTCAAAAATGGGAAGCGTATTAGCTATGGCGCGAGAGCGATTACCAAGGGCGGCTTTCATTCGCTTCCCACGCAGCAGTTTGCTGGTGGCTTGTTAATTGGCTGTGATGCAGGAACACTTAACGGCGCTAAAATCAAAGGCACACACACCGCAATAAAATCTGGAATGCTTGCCGCTGAAGCAGTATGTGAAGCCCTTGAGAGTCAGTCAGTTACTGCTGATTATCAAAAGCATTTCAAACAGTCTTGGCTGTATGAAGAGCTTTATCAAGCACGTAACTTCTCAAGTGGAATCCACCGCTTTGGATCGTGGCTGGGCGGTGGTTTAGCGCTGCTGGAACATAACGTGTTAAAAGGTAAAGCTAAGTGGCATATCCGCTGTGATAAGCCTGATCATCAGTCTCTGTTATTGGCGGAAAACAGCAATGAAATTGTCTATCCGAAGCCTGATGGCGTGTTAAGTTTCGATCGCCTCTCTTCCGTTTATCTATCCAATATCTTCCATGAGGAAGATCAACCATGCCACTTACGACTGGAGAACCAGCGGATCCCTATTGAGCAGAACCTTGAATTATATGCAGAGCCAGCACAGCGCTATTGTCCGGCTGGCGTGTATGAAATCGTACAGGGGGAGCAGCAGCCAGAGCTGCAAATAAATGCGGCCAACTGTATCCACTGTAAGACCTGCGACATCAAAGATCCAAGTCAAAATATTACCTGGACTCCGCCAGAAGGTGGTGGTGGTCCGAACTATCCAAATATGTAAGCGTTTGAGAATAATTTTTATTAACAATTTATTTACTTAAAGTTTGCGTTAGTTCAAATCTTTCTCGATGAACTCGATTGCAACTTAATCTTTCAGGCACTATTCTGATTTTAAATTGACGTTTACGTAAACTGAATACAAAGTTGATGCATAGGTGTAAAAGCGGTTACCAGTATCAAAGTTAGGTTTGATCAAATAGTGCTCAATGGAACGCACTTAAAATAACGAAAGGGAGATCAACTATGGTATCGGAATCGCCTCTGTTGCAGGTAAACGATATTTCATTGGCTTTTGGTGGGGTGAAAGCTTTAACTGACGTGAGCTTCCATGTGAATGAAAAGGAAATTTTTTCAATCATTGGTCCAAACGGTGCAGGTAAAACCTCAATGCTCAATTGCATCTCTGGTCGATACACACCAAACAAAGGCTCTGTAATCTTCGCTGGAGATGACGTAACTAAACGTACACCAAGCCAACGAGCTGAGTTAGGGCTGGGAAGAACCTTCCAAAACTTAGCGCTCTTTTCTCATATGTCGGTACTGGACAACATCATGGTTGGCCGACACCACCTACTGAAAAATAACTTCGTCACGGGGCCACTCTATTGGTTCTCCAATGCGCAGAAAGAGGAGATGGCGCACCGCAAATATGTGGAAGACGTGATCGATTTTCTAGAAATCCAGCACATCCGAAAAGCGACTGCAGGCACGCTATCTTACGGCTTACGTAAGCGTGTAGAGCTTGCTCGTGCCATTGCCTTAAAACCTAAGTTACTGCTGCTTGATGAACCAATGGCAGGTATGAACTTGGAAGAAAAGGAAGACATGGCACGTTACATCATGGATCTGAATGAAGAATTAGATATCACGATCATCATGATTGAGCACGACATGGGCGTGGTCATGGACATCTCTAATCGCGTTTTGGTTTTGGATTTCGGGAAACACATTGCTACGGGTGAGCCTGAAGAAGTGATGGCCAACCCACATGTGAAACAAGCGTACTTAGGCGAAGAGCTACCGACATTAGAGGAGAGTGCATAATGGCACAGCAACATAATGATTGGGCAGATATAACCCGCTTAGATACCTTTCCAAAAGTGTTGCAACACAATGCCAAGAACTGGCCCGAACAAGTCGCAATGCGTGAAAAGGAGTTTGGTATTTGGCGAGAGTTCACTTGGAAGGATTACGAAAACCGCGTCAAGTGGATGGCACTGGCACTACAAGATTTGGGTATTGGTGAGCAAGATGTCGTTGGTTTGTTAGGTGATAACCGCCCGGAATGGGTATGGGGCGAGTTAGCGGCACATGCGATCAAAGGTTTCTCGCTGGGCATCTATCAAGATTCTATGCACGAAGAGGTGGCGTACCTTATCAACTATGCCAAAGCAAAAGTCGTGATTGCCGAAGATGAAGAGCAATGCGACAAGCTGCTTGAGCTTGGTGATGAAATTCCTAGCGTTGAATACATTATTTACTGCGATCCTCGTGGAATGCGTAAATACGATGATCCAAGATTGATTGATGTTGAACAGGTCTACAAAAAAGGTCAGCTGATTGATAAAGCGGACCCAGACAAATATCTCAATATGGTTGTTGAAACCAAAGGCAGCGATCTTTCAATTCTTTGTACAACGTCGGGTACGACTTCTAAACCAAAATTGGCTCAGCTACACAGTGGCACGTTCTTGGATCACTGTGCGGCTTACTTGCGTGCAGACCCTCGTTCCCCAGGCGACAACTACGTTTCTGTTCTGCCTTTGCCTTGGATTATGGAGCAGGTTTACGTGGTTGGTCAGGCGTTGATTTCTCGTCAAATCGTTAACTTTGTGGAAGAACAAGAAACCATGATGTCCGACTTGCGTGAAATCGGTCCAAACTTTGTGCTGTTAGCGCCACGTGTGTGGGAAAACATTGTGGCAGACGTGTCTGCACGAATGATGGATTCGACACCGTTTAAGCAAAAGATGTACAAACTGGGCATGAGCTTAGCCAACAAAGCGTTAGAGCAGGGCAAACGTTCTAAACTCGCCGAATGGATTCTTTTGCGTGCTTTGCGAGACCGTTTAGGCTTTTCGAACCTAACATCTGCTGCAACGGGCGGGGCGGCGATGGGGCCTGACACTTTCCGTTACCTACAAGCTATTGGTGTGCCACTTAAGCAGCTTTATGGTCAGACCGAAATGTGTGGCGCATACACTGTGCACCAAGCGGACGATGTGGATTACGATTCCGTTGGTGTTGCGTTTGATAATGCAGATGTGAAAGTCATCAACCCGGACAGCAATGGCGTTGGTGAAATCATCGCGAAAAGTACAGGCATGTTTACTGGCTACTTAAACAACCAAGCAGCATATGATGAAGATGTTCAAGATGGTTGGATGCACACAGGCGATGCGGGCTATTTTAAAGATTCCGGTCACTTGGTGGTGATTGATCGTCTGAAAGATATGTCGGAAACCAGCCATGGCGACCGTTATTCGCCACAGTTTATCGAAAACAAACTCAAGTTCTCGCCGTTTATTGCAGAAGCCGTGGTGGTAGGTAAAGGTCGACCTTGGCTGTCTGCCATCATCTGTATTCGCTATGCGATCGTCGCGAAGTGGGCAGAGCAACGCGGCTTGGCATTTACCAACTACACCAACTTATCTGCTCAACCAGAAGTGTACCAAGCGATTCGTGAAGAAGTTCAAAAAGTGAACGAATCCCTACCAGATGCACAGAAGATCAGTAAATTCATTCTACTTTACAAAGAGTTGGATGCCGACGATGGAGAGCTAACTCGCACACGTAAAGTACGCCGTGGTGTGGTTGCAGAGAAATACGGAGACATCATCGAAACCATCTACAGCGACGATCCAAAAGTCGATGTCGATACAGTGATCACTTATCAAGATGGCACTAAAACACGCATTCAAACGTCGCTAGTTATTGAAACGCTTATTGAGCATGAGCCAACACTAGTGGATAGCGAACAACGGAGGATCGCATAGTGAATACGGATTTATTACTGCAACTCGTCATTAATGGCGTGATCGTTGGCATGTTGTATGGCGTTGTCGCCATGTGCTTTGTATTGATTTACAAATCGACCCAGGTGGTCAACTTTGCTCAGGGTGAGTTCTTGTTGATTGGCGCATGGGTATGTTGGGCGGCATTGGTGCACCTACAGTTACCGTTTTTTATTGGCTTTTTACTCACGCTTGCGTTCATGATGATTTTTGGTATCGCCGTGCAAACCATTGTGCTCAGACCGTTGATTGGTGAACCGATTATCTCTGTGATCATGGTGACCATCGGTCTATCGATGTTTTTCCAAGCGCTGATGAAGTGGATATTCGGTGTCTCGGCTGTGTCGTACCCGCAAGTGTTCGAAACCAACGTGGTAAATATCGGAGGTTTGAATGTTGAGTTTGCTTACATTCTGAGCTTGATCTTCTCAATGCTCATCATGGGCGCGTTCTACTGGTTCTTCAAATTCAGCAAAATGGGTCTGGCAATGCGCGCAACGGCATTCAACCAGCAAGTAGCCCAGAGTCTTGGCATTTCCATCAAGAAAGTGTTCGCCATCAGTTGGGCCATTTCGGCAATGGTATCTGCAACAGCAGGGATTGTTATCGGTATCGTTAACGGCGTATCTGACGCGCTATCCATTATTGGTATCAAAGTTTTCCCAGCCGTTATTTTAGGTGGCTTAGATTCGGTAGTCGGCGCAATTGTCGGTGGTATTACCATCGGGGTGCTAGAAAACTTGGCTGAGTTTTTTGATAGCCAATACCTGCAAGTGGGTAACTTATACAACATCGCACCATTCTATGTGCTGTTAATCATTCTTGCCTTCAAGCCATATGGCCTGTTTGGTACCAAAGATATTGAGCGTATTTAAGGAGAAATAACATGGCTCAACTTAGCATGCGCCCATGTGGTGATTTTCGAACCACATACAAAAGCGATACGCCAATTTTTGAAACCAAAACCATCAGAAGCCTTGCGATTGCTGGTGTCATCGCCATGCTGGCAGCACCGCTGGTCTTGGATATTTACTTCCTAAACCTGTTTATTCAGATTGCATACCTCGGTATCGCGGCATTGGGCTTAAACATTTTGGTTGGTTTTACCGGACAAATCTCGCTAGGTCACGGTGCGTTCTTTGGCTTTGGCGCCTTTGCATCGGCTTGGCTAAATAACCAGTTTAATATTCCAGTTGTGTTTGCGATTCCGCTTGCGGGTTACTTAACCATGATTGTGGGGATGCTGTTTGGTCTGCCAGCGGCTCGAATTAAAGGTTTATATCTAGCCATCGCAACGTTGGCGGCGCAGTTTATTTTAGAGGACTTCTTTGCTCGCGCAGATTGGTTCAGTGGCGGCTCATACGGTGCAAGCGCGAACCCAATTAATTTGTTTGGCTTTGAGTTTACGACTGACGAAAGCTTCTTCTACATCGCTCTGTTTGCGCTGATCTTCATGTATATGTGGGCATCAAACTTAATCCGTTCTCGTGACGGTCGCGCGTTTGTCTCAGTACGAGATCACTATCTATCAGCAGAGATCATGGGCATCAACCTAACCAAGTATCGTCTGCTCTCATTTGGAGTGTGTGCATTCTATGCAGGCATCGGGGGGGCACTCTACGGACATTATCTAGGGTTTGTATCAGCAGAAGGCTTCACCATCATGATGTCTATCCAGTTCTTGGCAATGATCATCATTGGTGGCTTGGGTTCAGTCAAAGGCACATTGATGGGGACGATATTTATCGTATTGCTGCCTGAAGTTTTAGAGTTTGGTGTAACGGGGCTTTCAGCGTTTGGTGATACCACCGCTTTCACTGATGGTCTGGCTTACTTCAAAGAAATGGCGATTGGTTTAGTCATCATGCTGTTCCTTATTTTCGAACCTCAAGGATTATCGCATCGCTGGCAACAGATTCGAGCATATTGGAAACACTATCCGTTCTCATATTAACGTGGAATTAAGTGGAATATACCTCAATAACAAGGACAACGAGTTATGAATAAAGGACATTTAGCGACAACGTTGGTGCTGTCATCTGCACTGTTTACTACCGCAACTTGGGCAAAAGATTCTGTGTTTGTCGGGCAATTAGTCGACTTTTCTGGACCAACTGCCTATGTGAGCAAGCCTTATGGTTCTGGCGTGCGAGACGCATTGCGTTGGATTAACCAAAACGGTGGCATTAACGGTACCGAGCTCGAATTTGAAACAGTAGACATGGCGTACAAAGTACCAGTGGCGATTTCTAACTATAAACGTTGGGTGGCGCGTAAAGACATGGTTGCGCTGCAAGGTTGGGGTACGGCGGATACCGAAGCACTTATTTCGTTTGTTACCAAAGACAAAGTGCCGGTGTTCTCTGCTTCTTACTCTGGTCACTTAACTGACCCAACTGGCAAAAACCCAAAAACCGCGAAACCAGCGCCTTATAATTTCTTTTATGGTGCGTCGTACTCAGATGCGTGCCGTGCGCTAGTTAAGTGGGCGAAAGAAGATTGGGAATCTAAGGGCAACCAAGGTGCGCCGAAATTTACGCACATTGGCGATAACCATCCATTCCCGAATGCGCCAAAAGAAGCGTGTGCAGAGTACGCCAAAGAACTTGGTTTTGATGTACAAAACCCAGTCGTTGTGTCACTAAAACCAGGGGACTTCAAAGCGCAATGTTTGTCGCTGAAAGAGTCAGGCACCAACTACGGTTACATTGCTAATATCGGTAGCTCGGTTATCTCACTAGTGAAGTCTTGTAACACGGTTGGGACAGAGTTCCAGTACATGGCAAACATTTGGGGCGGCGATAAGCCAGTGCTTGAAGCAGCAGGCGATGGCCTTAAAGATTACGTTTTCCCAGGTATGACAGCGTTTTGGGGAGATGATAATGAAGGCATGAAACTGGTCCGTGAGATTTCTAAGCAGTCTGAATCAGAGCCGGGCGAATTCAGAACTCACCATTACATTCGCGGTATTTGTTCTGCGTTCTATATGAAAGAAGCAATGGAGTGGGCGAAAGACAACGGTGGTATCACAGGTGAAAACATCAAGAAGGGCATGTATGTCCATGACAACTGGGTACCACAAGGCTTAGAAGGTGTTTGTGTCCCTGCGAGCTGGAAACCGGAAGATCACCGAGGCACAACAACCGTGAACGTCTTTATGGGCAACAACGATGGCGGCGCAGTTGATATTAAGAAAGTATCTCAGGTGACATTGTCACGTCGTGACGATTGGCTAGGTTACTAATCTACGACTTATTAATAACAAAGCTTACTGAAAATAAGGATGGGTGAGAGAACACTCTCACCCTAGCAAGGAGTAGCTTGATGGCTGAATTAGCAACGAATATCGAACCGGCAGAAATACTGCTTTCAGTGAACAACATTGAAGTCGTCTACGACGAAGTAATACTAGTACTTCGCGGTGTGAGTTTAGAAGTTCCAAAAGGGCAGATTGTGACCTTACTGGGCGCCAACGGTGCGGGTAAATCCACAACGTTGAAAGCCATTTCTGGTTTATTGAAAACCGAAGATGGTGAAGTGACGCGCGGCGAAATCAACTTCATGGGCGAGCGTATAGACAACAAAAACCCGGAAGAGATCGTCCGTTCGGGCATCTTCCAAGTTATGGAAGGGCGCCGAATTGTTGAAGATATGACGGTAATAGAAAATCTTCGCTTAGGCGCTTATACACGCACTGACAACGAAGTTGAACAAGACATCGAAATGGTGTTTGACTATTTCCCGCGACTCAAAGAGCGCACTGGCCTGGCGGGCTACTTGTCTGGCGGTGAGCAACAAATGTTAGCGATTGGCCGAGCTTTAATGGCTCGACCGAAGATGATTTTGTTGGACGAACCGTCTATGGGGCTTTCTCCGCTGCTAGTTAAAGAAGTATTCAGTATTATTAACAAGATCAACAAAGAGCAAGGTATTACCATGCTTTTGGTTGAACAGAATGCCAACTTCGCTCTTCAAGCGGCCGATTACGGTTACATCATGGAATCAGGCAAAATCGTACTAGATGGCAGCAAGCACGAATTGCTAAACAATGAAGACGTAAAAGAATTCTACCTTGGCGGCGGCGATGAAGATCGCAAGAGCTTTAAGAATCTGAAATCTTACAAACGTCGTAAGCGTTGGTTGTAAGGAGCAAGGATGAACGAACTATTTGATGCGAAAGAATCGTTGTCTCTACAGGCGCGAGAAGAGTCGCTGTTTCAACGTTTGCCAGCACTGATTGAGAATTCGAAAGCCAATAGCGAACATTACGCAGCGCATTTTTCTGAGTTAGATCCTACATTGGCAAACAATCGTGAAGGGCTTGCTCAGTTCCCGATTACACGTAAGTTCAATGTACCTAATCAGCAGCAACTTAAACCGCCGTTTGGTGGCTTAAATAGCGTTGCCATTGGTCAAATGGCGCGCGTATTCCAATCTCCTGGGCCGTTGTATGAGGCTCAAACGGATGAGGCCGATTTCTGGCGTATGGGGCGCGCGTTTCACACTGCTGGGTTCTGTGCGGGTGATTTAGTGCATAACACGCTCTCTTACCATTTCTCTCCTGGCGGATTTATTATGGATGGTGGCGCAAGGGCTTGTGGCTGTGCGGTATTTCCGGCTGGAGTAGGCAATACCGAAGCGCAAATAGAGGCAATTAAACAGCTTCAACCTAATGGTTACACTGGTACACCTTCGTATTTGCTGACGTTGCTACAAAAGTATCAAGAGAAATACAATGAGCTGCCTAGCTTTGAGAAAGCTCTGGTCTCTGGTGAAGCGGTTACAGCAGACATGCAACAGATGTTTGAGGAAAAAGGCATTGCAGTATTTCAAGCCTACGCAAGTGCAGAGCTTGGTTTGATTGCTTATCAAGTGTCTGGTGAACAAGGATTAGTGATTGCCGAAGATATTATTGTTGAAATCGTTGATCCTGATGGTGTTCCTGTACAACCGGGAGAAGTCGGTGAAGTCGTTGTAACGTCGCTCGATGAGAAGTTCCCGCTGATTCGCTACGCAACGGGAGATTTATCGGCATATCTAGAGATTAGTTCTGATTCTTCACGCACGAATGCACGAATTAAGGGCTGGATGGGACGAGCAGACTCCGCGGTGAAAGTAAAAGGGCTGTTTGTTTATCCGCATCAGATCCAAGAAGTCTGTCGTCGCCACGATATTAAAGGCTCCTTGAAAATTGAGCGCGATGGCTTCAACGATGCCATTACTTTCTGTTGTCATGATGTGCATGTATCAGCAGAGGACATTCAAGCAACACTACAGTCAGTCACTAAACTGAAAGGCAATGTCCAGTTTGTACCGAACCAAGCGGAGCAGCCGTTAATCAATGATCTTCGCAGTTAACTCATTGGTGGCATAAGTGCAGTAGAAAGTGGTTGTCATAAAAAACTAACAACGTCAGACAAAAGGCTAGAAAAGGGATACCACATTGCGCTGCGTATCCCTTTATTTTTTACTACCGCAATCAGGGAGCGGGTAAATGAAACAGGCACCAATGATTAACACACAATTCTGGGATGATTTGTTTATCCGAGGCACTATGCCTTGGGATGCCCAATCGACACCTCAAGAACTCAAGGACTATCTTGACAATTCACTTCATGTAGGCCAGTCAGTGTTTATTCCTGGGTGTGGTGCCGCTTATGAACTGAGCACTTTTATTCAATATGGGCATGACGTGATCGCGATGGATTACAGCCAAGAAGCGGTAAAAATGGCGCAATCAGCGTTAGGTAACTACAAAGATAAAGTCGTATTGGGTGATGTATTTAATGCCGATTTTTCTCACTCGTTTGATGTCATTTACGAGCGGGCCTTTCTCGCAGCACTACCGAGAGACATGTGGTCAGAATACTTTGCTATGGTGGATAAATTGCTGCCAAGAGACGGTTTTCTAATTGGTTTTTTCGTCATTGATGATAATTACCTATCACGCTTCCCTCCATTTTGTTTGCGAAGTGGGGAGTTGGCAGCTTTTCTAGAGCCCACGTTTGAACTTGTGAAGTCCTCAGTGGTGGCAAACAGTGTTGAGGTTTTTAAAGGCAGAGAGCAATGGATGGTGTGGCAGAAGTGTTAGTCGCTTTTAATCTTTTTGAAGAAGTATTCGCGGAAACTGTCTGGTTCTTTGTGAATCGCTGATATATAAGTCTTCACTCTATGCCTGATGGAATGCTCACATAGTTTGTCGGTTTGTGTGAAAAATTAATTTCTCGTTGCTGGTTTTAAGTTGTTGAGATATCTCTAACAGCGGTTGAGTGGTTGAGTTTATTGCTGGCACGGGTTATGTGCTCAGAGCGTAAAGCGACAGATCAGCATCGATCCGAAAGGTAGTAGAACGTCTCTTACTGATCTGTCTATTTCATGCTTATACTATTTTAGGTTGACCATCTGATGCGGTGGCACCGCCGTCTACAGGTAGGTTTGCGCCATTAATGAAAGATGCGTCATCACTTGCCAAGAAAGTCACGACAGACGCAATTTCTTCAGGTTCGGCTGCTCGGCCAAGCGCAATGCGCTCATTGAATTTATCGCGGATGTCCTGCGGCCAGCCGTTCGTCATGTTGGTTTTTACTAAGCTTGGGCATACGGCGTTAATTCTTACCCCATCCGCACCATGGTCCAATGCCATCGCTCGGGTAAGGTTCACCACTGCGCCTTTACTCGCGCAATAGAATGCGGCACCCCAGTCACCACCCAAACCGGAAACGGACGCGGTATTTACCATACAACCTTTCGTTTTTAAGAGTTCAGGTAACGCAAACTTCGCGCAATAAACGACGCCGTCAATGTTTACACCAGAGATCTTCTTCCAGTCTTCCACACTACCTTCAATCACGGTACCAGGGACATGTACGCCTGCATTGTTTACTAAAATATCCAGTTTACCGAAACGGGTAACAACATCAGAAATCAGTGCTGCGACTTTGTCTGGATCAGAAACATCAATGGAATGTGCCGACACACGCTGTTTATCAAAGCCCTCAACGGCGTTTGCCAACTGCTCTTCATTCCAATCGGCAAGAGCGACGTTTGCGCCTTCTTCATACAAACGTTTTGCGATGGCCAAACCAATACCATTGGCAGAGCCAGTCACGAGTGCGACTTTATTTTTTAATCCTCTCATGCGATTTCTCCTTCGAAACTTACAAAAACGGGATCTTGATTTTTCTCTGTGCGCGGCAACATCAGTTTGTCGTTGTCGCTGTAATCTACGGGGATAGCCACCACTGCTGGTCCTTCAACATCCATGGCTTTATTCAATGTCGGTAGTAATTCGTGTTGACTAGTCACTGCGAAGCCTTTCGCGCCAAATGATTCGGCGTAGACCTTGAAATCAATTGGTCCAAATTTCACACCAGAGCAGCGCTGATATTTGTTGACCTCTTGCATTTCTACCATGTTGTAGGCGTTATCAACCCACACAATATGGACGATATTGCAGTTCAGTCTAACCGCGGTTTCTAACTCCATGCTCGATTGCATAAAACCGCCGTCTCCTGATATCGATACCACTTTGCTACCAGGTTTTAGTAGGCTGGCACCAATGGCCCATGGGAGTGCAACGCCCATCGTTTGTTGGCCGTTAGACACCAGCATTTGGCGAGCTCGAAAACAGCTTAAGTAACGAGCGATCCAGATGTGGAAGCTCCCCATATCAAGGCATAGCGTGGTATCTGGTGTGATGATGGATTGCATGGCTTTAATTAGCGCCAGTGGATGAAACCCTTGCTTGTTATAGACATTGGGATAGGTCTTGATCACTTGCCGTTGCAGTGCTACCTCTTCCAGTACTGAAAGTGCCGTTGGGGAAAGGCGAGCATATTCAGAGATATAGCTGCCCATTTTGTCTAATGACTGCGCAATGTTTCCGACGATTTCAACACAAGGTTGATAATTAAGTTGGTATTCTGCTGGTTCAATATCGAGGTGAATCACTGGGTTGCGGTGGCTGTTCCAAAGCTCAGGGTCATACTCTATTGGGCTAAAGCCGATGGTGAGAATTAAATCGGCGTCCCGCAGTAAAACATCGCCAGGTTGGTTATTAAACAAACCGACACGCCCAGCAAAGTGATGATAGTAATTGATGTCTACCGTGCCGGCGGCCTGGTAAGTGCCGACAACGGGTAGCTGCGTATTTTGAAGAAACCGAGCGATAGCAGCAGCGTTTTGACTGCGGCTCGCGTGAAGGCCAAGTAAAACCACACAGCGCTTTGCTTTACTGATTCGACTGACCGCATCTTCGATTGCTGCGATGTCTGCGCAACCAGGCTGTGTGTAAGGCGAGGGGACAATAATGTCCGTTTGGGTTTGCTCGGATAAAACATCTTGGGGGAGACTCAAAAAGCAAGCCCCAGGACGACCTGACTCTGCGATACGAAATGCGTTCGCCATGATCTCGCTTGCGGCGTCCACATGCTGCACTTCAGCACTGAACTTAGTTATAGAGCGAAAAATACTGACGGTATCCATGCTCTGGTGTGTTTGTTTTTGCTGGTCAGTTCGTTTCACCGCACCACCGATAGCAATCAGCGGATCGCCTTCGGAGTTTGCTGTTGCCACCCCCGTAACTAGATTTCCACAGCCAGGGCCTGACGTAACCATTGTGACGCCTGCTTTGCCGGTTAGTCTTCCCATAACGCCCGCCATAAATGCGCCGTTAGCCTCGTGGCGTACCGGAATCATTTGGATGTTAGTGTCTTCAATCGCATCGAACAGTCGATCGATTTTTGCACCGGGAATACCGAAAATGTACTTAATGCCGAGAGACTCTAGCTGTTGAGCGATCAACTGAGCTCCATTTTTATTTGAAGGTTTGGATTGCATTTGTTGTCCTTATTATTTGCCTGACTTTGTTACTTTTCCGCCTTTTCTATGGCGGTATTTATATCTTCCGGAGCCAAATTGGCGTTGAGGAAGTCTGTCGATACTGGGGTATCAATCACTAGCCGTGAGACTTTGCCAATCTGGAGAAATCCTGACGAAATGCTGTAATCCTGGATATGACCACCTCCTTGGCGGTCATCGGTAATAAAGTGTTCGTGATAGCCGGGCACATTAATGCCAGTCGTGTATTTAGGACTGCGAAAGCCGGCGACCACGCCTTGCTTATGCGTGAAGCGGAATGTTGGTTGTTCTTTGACCACTTCAAGCATTGGCCGATAAGGGCGTGTTTGTTTAGGTACGGTACGAGTGCGAACTGAATCGAAAACGCCATCAATGCGCACTGCGCAAAATAGGTTATCGCTTGGAACCAGGTCGTCTATGAGGCTATGGACTTCATGACGTGACATGCGCGATGTCAATGGCAGCTCGATATCAGGCTTAAAAAAAGTCATGACAGCAAAGGGCGTTTTTTGCTCTAGGTCTGCCGGGTTTGCGGAGCCATCCGACTTGAGTTGAAAAACTTCCTTATCAAAAGCAATCAACTCACCATCCAATTCATTGAACGTACCTAAACCAAAATCCCCATGTTTCAGCAGTTCTTCTATGGTTGTCGAGCCTTCGTAAACACCAGCGATCAAAGCACTCATTAACGAAGTCTGATAAATCTCACCATCTCCGGTAACGTGATGGTATTCAGAAAATTCTTTCGCTACTTCAAGCGAACAAGCGCATAGAGGGTTATAAAATCCACGCATGAGTAAGACCAGTTATGCAATGAAGAGTATATTTAGATTGACTTCTACACGGTGCTAAATCCAATATAAAAAAGATTTATTTTGATATGGAAAATATATGGAATTTCGCTACCTGAAGTATTTTGTCGCGGTCGCCGAGACTCGTCACTTTACCCGAGCAGCTGAACGGTTAGGGATTGCGCAACCTCCTTTGAGTCAACAAATCAAAAAGCTAGAGCACGAGCTTGGCGTGGACTTATTTAAGCGCTTGTCTAGAGGAGTAGAACTGACCCATGCAGGGCAAGTCTTTTATACGGATGCGGTAAATATTCTTGCTGATGTGGAACGCGCTAAAGCAAAAGCCCGACAGATTGCCCGTGGTGAAAATACGCAGGTTAAAATTGGGTTCGCGACGTCAACATCAACCTGCATTAAGGTATTGGAGAGGATTGGGCGTATTCAAGAGAATGGGGTTCATTTACAGACGGCGGAACTGTCAATGCCAGAGCTTGCCACTCAGTTAAAAAGCAAACAACTTGATCTCGCAATCATGCGGCTACCCTGTTACGCCAGTGAGCCTTTTGAGCACAAGGTGTTGTTTAACGACCCGTTTGTCGCGGTGATTCCGGCGGGCCACGAACTGGCAAAGTATCCCTGTATCCAGATGAAACAGTTGAGAGGCCATAAAATTTTACTGTTTCCACGAGAGACTGGACCCGCATTGTTTGATGGCATGAGTACACTTTTTGCCGACGCAGGAGTAAGGCTCGAACCACAGTTCGCAGCACCGCAACTTCGTACGACGATTGCCATGGCGCAGGCCGGGTTAGGTATTGCTCTCGTTCCGCGCTCACTGGCTGAACATCTCGATGATTCCGCGACAGTCGCCGAGATTGAGGATATCCCTCTCACTAGTCGTGTTGTTGTTGCTTGGGAGGCATCTAATCTCAATAAACAAGCGCTAAAAGTAGCCATGCACATCGGTCATGTTGAGGCTTAAAGATGAGTCATCGAACTGGCTCTGATAGCCACAGGCAAATGTGATACTCTCACTCGTTATATGCAAAGCTATGCTTTGGTTGAATAGACAAATCTTACTCAACGAATAGAACTTACTGAGGATGTACCAATGATATACGCTGCGGTCTTTGATATGGACGGGTTGCTGATTGATTCAGAACCTTTGTGGAAGGAAGCGGAAAAGCAGGTGTTTTCATCAGTTGGTGTCCAAGTGACCGAAGTGCTGTCAAAGCAGACTGCAACTATGACGACAGGTGAAGTAACAAGGTTTTGGTATGAACGTAATCCTTGGCAAGAAAAGAGCCTAGAGGAAGTAGAGAATGCTGTTGTGGATAAAGTGGAGGCATTAATAATTGAAAAAGGATGCGAATTAGAGGGTGTTACAGAAACACTCAAATTGCTTAAGGAAAAAGGGTTTAAGATAGGGTTGTCTACTAATTCACCTTATCAACTCATTCCCATCATTTTGAACAAACTCGGTATTGCCAGTTACTTTGACGCGATATCATCGTCAGACGATGTAGAGCAGGGTAAGCCAGAGCCAGATGTCTACCTTTTAACAATCAATAAACTAGGTGTAGATTCAAGTAACTGTATTGCCTTTGAAGACTCTTATTCGGGTATGCTTGCGGCAACACGAGCAAACATAAAAACAGTCGTGATACCTCAACCTGATAAGTTCTACCAAGAGTTTAATGAAGCCAGTCTAAAGCTGCAAAAGCTATCAGAGTTTAATGAAAGCCATTTGGCGAGTTTAATGGACTTGAATTTGAAAGAAACAATTGCACCAACACCGCATGAAAGTTTTTTAGAAGAAGGACTTGATTGTGAATAGTCGGTCGCTGAAAAAATACCTACTGCCAATGTTCTTATTGGTTTTACCTATAGAATCATTCGCAAAAGATACGACTATGTTGGACGAGCTCAATAATCGATTTGTTACATTTGAAAGGCGATTTGATGATTGTATCAACTCTGCTTCTCAAAATGATATGAGTGAAAACATTGTCGGTCAGATTCAAGCGCTTAATATTGATTTTGAAATTTCGGTTGGCTATTTATACAAACAATCACTTTATTTATGCTCTGATGATGAATTCAGTGATTTAGCAAGAATTATCATGATAATTGAAACCTCCGATAATGATGGATTGCAATTATCAAAGGCAAAAGCTAGTCAAATTAGAAAGCTACTTTTTAGCAAAGTGGATTTACGTTTAGAGTCGAAGTTTCAAAGTTTACCGCAAGATAAAAAGGAAGCATTACTGAGCATTGCGAAAAAGCTTGAACCTTTTGATCTCGTAAGCATGCATGAACGACTTCAGGCAATGTAGACTTATGAAAGAATGTTTTGAGTAGATTCTTAACGCTTGGCTTTTTCATTAAGATTGAGTATTAGGTTCAACGCCTCTAGCTCTTACACAAGATCTAGAGGCATCCATTTTTTATTGACTTAAACGTGTCGAGCTAAGATTTTAACCCTGCAGCGGTCATCATGACGCGAAATAACATAGACACTAACCCTAATGCAGCGACGCTAACGACCCAAATTCCAACCATCCAAGCCCACTGGCGGCACCAATTTTTGATTTTCATACTCACTCCTTATCAACTCGTTAATGGTACGCTTCGTCTTCTTTCACTTTTCCGGAGAAGACGTAGTAACTCCAAAAGGTGTAAGCCAGAATGATCGGGATGATGATCACCGCTCCAACGAGCATAAAGCGCTGACTGCTTGCAGGAGCCGCTGCTTCCCATATCGATATGCTAGGAGGAATGATATTTGGCCAGATACTGATGCCAAGCCCAGCGAACCCGAGAATCACGATCACCAATGCCATCACGAAAGGGCTGCGCTCTTTACGCTTTTTAACGGAGTCGGCAATCTTCAAACAGACCAGCCCAGTAATGACAGGTACGGGCAGTAAGTAGAACAAATTAGGCAGAGAAAACCATCTTTCCGCAATGGCAGGGTAAGCAAGTGGAGTCCAAGCGCTCACAATGACTAATGCGGAGATCATTGCCAGTAGTGTTTTGTTAGTGAAGCGGTACATCGTGTTTTGCAGTTCACCTTCCGTCTTCATGATGAGCCATGTGCTACCAAGCAGCGCGTACGTTGCGACTAAACCCAAACCACAAAAGATGGGAAAAGGGCTGAGCCAGTCGAGTTGGCTACCTACGAAGACGCGGTTTTCCACCGCAAAGCCTTGAATTACCGCGCCAACAACGATGCCTTGGAAAAACGTGGTTAAAATCGAGCCGACCATAAAAGAGCGATCCCAGAACTTTAAGTGGCTTTCCAATGCTTTAAAGCGAAACTCAAACGCGACGCCACGAAAGATCAAAGCAATCAACATCAACGTTAAAGGGATGGTTAGCGCTTCAATAATCACCGCGTAAGCCATCGGAAAAGCGCCAAATAGAGATGCGCCTCCAAGCACAATCCAAGTTTCGTTGCCGTCCCAAACTGGCGCGACACTGTTGACCATGACGTCTTTTTGTTTTTCATCCTTGATGAAGGGCATCAGTATTCCAATACCCAAATCGAAGCCGTCCATGATGATGTACATCAAAGTGGCAAAAACGATGATCGCGAACCAAATCACGGATAAATCAAAATGCATATTCTCTACCTTCACTTTGTGACAAATTCTAAATGCGACCTGAAACGGTCGTCATGTCGTGCTCATCGTGTTCGATTGCATCGGGGCCTTTCTTGATTTGGTGGATCATATAGTAATAACCAAAACCAAATACCAAGCTGTATACAACAAGGAAACACAGCAGGCTGATGCTCATTTGTAGGTCTCCGTGTGCAGAAACCGCATCACGCGTTTTTTGTACGCCATACACGACCCAAGGTTGCCGACCAACCTCTGTCGTAAACCAGCCAGCGAGTATTGCGATAAGACCAGATGGCCCCATAAACAATGAAAACTTGAGGAACCAACGCGAAGTATAAAGCGTGTTCTTTTTTCGTAACCATATGCTGTAGAAGCTTTGAAAAATCATCAGAAGTCCTAGCCCGACCATGATTCGAAATGACCAAAAGACGATAGGTGAGTTCGGTCGTTCCTCTTTCGGGAAGTCTTTCAGCGCCGGGATTGGCTCAGTTAAACTGTGGCGTAGGATCAAACTTCCTAAAACAGGAATTTCTAAGGCATAGTCTGTGCGTTCTTGTTCCATGTTTGGCATGCCGAACAATATCAATGGGGTTGGTTTGCCATCGCTGTTATCCCAATGTCCTTCGATGGCAGCGATTTTGGCGGGCTGGTGTTCCAGAGTGTTTAGCCCGTGCACATCGCCAATCACGGCTTGGAGTGGCGCAAGGAACACTAAGATCCCGAGCGACATCGAAAACATGGTTTTTACCGCAGTCGATTGATTGCCTCTCAATAAATGCCAAGCGGCTGACGCGCCTACAAAGAGTGCTGAACTGACGAAAGCCGCGACGCTCATGTGCGCCAAACGATAAGGAAATGAAGGATTGAAAACGATAGCAAACCAGTCGGTTGGCACCACACGTCCGTCGACAATTTCATAGCCTTGTGGCGTTTGCATCCAACTGTTGGAGGCGAGAATCCAGAACGTCGAAATGATCGTGCCTAACGCCACCATCGAGGTTGCAAAAAAGTGC
Organism: Vibrio sp. 1457; assembly: GCF_033340195.1. Lineage (NCBI taxonomy): Bacteria > Pseudomonadati > Pseudomonadota > Gammaproteobacteria > Vibrionales > Vibrionaceae > Vibrio > Vibrio sp. 1457. The sequence goes on from NZ_JAWOWA010000005.1 coordinate 238,974, forward strand.
AGCTTTTCGCCGACGCGACGCCACCCAAACAGCATTACGCCAAGAAATCCGGCTTCGAGAAAGAAAGCCGTTAACACTTCATAAGTCAGTAATGGGCCAGTGATAGAACCAGCGAAGTCGGAGAAACCACTCCAGTTGGTGCCGAATTGATAGGCCATGACAAGACCAGATACAACACCCATTCCAAAGTTAACCGCAAAAATTTTCGACCAGAAGTGATAGAGCTTTTGGTAATCGGGATTGCGTGTTTTTAGCCATAAGCCTTCCAGCACGGCGAGATAGGTGGCCAAACCTATGGTGATAGCGGGGAAAATAATATGAAAGGATACCGTAAAGGCGAACTGTATCCGTGCAAGCATAAATGCGTCGAGGCCAAACATTAAACTTCCTTTGATCTTTTAAGTTTTATGAGAGAGCTATTTTAAGAGGAGCGGAATGAGGGAAGTAGGTACAGACAGTGACTATAAACCTATAACAGATTAAATATTGAAGTGTTATTATTTTGAATTCGGCTTTATGGAAGGGGATTTGCGTTTGGCGAAGTATCAAGAGTTAGTGGAACAGCTTAAAAGGCAGATAAAATCGGGGATATGGCATCCGGGTGACAAGCTGCCTTCGCTGCGTCGCCAATCTGAACACTCGGGTTTGAGCTTGATGACGGTGTTGCACGCGTATCAAATTCTGGAATCTCAAGGCTGGGTCACGTCACAGCCGCGATCTGGTTATCGAGTAGCGCCCAATATTAAGAGCTCAAATGAACCCCAAGCGCCAGCCGCGGTTTCGTGGACTGAGCAGGTAGACATCAATGAGTTTATCTTTGATGTTCTGCAGGCGAGTAAAAATCCATCCATGATCAATTTTGGCTTTGCCTATCCAGACCCAAGTTTGTACCCACGATATCACGTGAATCGGGCGATGAGCGCAGCCGCTCGCAATATGCCGATTTCCACCACCTTTGATAACTTACCGCCGGGAAACGAGCAATTACGCACCATCATCGCGAAGCGTTATGCTGCGAAAGGCATTGAAATTTCACCCGATGAAATTGTCATTACGGCAGGCGCGCTGGAGGCGTTAACGCTCAGTTTGCAAGCCTGCACAAGACCGGGAGATTGGGTGGTTGTGGAGTCGCCTGCATTTTATGGTGCATTGCAATCCTTAGAGCGGTTAGGTTTGAAAGCGCTCTCAGTAAGAACAGACCCAGTCACGGGCATTGACCTAGACTCATTGGAACGAGCGCTGCAAACACACGATGTGAAAGCGTGCTGGCTGATGTCGAACTTCCAGAATCCTCTGGGTTTTACGCTTTCTAACGAGAAAAAACAAAAGCTGATTGAACTGACACAGCGATATAACGTGCCAGTGATTGAAGATGACGTGTACAGCGAACTGCATGCAGGGAATGACTCGGTTTATCCACTAAGAATGTTTGATGACACGGGCAATACCATGTTGTGCTCCTCGTTTTCAAAATCATTAATCGCAGGGCTACGTATTGGTTGGGTTGCGGCGGGAAAGCGGGCGCTAGAGGTACAAAAGTTACAGTTAATGAGTACATTAGCGACGAGTGCACCAGTGCAAATGACATTGGTACACTATTTAACAAGCCGCAATTATGAATCTCATTTGAAGCAGTTACGGAAAAAGCTGTTTGAACGTAAAAGTAAGATGACGGTTCTGCTTAGTGAGCTGTTACCTGAAGCAGTCAAAGTGTTAAGCCAAAGCGGTGGGTACTTTATTTGGTTAGAGCTTCCCAAGCATATTGATGCCTTGCCGATATATCGAGAAGCGCTAAAAGGTAATATCAGCATCGCACCGGGAAAGATGTTCAGCCTGACAGAACAATACGATCACTGTATTCGTCTTAACGCTTCTTTTGAGCTCAATGACAAATATGTTCATGCTCTCAATCTGCTCGCTAATATTATTCGCGAGCATTTGGCGAAATAGCGACTTTCTTCAGTTTTTTGGTTTAATGGAGCGCGCCGGATTTCCAACAACTCGATCGCCCGGCGCAACGTCTTTGGTTACGACAGAGCCAGCGCCGACGACGGCCTCATCGCCAATGGTCACGCCCGGCAGTATGATTGCGCCCCCACCAATCCAAACGTTATTGCCAATTGTTACCGGTTTGGCGATCTCATCTCCGGCTAAGCGTCTTTGTGTATCGAGTGAATGAGCGGCTGTGTAAATTTGCACTCTAGGCCCAATCATGACGTTCGCGCCAACCTCAACCTGCCCATTGTCCAGAATAATGGCATCCCAGTTGATGTAGGTGTTTTCTCCGATGGACAAGTGACAACCGTAGGTAAGTTGTAGCGGTGGCTCTATACAGGCGCTGTTTTTTAATTGGACGCCCATTTCCGCCAATAGTTGTCTACGGATATCTGGGTTTGGCTCGTGGTTAAATTGGAAGACAAGCTGCGCAGTTTTGGCGCGCATTAGCTTTAGTTCTTCATCCAGACAATTATAGGCTTCTCCAGAGCGCATCCGAGTCAGTTCTGACATAACAATCATTCCATCAATGTTATTTGCAACAAGGTGCATAATAGGTGAGAGTGATTCGAAGTGAAAATTTGATGCTTAAAAATCAGAAAGTTATCACTGATTTGCCTTGCGTATTCAGTTGGTTTATTGGCTCGTTTAGTTCACAAAGACGTACTCCCTAAATGGCTTAATCGGTTGAAGCCAAAGTGGGAAACCACTCGAAGCGTTTTGTATAGATTACAATATAGTTAATAAGAAGAACTTAATTGAGCCGCTTGCGCTATCGATTGGGCTAAAAATATAAGACTTATGCGCTCTGGCTTGCTGGCAACGATGAATCAAGAGTGAGCACTTTATGTTCGAACGGGTCATTTCATTTTTGGAAACAACACTGTTTACCTTTAACGAACAACCTATCACGTTGTGGGCGATATTGATGGTGCCGACATGGGTCATTGTCGCTTTATGGTTATCGAAAATTTTGATCAAAACCGTTACGTCAAGAATGTCTTCATCGGGGAAAGACCCAAACGTGATTCATTTGGTTAAACGGATATTATTTGTCATCGCTCTCGCCATTATTTTTATGACCACACTTTCGATGATAAATGTGCCAATTACCGCGTTTGCCTTTCTGTCTGGTGCCATCGCTATCGGCTTCGGTTTTGGTGCGCAAAACATCATTAACAACTTCATAAGTGGCTGGATTTTGATTGGTGAAAAGCCAATCCGAATTGGGGACTTTTTAGAGGTTGAGGGCGCCAAAGGCACTGTCGAGCAAATAAATACACGCTCAACGAGAATCAGACGAACCGATGGTGTTCATATGCTCATACCCAACAGTCAGTTGATTGAGAACGTGGTGATCAACTGGACGTTATGCGACAGATTAGTTCGTGGCTCTGTCGTCGTCGGTGTCGCGTATGGGAGCGATGTCAAACAGGTTGCTGCCTTAATGGCGGAAGTGACTTCGCAGCAAGCGCAAGTTCTGAGTTCGCCAGCGCCAGATGTGTTTTTTCAAGACTTTGGTGACAATGCTTTGATCTTCGAATCTTATTTTTGGATTAACTCAACGGTTGAGGGCGGTATTCGCTCGGTCGCAAGTGCCATGCGTTTTGAAATCTACGAAGCTTTCGAAAAGCACGGCATTGAAATCGCGTTTCCACAACGAGATGTGCACATTGATGGGCAAATCAAGTTGTCTAGGGAGAGAAACGGATAGGGCGATAAGCGGTATTGGTGTTCTTATCTTGGTGTCGAGTAACCAAAGCGAGGCGGTCACAACACGGATTCACCTCGTTAGAAACCAGTTTGAAGGCGTTATTGGTTGTCCCACATGACTTCGCATTCTTCTTTGATTGCTGATTTTAGCAACTCAATCAGTGGAAACGCTCTGCGTCCTAGGCTTACCGCGGGCTCTGCTGGTTCTTCCTCCTCGTCTACATCAGTATGGAGATTTTCTTCAGCTGCATTTTTCGCAGATAGAGCAGAAGTTAATCTTGATAACGCGTCAGGAACATCTTGAGCGGAAATTGATCCCGGCACCGTGCCGCTGTGACCCATCATTTTGAGCATATCTAATGCAATATCACCAAACATTGTGACGTTTGAGTGGCTTCGACAACGAAATGTTATGAGCATTTACCTGATCCTGTTTTATACGTTCGCTTTGAAACTAAATTGTAGCTGAAATCAGACACTAATTAATGTGATGAAGACCGTTGAGCGTTAAGGTTTTTATGAGTAACAATAAAAAACGGGCACGTACGTCTGCATGCCCGTTTAAATACATTATTTGATTATGATAGTTGATGATTTACAAGCTATACGGATCGCCTAGAGCCAATGCGACCCTAGAAGCAGGAGACTTTCCTAACGCACGGCAAATTTGCCAACCCGCTTCATTGATGACGCTAAGGTCAACGCCCGTTTCAATCCCAAGTTGCTCACACAGATAAAGTACATCTTCCGTTGCAACATTGCCACTGGCTCCTTTCGCGTAAGGGCAGCCGCCGAGCCCCGCTACTGCGCTATCAATGGTGTTGATGCCCATTAACAAGGCTTGATAGATATTGGCTAATGCTTGTCCATAAGTGTCATGAAAATGTACTGCGAGCGCGTCTTTTGGCAGTAGCGTTAACAACGAATCCAGCATGGCGATAACGCGATTAGGCGTTGCTTTACCGACAGTATCACCGAGCGAAATCTCATAACATCCCATATCAAACAACGTATTGGCGACCTTGGTAGTTTGCTCTGGCTTGACTACTCCCTCATATGGACACACCATGGTACAAGACAAGTAACCGCGTACAGGAATGTTATGCTGGTTCGCCAATTCGATAACGGGTTCAAATCGAGCGAGACTTTCGGTAATGCTGCAGTTGATGTTCTTCTGGCTGAACGTTTCTGAAGCGGAGCCAAACACCGCAATTCGCTTTACACCGCTTTCCAGCGCACGTTCTAACCCTGCGAGATTTGGTGTGAGCGCGCTATAAACCACGTCAGGCTTTTTTGAGATACCAGCAAACACCTGATCGGAATCGGCCATTTGAGGCACCCACCTTGGAGAGACGAAAGATCCCGCCTCAATATGCTTTAAGCCACTGCTGCTTAGTTGGTTAATCAAACGGATTTTATCAACCAGCGTCACTGACGTTTCATTTTGCAGACCATCACGAGCGCCGACTTCGACGATATTAACCTTCGCTGGTAGCATATTCGCGCTCCTTATCTTCACTGACGTTATCCGATATCAAAGCCAAATTCAGCAGGATGGAACCGTGCTGTACTTGGTCCCCGTGCTGATAAAACAATTCGTCGACTTTTGCTGCTACCGGAGCCGTGATGGTGTATTCCATTTTCATTGCTTCGAGTACCAAAAGCGGATCGCCCGCCGCCACTTCGTCACCTTTAGCCACCATAACTGCTGAAATTATGCCGTTGAGTGGTGCGGTTGGACTTAGTTCATCATCTACATCTTTTGCAGAGTCAAAGTTAGGTTGATGAGCGAACGTGCGCTGCTGACCAAGATAAAATAGTGTTGTTCTTTGTTCATCGCTAAGTGCATTAAAGGTGTAACGCACATTATCAATATCGACGATAAACTGGTTGTCACTTTCAAGCAGGATGACCTGATGCAGCTCCTCACCACATCGGACAGTGAAGTGAGATCCTGTATCTTGCGATGATTGTTGCAAACGTACCTGATGGTTGGCATTGGCATCCGTGAAGTTAAATCGGTAAACGTTGTCAACCGACAGTCTAAAACCTCGTTTGGTTGGCGCGGGTAACGTTGAGCTGTCTGATTTTGAAATGAGATCATTCCAGCGAGCAACCGCCGCCAATGTAAGCCAGATTGAATCCGACACGTCTTGCTGCTCATTTATGCCTTGTTGATGTGTGACGAGGAAACCTGTATCGAGCTCAATCTCGGCAAAGGCTGGCTGCGAAATAATACTGTGCAGATAACCAATGTTTGTCGTTACGCCACGTACGTGATATTGAGTTAACGCCTGCTTAAGCTGCTTTAGCGCGATATCACGAGTTTGCCCCCAGACGATCAGTTTGCTGATCATTGGATCGTAATATTCGCTGATGCTATCGCCTTGGGTAACACCACTATCAACGCGTACGCACGCTAGGCGCACACTACTGTCTGATACGGGTTCTTTTAAGTAATCAATGCGGCCAGTCGACGGCATAAAGTCATTGTCTGTATCTTCTGCGTAAATTCGCAGCTCAATTGAATGACCGTTGTGGGTGATTTCAGATTGCGAAATAGGTAAATGCTCGCCAGCTGCGACTTTTAATTGCCACTCCACCAAATCAACACCGGTGATCAATTCAGTAACAGGGTGTTCAACTTGCAGACGGGTATTCATCTCCATGAAGTAAAACTCACCGCGGCTATCGAGCAAGAACTCCACCGTGCCAGCGCCAACATAGTCGATCGCTTGAGCGGCCTGAACCGCAGCTTCACCCATTTGTTTACGCAGTTCATCACTAAGACCGGGAGCTGGTGCTTCTTCGACTACTTTTTGGTGACGGCGTTGAATGGAGCAATCGCGATCAGAAAGATAGACACAGTTGCCATGTTGGTCAGCAAATACCTGAACTTCAACGTGGCGAGGCTGCAATATACATTTTTCGATTAGAAGCTGCTTATCGCCAAAGCTTGAAAGTGCTTCACGCTGCGCACCGTCGATGGCCAGAGGCATTTCGGCTGCGCTATTGACCACTCGCATGCCTTTACCGCCGCCCCCTTGGGTTGCTTTAAGCATCACTGGGTAACCGATTTTTTCCGCTTCTGCTAATAAATGCTCTACGCTGTTGTCTGTGCCGTGATAGCCCGGAACCAATGGTACGTTCGCCTCAGACATGATGGCTTTGGCTTGCGACTTCGAACCCATTGCTTCAATTGCGCTGGTGGAAGGGCCAATAAAGGCGATGCCATTTTCGCTGCACGCTTTGGCTAGTTTCGGGTTCTCGGAAAGAAAACCATACCCAGGGTGGATAGCATCGGCTTGCCATTTTTTCGCAGCGCCGATAATCGCATCGATATCGAGATACGATTCACTCGCAGGAGCGGGGCCAATGAATTCAGCGAAATCCGCTTGTTTAACATGTAAGCTGCTGCGATCCGCTTCGGAATAGACGGCTACCGTCTCGATAGCCATGCTTTTTGCGGTTTTAATGATTCGGCAGGCAATTTCACCGCGGTTTGCGATCAGTATTCTTTTAAACATGATTCCTCCAATTGGCGGCGCGCTTTTCAAAAAATGCAGCTAGTCCTTCTTGTCCTTCACTGGACACGCGAGCGGTTGCAATAGCTTGGCTGGTGTATTCAATTAATGAATGATCGATAGGTTGGTTATCACAGCGTAAACAAAGTGCTTTTGCAGCCTGCATGGCTTGTGGACCGTTGTTGAGCAGGTGATCAATGGTGCGATTGACGGCTTCACGTGGTTGAGCGTCTATCTGATGAAGAATACTCATCGATAGCGCGGTTTCGGCATCAATCAGTTCCGCGGTTAAAAAGTAGCGTCGGCTTTGTCGTTGTCCAATCGCTCGGATTACGTAAGGTCCGATGGTGGCGGGTAACAAACCGAGCTTCACTTCACTCAAACAGAAGCGGCTTTCAGGTGTACCAATAGCGATATCGCAGCAGCAGATAAGCCCAAGTGCGCCGCCAAATGCAGCGCCATGCACCATAGCAATAGTCGGTTTGCTAAAGGTATCCAGCGTATGCAAAAGTTTTGCTAGTTGCTGTGCATCTTGCAGGTTTTCACTCTCGGTTTTGGTGGCCATTGACTGCATCCAGCCAAGATCCGCACCCGCAGAAAAGTGTTTCCCTTGCGCCGTTAGTACCAATGCACGTAGAGAGTCGTCTCTCTCAAGTTTTTCCAAGGTTTCGATAAGTGAAGCAATTAATTCATCATTAAACGCGTTGTGTTTCTCTGGTCGATTGAGGCTCAACCAAGCAACGCCATTGCTGTCTTTTTCAAGCAGTAGTCCGGTCATGTGACTTCCTTTGTCTGACATTTCAGTCTCTATTCCAATGCTCGCTAACCGTTACTTGTATAAACATCGGTATTCGCGAGGAGTTAAGGTTTGCCTTGCATCCGGCTACATACGGAAGATGCCAAATTTGCTGTCTGGTATTGGCGCATTAAGCGCAGCAGACAGAGCAATGCCGACAACATCACGGGTTTTCGCAGGGTCAATAATGCCGTCGTCCCACAAACGAGCACTGGCGTAATAAGCGTGACTTTGAGTCTGATATTGCTCCGCAATTGGACGTTTGAACGCTTCTTCTTCCTCCGCGCTCCAGCTTTCACCTTTGCGAGTTTTGATATCGCGGGTCACTTGCGCCATCACGCCAGCCGCTTGCTCTCCACCCATGACGGAGATGCGCGCGTTTGGCCACATCCACATCATGGTTGGATCATAAGCGCGGCCACACATGCCGTAGTTTCCTGCGCCATACGATCCACCAATAACCACGGTAAACTTCGGCACGTCTGCACACGCAACAGCAGTTACCATTTTCGCACCATGTTTGGCGATGCCTTCGGCTTCGTACTTCTGACCGACCATAAAGCCCGTGATGTTCTGCAAGAAGAGCAGAGGAATTTTGCGTTGTGCGCACAGCTCAATAAAATGCGCGCCTTTTTGTGCTGATTCCGAAAATAGAATGCCGTTGTTAGCGACAATGCCAATCGGCATACCGTGAATATGGGCAAAGCCACAGACCAAGGTTTCGCCGAACAAGGCTTTAAATTCATCGAACTGGGAATCATCAACAATTCGGGCAATGACCTCTTTAACATCAAACGGCTTTTTAAGATCGGTTCCGACGATGCCGTACAGCTCTTGGGCAGGAAAACGTGGTTCCTGAGGTGCTTTTTGCTTGAGTTGAACGGGTTTCAAGTGGTTGATTTGTGAAACCGCTTGTCTTGCCAACTCTAACGCGTGGTGATCATTTTCTGCGTAATAGTCCGCCACACCAGAGGTGCGACAATGAACGTCTGCGCCACCAAGATCTTCCGCGCTGACTTCTTCACCTGTCGCTGCTTTTACAAGAGGTGGACCTGCCAAAAAAATCGTGCCTTGTTCTTTGACTATGATGGATACGTCGCACATGGCAGGAACATAAGCGCCGCCAGCGGTACATAGCCCCATGACCACCGCAATTTGTGGAATGCCTTTGGCCGACATACGGGCTTGGTTGTAGAAAATACGGCCAAAATGGTCTTTATCTGGGAATACCTCATCTTGGCGGGGTAGGTTAGCGCCGCCAGAATCGACTAAGTAAACACACGGCAGTTGGCATTTTTCTGCAATTTCTTGTGCTCTTAAGTGCTTTTTCACGGTGAGTGGGTAGTAACTGCCGCCTTTTACCGTCACGTCGTTCGCGACGATCATGCACTCAGTGCCGTCAATCACACCCACACCTGCAACCACTCCAGCACATGGAACGTAATCTGGATACACATCCCAGCCAGCAAATTGACCAATTTCTAGAAAGGACGAACCAGGGTCGAGTAGGGCAAGAATGCGCTCACGTACCGGAAGTTTGCCTTTCTTCTGCTGATGCTCGCGGGCTTTCTCACCGCCACCATCTTCGATTTGCGCAGTCACGGTATAAAGTTGATCTACAAGTGATGCCATAGAGCGGTAGTTTTCCTGATACTGCTCTGAATGGGTGTTAATGTTGGTCGTCAAACAAGCCATAAATAGCCGATCTCCATTCGGTAGACGGGTGTCACCACCCGTCTTTATTTAGGTTGAATAAGATTTAGATTGAATAAGGAAGTTGTTTCGAGTTCGAACCGCCTAGGTATGATGATTAGGCGCTTTCGTTAAACAATTCGCGACCAATAAGCATGCGGCGAATTTCTGAAGTGCCCGCACCGATTTCATACAGCTTGGCATCTCGCAACAAACGGCCCGTATCAAACTCGTTGATGTAGCCGTTACCGCCAAGTAGTTGAATCGCATCCAGTGCCATCTTGGTTGCCAGCTCTGCGCTGTAGAGGATCGCGCCAGCAGAATCTTTACGTGTGGTTTCACCGCGATCACAAGCGGCAGCGACGGCGTAAACATACGCTTTAGCGGCATTCATTTGTGTGTACATATCCGCGATTTTTGCTTGAACTAGCTGGAATTCACCGATGGATTTACCGAACTGTTTACGGTCGTGAATGTAAGGCACAACGATATCCATACACGCCTGCATGATGCCAAGTGGGCCGCCAGCAAGCACCACACGTTCGTAGTCGAGGCCGCTCATCAATACTTTCACGCCTTGGTTTTCTTCGCCGAGAATATTCTCCGCAGGGACCTCGCAGTTTTGGAAGACCAGCTCACACGTATTCGAGCCGCGCATGCCCAACTTGTCGAGTTTTTGTGCTTGAGTAAATCCAGGGAATCCGCGTTCCACAATAAATGCCGTGATGCCTTTGGAGTGCTGGCTTGGGTCGGTTTTTGCGTAGACAACATAGGTGTGTGCATCAGGGCCGTTGGTGATCCACATTTTGTTGCCATTTAATAGGAAAATATCGCCTTTACGTTCGGCTTTAAGCTGCATAGAGACCACATCAGAGCCGGCGCCGGGTTCACTCATAGCAAGGGCGCCGATATGTTCACCGGAGATGAGCTTAGGTAGGTATTTCTCTTTTTGCGCTTGTGTACCGTTACGGTGGATTTGGTTGACGCAAAGGTTGGAGTGAGCGCCGTAACTTAACGCAACCGAAGCGGATGCTCGGCTGATTTCTTCCATAGCGATAACGTGGGCGAGATAGCCCATGCCTGCACCACCAAACTCTTCGCTGGTGGTCACACCTAAAAGACCCATGTCACCTAATTTGGACCAAAGATGGTTTGGAAAGTCGTTAGTTTGGTCGATAGATTGCGCTAGCGGCGCAATTTCTCTTGCAGCAAAACTATTGATTTGCTCGCGAAGCAAATCGGTATTTTCGTCATAAACAAAGTTCAGGGAAGAGTAGGTAGATTTCATTGCGTGTCCTTGCCTTTACGTCACCTACATCCCAGAGTTGAGGTGTTAGGTGACTTTTTCGCCTTTCATGGATCTCAGTGTGTTTTGGCATCGCAACTGCGCAGCATTTAACTCCATCATTACCGCTTGAATGTCGTTTGCTTGCTGTTGCAATGCTGCCTTCTTCTCTTCGATCAACCGAATCATATAGTTCAACTGCTCAGTACTTTGATCGGTATCGTAGAGTTCAAATAACTCTTTGATATCTGCAAGAGAAAAGCCCAATCGCTTACCTCGCAAAATCAGTTTTAGTCGAATTCGATCACGACCATTGTAGATTCGAGTGTTGCCTTTACGTTCTGGAGTTAGGAGACCTAAATCTTCGTAGAAGCGAATGCTTCGAGTAGTAATGTCGAACTCTTTCGCGAGCTCGCTGATCTTAAATGTGTTCATTCCTTAACCTTACGACTTTCGTATAACATTTACATGAATATACAATTCGTTAACGTTAAAGTAAATAAACAACATCCACTCTTGAACCTTGATATCACTCGCATTTACTCGAAATCAAAGAATCACTCGAACAAACAATAACCTCAAACTTGACGTTAACGTAAATGTTAGTATAGTTATGACGTAAACGTCAATAAAAGGTTAATGGAATGAAAAATGAAACATGGATTGTTGCCGCTAAGCGAACGCCTATCGGCTCTTTTCAAGGTGCATTAGCTTCAACAGATGTCACGGAACTCGGTGCGAGAGCCATTCAAGGGGCGCTAGCCGAAAGCCAACTCGATGTGCACAAAATAGACGAAGTGTTGATGGGGTGCGTTTTACCCGCCGGTGTGGGGCAAGCGCCTGCAAGACAAGCAAGTCTTAAAGCTGAAATGCCACAATCGATTGGTTGTACGACACTGAACAAAGTTTGTGGATCGGGTATGAAAACCGTCATGCTGGCATATGACCTTATTCAATCTGGCAATGCGCATGCTGTCATCGCTGGTGGCATGGAAAACATGTCGTCTTCTCCTTATCTATTAAAGAAAGCGCGTGATGGTTTCCGTTTAGGTCACGAGCAAGTGCTTGATCACATGTTTTATGACGGTTTGCAGGATGCCTACCAAGGCGAGCTGATGGGTGTCTTTGCAGAACAGACGGCGCAAAAGTATCAGTTCAGCCGTGAAAGTATGGATGCCTGGGCGCAGCAGTCGGTGACTCGTGCGCAGCAAGCAATCGAACAAGGTTTGTTCAAAGAAGAGATCGTGCCCGTTAACGTAAAAAGTCGACGCGGCGAAACCTTGGTTGTAGATGATGAGCAACCGAGCAAACTCGACGTCACTAAAATTCCTACCTTACGCCCTGCGTTTGCCAAAGATGGCGGGGTAACCGCAGCAAACTCTAGTTCCATTTCGGATGGTGCGTCGGCAATGATCTTAGTCGATAGTGAGTTTGGTCGTCAGGAAAACCTTCAGCCTCTAGCCAAAATTGTCGCGTACAGCACGCATGCAAGACAGCCTGATGAGTTCACCATCGCACCAGTCTTCGCGATTGAATCGCTGCTGGAAAAAACGGGCTGGGACAAATCAGACGTGGACCTTTGGGAAATCAATGAAGCTTTTGCTGTCGTGACTCAATACGCGGTGAAAGCTCTCGAACTGGACGAGAGCAAAGTGAACCCTCGCGGAGGGGCTTGTGCGCTGGGGCATCCAATAGGCGCAAGTGGCAATCGAATCCTTGTCACTTTGATTCATGCGCTAAAACAAACTGGTGGTAAGCGTGGCGTTGCATCGCTTTGTATTGGCGGCGGCGAAGCTACCGCTATCGCGATTGAAATCTGCTAAATCACTCTCAACAAAGTTTCACTTACATAACAGTAGTCAGTAACAAGCTGAAAAATACAAGGGTGTCATCATGACAGAACAAGTAAAGCAGTATATCGGTGGTGAATTTGCCATCTCCGATTCAAAACAATGGCTAGATGTAACCAACCCGGCAACCAACGAAGTGATTGCACAAGTACCTTGTGCCACGGAATCGGAAATGAATGCGGCGATTGCCAGCGCAACAGAAACGTTCAAACGCTGGAAAGAAGTTGCAGCGCCGGAGCGTGCTAGATTGATGTTGCGCTACCAACATCTGTTAAAAGAGCAACACGATGAGTTGGCGATACTGCTTTCAAGTGAGACAGGCAAAACCCTCGCGGATGCAAAGGGTGACATTTGGCGCGGAATTGAAGTGGTAGAGCAAGCTGCAAACATTTGTAGCTCAATGATGGGCGAAACGGTTGAGAACGTCGCGACCAATATTGATGGTTACTCTTACATTCAACCGCTCGGCGTTTGTGCTGGCATCACACCCTTTAACTTCCCTGCGATGATCCCATTGTGGATGTTCCCGATGGCGATCGCTTGTGGCAACACCTTTGTTTTGAAGCCGTCAGAGCAAGTGCCACTAACGGCAATGAAACTGGCGGAGCTGTTTGAACAAGCTGGCGCACCAAAAGGCGTATTGCAAGTTGTTCACGGGACCAAAGAGCAAGTCGACCGCATTCTGACTGATCCCGTCGTTCGTGCGATCTCTTTTGTTGGCTCTGTGCCCGTTGGTGAGTACATCTACAAAACAGGTACAGACAACCTGAAACGCGTGCAGTCATTTGCAGGTGCTAAGAACCACATGGTCATCATGCCGGATGCAAACAAACAGCAAGTCATCAATAACCTAGTTGGCGCGTCAGTTGGTGCTGCAGGCCAACGCTGTATGGCTATTTCGGTTGCCGTATTTGTCGGCGAAACCAAAGAATGGATTCCAGAGCTTAAAGAGGCGTTAGCTCAGGTTCAGCCTGGCGCGTGGGATGATGAAACCGCTGGTTATGGTCCACTGATTAGCCCTCAAGCGAAGCAGCGAGTGGTGAATCTGATTAATGAAGGCAAAGCGTCAGGCGCGAATTGTGTTCTGGACGGGACAGACTGCCAAGTACCTGGCTTCCCGAACGGTAACTGGGTGGGGCCAACACTGTTTACTAACGTGACCACAGACATGTCGATTTATCAGGAAGAAATTTTCGGGCCTGTACTGTTAACTATGGAAGTGGATGACCTAGATGAAGCGATTGAACTGATCAATGCAAACCGCTTTGGTAATGGTACGTCTATTTTCACGGCGAACGGCGCTGCCGCGAGAAAGTATCAACACAATATCGAAGTAGGTAACGTAGGAATCAACGTACCGATTCCGGTGCCATTGCCGTTCTTTTCGTTTACTGGGTGGAAAGGCAGCTTCTACGGCGACCTGCATGCTTACGGTAAACAAGCGGTTCGCTTCTACACCGAGACGAAAACTGTCACCGCGCGTTGGTTTGAAGATGACATTCCAAGCGGTCCAAACATGACTATTCAACTTAGCTAATTACTGGATTAGCGACACCTCTAGCCAAGCCCTTCATACTTTTAGAGGGCTTGGCTCGGATACAAATGCAACGAATTAGACCTTAGGACTTCAAGATGGATTTTGAATTAAACGAAGATCAACTCGCGTTTGCCGAAGTAGCAAAGCAGTTTGCAGACCAAATGTTAGCGCCTCATGCGGCCGAGTGGGATGAAAACCATCACTTCCCTAAAGATGTACTGCGTCAAGCAGGTGAGCTTGGTTTTCTGAGCATCTATACGCCTCCAGAGCATGGTGGTTTGGGATTGTCTCGTTTGGATGCGGCGATCATTTTCGAGCAGTTGGCTATGGGTTGTACCGCGACTACTGCGTTTATGACCATTCACAACATGGCGACGTGGATGATCACCAGCTTTGCCAAAGCCGAAGTGGCGCAGCAATTTAGCGCGGATCTAATTTCGGGTGAAAAGCTCGCTTCCTACTGTTTAACCGAACCTAATGCCGGCTCTGACGCCGCTTCTCTAACGACTAGCGCAGTGCGTGATGGCGATGAGTTTGTCCTCAATGGAGCAAAAGTGTTTATCTCTGGCGCGGGTGATACAGATGTATTGGTTGTGATGGCGCGTTCGTGTGGTGAAGGAGCGGGTGGCGTTTCTGCATTCGTTGTTCCTGCTGATTGCGAAGGCATTAGCTACGGTAAAAAAGAAGCCAAAATGGGTTGGAACTGCCAGCCAACTCGCATGATTACCTTCGAAAATGTCCGCATTCCGGCTGACTATCTGTTGGGTGAAGAGGGAGAAGGCTTTAAGTTCGCCATGCTTGGCCTTGATGGTGGTCGAATCAATATCGCTACTTGTTCCGTCGGTACTGCGCAACAAGCACTGAACGAAGCCAAGCAATATATGAACGAACGCAAACAGTTCGGCCGTTCACTGGCGCAATTTCAAGCGTTGCAGTTCAAGCTTGCTGATATGGCGACTGAGCTGGTCGCTGCGCGTCAAATGGTGCGACTCGCTGCCGCTAAACTCGATGCCCAGCACGCAGAAAAAAGTGCGTACTGTGCCATGGCAAAACGCTTTGCTACTGATGTGGGCTTTAAAGTCTGCGATCAGGCGCTGCAAATTCACGGTGGCTATGGCTACATCAAAGAATATCCAGTCGAGCGCCATTTCCGAGACGTTCGTGTTCACCAAATTCTTGAAGGTACCAACGAAATCATGCGTCTGATCGTCGCAAGACGATTACTAACGGAAGGCGTTGAGCTGCTTTAGTCAGCGAGACACAGCCTTACCTAAAGAAATTAAAAAGGACTGAAAGATTATGACGGCACAAATCAAATTAGAGCGCGAAGCGCATATTGCCAAGCTCACGATTAGTAATCCGCCAGCGAACACTTGGACGCTTGAGTCTTTGAATCAGCTAAAAGAGTTGGCGATTGAACTTAGCAATGATCGCTCTATTTATGCGTTGGTTTTAACAGGCGAAGGCGAGAAATTCTTTTCTGCTGGAGCAGATCTTAATAACTTTGCATCGGGTGATAAATCACAAGCAGCAGACATGGCGTTCGCATTTGGTGAAGCGTTTGAAGCGCTGTCTGCATTCGATGGGGTTTCTATCGCAGCGATTAATGGCTATGCGATGGGCGGCGGTCTGGAAGTGGCGATGGCGTGTGACATTCGTATCGCAGAAGAACAAGTACAAATGGCACTTCCTGAAGCATCGGTAGGTTTGTTGCCGTGTGCGGGTGGGACGCAAAACCTGACCGCGTTGGTAGGTGAAGGTTGGGCGAAGCGTATGATCCTGTGTGGCGAGCGTGTGACGGCCGAGCGAGCGGAAAAAATTGGGTTAGTCGAAGAGGTGGTGGCGAAAGGTCAAGCACTCGAAGCGGCTATGGAGCTAGCACAGCGTGTTGCAGGTCAATCACCGAAATCTGTGTCTGCGTGCAAAACGCTCATTCAAGGTCGACGCAGCCAAACTCATGCAGCTGGATTGGTTTTGGAGCGTGAACTGTTTTTACAGCTGTTCAATACACAAGATCAGACTGAGGGTGTGAATGCGTTTTTGCAAAAGCGCAAGCCACAATGGACAAACAGCTAGCGGAGGCCAAATGACAGGTACAGTAAATGTTTCAAAACTTGAGTGCGCTGATGGCTCTGTTATTGGTGTGCTAGAGCTTGATAACCCAGCAGCTCTCAACGCGTTGAGTTACGTGATGATTGAGAAGTTGTACAAACAGCTTAATGAATGGCAAACGGACGACAGCGTCATCGCGGTATTCTTGCATGCTCAAGGTGAAAAAGCGTTTTGTGCTGGTGGTGATATTCAAGCGATCTACCGTGCACTTGAAAACAAAGAGCAAGACTTTGATTCTGCGTTTTCAGCGATGGAAACCTTCTTTGACCTCGAATATCGCTGTGATCATCTTATTCACACTTATCCAAAACCGATCATCGCGTGGGGGCATGGTTATCTGATGGGCGGCGGTGTGGGCTTATTTATGGGCGCAAGTCATCGCGTAGCAGAAACCACCACACGCTTTGCAATGCCAGAGATTAAAATTGGCCTTTACCCAGATGTAGGCGCGACGTACTTCCTAAACCAGTTGCCAAAACATTTGGCACTGTTCTTAAGTTTGACGGCTTGCCAAATTAACGCAACAGATATGAAAGCGTTGGGGTTAAGCCAATGGATTGCACAGCCAGAAAACAAGCAAGTGCTGCTGGATCTGCTTGCATCGGTAAGTTGGCAAGATGAAGCAAACATTAATGAAAAAATCGCCACTATGCTGCGTTCGGTACAAGTTGATGAGCCAAGCGAAGGGATGTTGATGCCCTATGCGGAATTGATTGAGCAGTTATGTTCGGGTGACTTAGCGTCAATTGTTGATGCAATCAGCCGTGCTAACGTTGATAGCAAGTGGTTCGTCAATGCGCAAAAAGCACTGAACTATGGCAGTCCGTTGTCGCTCAGTATCACTTATCAGCAGTTAACGCAGTATCAAAACCTCTCTTTGAAAGCGTGTTTTGATATGGAATTTAACCTAACACTACGTTGTGGCTTAGAAGGTGATTTTAGAGAAGGGGTTCGTGCGCTGATTATTGATAAAACCAATCAACCGACTTGGCAACATCGCACGGTTTCTGACGTAACGCCACAAGTTTTGGAGCGCTTCTTCTCGCCAATTGACTCAGCAGAATACCCACTGACCGCATCGTCGGTAGCTATAGCGGCACTTTAGTACAAGGAAGAAATACGATATGGACAAAATTGCATTTATTGGCCTTGGTAACATGGGTGCGCCTATGGCTAAGAATCTACTCAAAGCGGGCTTGAATGTCGAAGTATTTGATTTGAACCCAAGCGCAGTCGAGGAGTTGACCGCATTGGGCGCTTCAAGTGCCGATTCCGTTCAGCAGGCAGTACAAGGTGTGGAGGTGGTTGTCACTATGCTGCCAGCGAGCCAACACGTTCAAAGCGTTTATCTTGGTCAAGATGGCATCTTAGATAGCGTCGAATCAGGCACCTTGCTGATTGATTCATCCACCATCGATCCGGCGACTGCTCGTTTGGTTGGCGAAAAAGCATCGCAACTTGGTATCAGTTTTGTTGATGCACCAGTATCTGGTGGCGTTGCGGGCGCAGCTGCAGGTACGTTAACTTTCATTGTTGGCGGCTCACAAGAGAACTTTGTTCAAGCCAAAGCGGTGCTTAGCCACATGGGTAAAAACATCTTCCATGCGGGCGATGTTGGAGCTGGTCAGGTCGCGAAGATCTGCAATAACATGATGTTGGGCATTTTGATGAGCGGCACCTGTGAAGCACTCAATTTAGGGATGGAAAACGGACTCGATCCCAAAGTGCTTTCCGACATCATGTTGCAAAGTTCAGGGCGTAACTGGGCGCTAGAGCTTTATAACCCTTGTCCAGGTGTGATGGAAAATACGCCTGCAAGCAATGGTTATCAAGGCGGCTTTATGAGCCAGTTAATGGCTAAAGATCTGGGTCTTGCGATGGAAGCGGCGGTTGCCAGTCAAACATCAACGCCAATGGGCAGCTTGGCTCGTAATCTGTTTAATTTTCACAACGGTCGGGGCAACGGGCAAAAAGATTTTTCAAGCTTGTTTGAGTTCTACCAAAAGCAAAATCAGGCCTAAGGAGCGCTTATGGAGTTAGCAAATAAGGTCATTGCGATCACGGGGGCAGGGCAGGGGCTGGGTAAACAAATGGCACTGTCACTGGCGGAAAATGGCGTTCATCTTGCGCTTATCGACCTCAATTCAGAGCAACTGGCTGAAACGAAAGCGGAATGTGAATCTCTCGGCGTTACCGCTCGTTTTTATGTGACGAACGTGACTGACGAACAGCAGGTGTGCACTGCTTTTGAGCAAATTGAGGCAGATTTCAAGCAGCTCAATGGCGTTATCAATAACGCAGGTATTATGCGTGATGGTATGTTCATTAAAGTCAAAGATGGTCAGGTTAACACGATGTCGCTGGAACAATTTCAGTCTGTTCTAGATGTGAATGTAACAGGCACTTTCCTGTGTGGCCGTGAAGCGAGCAAGGTAATGCTGAACACCGATAGCAAAGGGGTTCTGATCAACATATCCAGCGTTGCGCGTGCCGGGAATATTGGTCAAACCAACTATTCAGCATCTAAAGCGGCGGTAGCCACCATGGCAACGGTGTGGGCGAAAGAGTTAGGGCGTTTCGGAATTCGCTCAGTGGCGATTGCTCCGGGTGTCATCAAAACTGCCATGACAGACCAAATAAAACCTGAAGCGATGGAACGTTTAATCGGAATGATTCCGGTTGGACGTTTAGGTTTGGCGGATGAAATTTCATCGACCATAAAATACGTGTTAACCAACGAATTCGTGACCGGAAGAGTGTTCGAAGTCGATGGCGGAATGCGAATGTAACCCCTTCTGCAACATAAAAAAGGGGAGCGAGTTTGATTGTCCGCTTCCTTCCATTTTCTCCTTTCTTTTATTGCTTCTATCTGAAAAATGTATTGGATGCATGGTCGACTGCTATCTCATCGAACGGTATAAAAATTGATTCTATTTCTAATGTGAATGGTTAGTTCTATATTGCTTGTCATGTAAATGTATCAACTCACAACTAAGACGATCTTTTGTCTCACTAACGAGATCGTCATTCTTGGTGTGTAAAAAACATTCTTATTGGTCATATTGTAACCGAAAACTATTTCGGCATCTAAAGATGGTGATTTATTATTCAGCGCAAAATACATGGGAATATGAGGCTGACTGAATAACCTTCAGTTGTCTTAATAATAAATAATCAGAATTCTCAATTACACTGAAGTAACTACCCATTAGGGAAGAGCAATAATGTCACTATTTCATTCGCTTAGGACGATGCCGCTATTATTGGGGTGTCTGTGTTTTTCTGTTCAGGCCTCCACAGAAAAGGTGGAACAGGAAGGTAAGTTTTTACAGTCGTTAGAAGGCATCGAAAATCAAATTTACGCATTACCTCAGAGTTCTTTAGCTTTGATTGAAGCGTTAGAAGAAGAGTCTTTACTACAAAACCAACCAACAGCGCTGTTGGTGCGTTACTGGCTTGCCAAGGCCACGGTTTTAGAGCTGCTAGGGCGCGTAGAAGAGAGTCAGAGTGTCGTTCAAAAAGGATTGGAGCTTGTGCGTCCACAGAGCCATGAGTATCTTCTGTTTAAGTTGATTCAGATGCGAACTATGGTTGGAAAGAGCGATATCGATACCGCGCTTTCTGCGTTGGATAGCTTGTTGGAAACATCGCGTGAGAATGGTGATAAGCAACTTGAATCAGAAATCCTGTTGCTAAAAGGACGCTATTACGATGAGCAAGGTGAGTTTAAAAAATCCTATGCTGCACTTATGTCGTCCATGGATGCAGCTGAATCTTCAGGTGTTCACGGGCTGGTCGAACGTGCAGCACTAGAGCTAGGTGACGTACTTGTCAAAATTCAGGGTTACAACCGATCTGAGGCGCTTTTGGAACAAGCATATCGCTATTTTAGGGATAGGCGTATGTCGTTCAATGAGTTGTTGAGCGTTTTGACGATAGCGAAACTTCATAAAGCACAGTTCCAATACGAAGAGGCGATAGCGTCATATCAGCGAGCGTTAAAGCTGGCTCAAATTATCGGTGATGGACGCTTTAGATTTCGAGTTAACCTTGAACTTGCAGCTTTATATCGCGAGACGAATCAAGAAAAGAAGATGGTTAACCACTTGAAGCTGGCAGAGAATTTACAGTACAGAGAAACGTCTAGCGCGTATTTGGCAACATTTAAGTTGTTACAAGCCGAATATATGTTAGAGCAGCAGCAATTTGAAATACTTTTAGCGATGATCGCGCCAATGCTGCCGGAGATTATAGAGAGTCGATACGTCAAGCAACAGCAAATGGAGCTACTAAAAGTCGCCGCTATGGCCTATGCGGGAAGCAATGACTTTAAACTAGCATTCGAAACTTACGGTAACTATCACGATAAATTTATCCAATTTAGCAATCAAAGAGAAGTTGAAAATCTTGAGCGCCAGCAGACGTTATTTGAGTTGGAACGACTTGAATATGAGAACGAAGATCTCAATTGGAACAATGTGTTGCAGCGTATGGAGCTAGAAAATAACCGTCGTACTTTTTACTTATTGGGTGAAGCGCTACTTGCGCTCATCGGTGTTCTATTTTTGATGGCGGTAGTATTTCTCGTCGTCAATCGCTCGCGTTTGAGAATGCGTCGCCTCGCAAAGACAGACACATTGACAGGGTTGTTCAATCGCCGTTTTTTAGAGGACTGGTTCACTAAGCCAGTAGAAGTGAGGCGTGAGCGAAAAGAGAAACCGGTACCTCAATCTAAGCAAGAAAAAATACAACACTTTGTTTTTGAGCAAGTCGAGCAAGTTAAGTACGGTTATCTAGCTTTAAATAAATGGGTAGATAGCAAACTCGATAAACAGAAAATGGTGCCAAATAAACCACAATCGGGGCCAGTAACTTTAGCGTTAATCGATGTGGATTATTTCAAGCAGGTAAATGATACCTATGGGCATGTGTTTGGAGATACCGTACTAACGGGCGTTGCCAAAGTGTTGGAGGAAACTGTACGTGAGAACGACATTGTTGCTCGCTTTGGTGGTGAAGAGTTTGTTGTTGTTATGCCCAATACAGACCATAAAAACGCCCTTATTACTGCAGAACGTTTACGTAGCGCTTTATCCCTACATGGCTTTGTTACGGAACAGAAAGAAGAAGTGAGAGTGACCTGTAGTTTTGGAGTCGTTACCACTGAAGATAATGAGATGAGTTTTAAATCACTTTGCGATCAGGCCGATAAATTGCTTTATCAAGCGAAAGCGAACGGACGCAACTGCGTGAAAGGTCGCTCGCTAGCGTAACAGAAATCAAAAGTTCAGGCTCATCGCACGATGAATCTGAACTTATCCCTCCCATTTACTTTGATAGCCAAGTGACTTTGAGATCCTTGTTTCGAATATAAAACGCTGAATCTAACATCTTAAAGTCACTTGGCGATATTACTTAAAAATGGCTTAAGGATATCGAATCGCATATTCATGGCGTTCAATATAACCTCTCTTTTTGCCTTCTTCACCTTCAAAGTGCGAATGCCACTTGTGTCTACAAAACTATAACAAACTAGTGTGTCTATTCTTTGTACAAATAAACCGTGTACAGGTGAAATGATTAGTGGTCGATATAAATTTTTTGTGGCACAGATTTTTGTTGTTCAAAAATCAACTCGTTCATCATCGTTTTAAAAATAGACAAGTGGTTAAATATTTGATTTTGTTTTACTTATTTGTTTGTTCTTAAACTAAAATCTAGTTATCCCGACAAGTTCTTGCTGAGCAATTTTTCGTACACCCTCAACTTTTCATCCTTTTTTACTAACATTTTTCTTTAAAAATAATTTGAGTTCGAATTAATTTTCAGGCATTTTATATTTAACTAACCGTTCAATTAAAAATAACAGGGACGCAAAATGCCAAAGGTGGGGATGCCTGAAATCAGAAAACCGCAGCTTGTGAAAGCGACAATGTCAGTGATTGATAGAGTCGGTTTACACGCGGCGAGTATTTCGTTAATCAGCAAAGAAGCCGGTGTATCAACGGGGATTATCAACCACTATTTCGGTGGTAAGCACGGATTGCTGGAGGAAACGATGCGCGAAATATTGCGTCAGCTTTCGTCCACTATCACACAGAAGTTACGTGAGCTGCCAAGTGATGCTCATCACCAAAGAATTAACGCCATCATTGACGGTAACTTTGTCGGCTATCAGGCAGAAAACCAAGTTGCTAAGACTTGGCTGGCGTTTTGGTCGTACTCAATGCATGACGAGCAGCTCAAGCGTTTACAGCGTGTCAACGAACGACGTCTATTGTCCCACCTAAGAAAAGAACTCAAAGCATTATTAAATGCAGAGCAGGCTGAATTGGTTGCTCATGGTATTGCATCACTTATTGATGGAATTTGGCTGCGCGGAACGCTCAACCCGCAAGGCATTGATGCAGAAAGAGCGAGAATCATCATCAACGATTATCTCGAAAAACAACTTACGTTTTATTCTGAAAAAATATAAAAGTTACAGGTCTTCAAAATGGAAATGAAAGCACACTATATCAATGGTGCGATGTACGACGGGTGTTCAGATGAACACTTCACCACTTACAATCCGGCGAATGGTGAGCCATTGGCCAACATTAAACAAGCGAACCAAGACGATCTTCAAGCAGCGATTGAATCGGCAAAGAAAGGTTTTGCTGCATGGTCGGCGATGACTGCGATTGAGCGCAGCCGTATTTTACACAAAGCCGTTGCCATTTTACGTGAGCGTAATGACGAGCTGGCTGCATTGGAAGTGGCAGATACTGGTAAGCCCATTCAAGAAGCTATCGCGGTTGATGTCACAACAGGTGCCGATGTTCTTGAGTACTACGCGGGTCTTGCTCCAAGTCTACAAGGTGAACAGCAGCCACTCAGCGACGATCAGTTTTTCTATACACGTCGTGAGCCATTGGGCATTTGCGCGGGTATTGGCGCTTGGAATTATCCAATTCAAATTGCGATGTGGAAATCGGCGCCAGCACTGGCTGCGGGCAACGCAATGATCTTCAAGCCATCAGAAGAAACACCATTAACGGCGCTTAAGCTCGCCGAAATTTATTCAGAAGCGGGCATGCCAGATGGCGTATTTAATGTCGTGCAAGGGGATTACCGAGTAGGACAGATGCTAACAGCGCATCCTGACATCGCAAAAGTGTCATTCACGGGTGAGTCAGGCACCGGTAAAGTCGTCATGAGTGACAGCGCTAAGACACTAAAACAAGTAACGATGGAGCTTGGTGGTAAGTCTCCACTGATTATTTTTGATGATGCGAAGTTAAACGATGCCGTTTCTGCGGCCATGGTGGCGAACTTCTACACCCAAGGTGAGGTTTGTACGCACGGTACACGTGTATTTGTCCATGAAGGTATTTATGACGACTTTATCGCACAGCTTAAAGCCCGAACCGAGCTGTTAGTCGTCGGCGATCCGCTTGATGAGAACACGCAAATTGGCGCGCTAATCTCTAAAGATCATGAATCGAAAGTTCTAGGAGCGATTGAAGCCGCGAAAGCGAGTGGCGCGACGTTACTGACTGGCGGCTACAAAGCAACAGACAATGGCCTAGCCAATGGTAACTTTGTTGCTCCAACCGTATTTGTCGATTGCGATGATGACATGAGCCACGTTCAACAAGAAATCTTTGGCCCGGTAATGTCAGTTCTGAAATTCCGCGATGAGTCGGAAGTGATTGCGCGTGCAAATGGCACCGATTATGGCTTAGCGGCAGGTGTATTTACTCAAAACCTATCTCGTGCGCACCGTGTGATCCATCAAATTCAAGCGGGTATTTGTTGGGTGAACACATGGGGTGACTCACCTGCGGAAATGCCAGTTGGCGGCTACAAGCAATCAGGTGTTGGCCGTGAAAACGGAGTCGAAACCCTTAAACATTACACACAAACGAAGAGTGTTCTGGTTCAGCTAAGCGACTTCGAAAGCCCTTACAAATGATACTACTCATAGTAGATAACTGACCACTTTAGCTTGTTAAAATGCTCGATAACTACGTTGTCAATTTTGATTGTAGGTTAACTACTTATCAAAATTTCCGCCTTGTTCTCAAGCATTTTTCCTACGCTAATTTCGTTCACTTATCTACGGTGATGAGTATTAACTCCTAGGAGAATAAAAATGCAACAACACTACGATTACATCATCGTCGGTGCGGGTTCGGCCGGCTGTGTGTTAGCGGATCGCTTAAGTGAAAGTGGTCAAAATTCGGTCCTATTACTCGAAGCGGGTGGGTCGGATAAAAGTATTTTTATCCAAATGCCAACAGCGCTTTCTTACCCGATGAACACTGAAAAATACGCGTGGCAGTTTGAGACGGTTGAAGAGCAAGGGTTGGATGGTCGCCAACTTCATTGTCCTCGCGGAAAAGTTCTGGGCGGTAGCTCATCTATCAACGGCATGGTTTACGTTCGCGGACACGCTTGTGACTTTGACCAGTGGGAAGAGGAAGGCGCGAAAGGCTGGAATTATCAGTCGTGTTTGCCTTATTTCCGTAAAGCAGAGTCTTGGATTGGTGGTGCTGATGAATATCGGGGCGATCACGGTCCAGTCGGCACATGTAACGGCAACGATATGAAGCTCAATCCACTGTACCAAGCTTTTATTGATGCAGGCAAAGAAGCGGGCTACCCAGAAACAAAAGATTACAACGGTTATCAGCAAGAGGGCTTTGGCCCAATGCATATGACCGTCGACAAAGGCGTACGCGCTTCGACCTCTAATGCATACTTAAGCCGCGCTAAAAAACGCAAAAACTTCACCCTAATGAAGAGGGTGACGGTTCATCGAGTTTTATTAGAAGAAACTGGTGCAGAAGGTAAGAAAGCGGTAGGCGTTGAATTTGAAAAGTCAGGTTCAATTCAGCAATGTTTTGCGAATAATGAAGTGATTTCGAGTGCGGGTTCGGTTGGCTCCGTTCAGCTGTTGCAGCTTTCAGGCATTGGCCCTAAGGCAGTATTAGAAAAAGCGGGCATTGAGGTGAAACACTCGTTGGAAGGGGTAGGTAAAAACCTGCAAGATCACTTAGAAGTGTACTTCCAATATCACTGTAAGCAACCTATCACGCTCAACAGCAAATTAGGCTTGGTGAGCAAGGGCTTGATTGGCACTGAGTGGATATTAACTCGCAAAGGCCTTGGTGCGACTAACCACTTTGAATCGTGTGCGTTTATCCGCTCTCGTGAAGGACTAAAGTGGCCAAATATTCAATATCACTTCTTGCCAGCGGCAATGCGCTATGACGGGCAAGCTGCTTTTGATGGTCATGGTTTCCAAGTGCACGTCGGACCTAACAAGCCAGAAAGTCGCGGGTCGGTCGAAGTTGTCTCTGCGAATCCGAATGATAAGCCGAAGATTGAGTTTAACTACATTTCCACTGAACAAGATAAGCAGGATTGGCGTGATTGTATTCGCCTTACTCGCGAGATCCTCAATCAGCCAGCCATGGATGAGTTTCGTGGGGACGAGATCCAACCCGGTCTGAACATCACAACGGATGAACAGATTGATGAATGGGTGAAGCAAAACGTCGAGAGTGCTTACCATCCATCTTGTACCTGCAAAATGGGCGCAGATAATGACCCATTAGCCGTCTTAAATGAGCGATGCCAAGTACGCGGTATTCAAGGCTTGCGTGTGGTGGACTCTTCTATTTTCCCAACCATTCCGAACGGTAATTTAAATGCGCCAACGATTATGGTGGCAGAACGCGCCGCGGATATGATTTTGGATAACGCCCTAGAAACGTCGAACAACGTACCAGTTTGGATTGCACCGGACTGGCAAGAGATGCAACGAATGCATCCGCCAAAAAGAGATCTCGATTCGATCTCATAAAATGAAAAAGTCAGTAATCATTACAAGGAATTCAACATGTCTAAGATGACAAAAATCTTCTCAACAATTGCACTAAGTACTTTAGCAACAGGCGCTTACGCCAACCAATGTGAAACGGTTCGTTTCGCAGATGTAGGTTGGACTGACATCACTGCGACCACTGCCGTTACATCAGAGTTACTTAAAGGGTTGGGGTACAAAACGAAGACTGATCTTCTGTCTGTGCCTGTAACTTACTCCTCTATGGCTAATGGCGATATCGACATTTTCTTAGGTAACTGGATGCCAACGATGGAAGGTGATATCGCGAAATACCGTGATGCAGGTACTGTTGAAACCGTACGCGCGAACCTCGTTGGCGCAAAGTACACGCTAGCTGTTCCAAAATACGTTTATGACGCAGGCGTAACCAACTTCGCTGACCTAGTAAAACATGCCGACAAATTTAAAGACCGCATTTACGGCATTGAACCAGGAAACGATGGCAACCGCTTAATTCAGTCAATGATTGATAGCAACGCATTCGGCCTAAAAGATTTCAGCCTAGTTGAGTCCAGTGAAGCTGGCATGGTGTCTCAAGTATCACGTGCCGCACGCCGCAATCAATGGATTGTGTACCTAGGTTGGGCGCCGCACCCAATGAATAGTAACGTTGAAATGGAATATCTAGCGGGTGGCGATGACTTCTTCGGTCCTAACTACGGCGGCGCGAACGTCTACACAAACGTACGTAAAAATTACCTCGCTGAGTGTCCAAATGTAGGTCAGCTAGTGAAAAATCTAGAGTTTAACCTAGAAATGGAAAATGAACTGATGGAAGCGATTCTTAACCAGAAACAAAAGCCATCAAAAGCAGCGCAAGCATGGTTGAATGCAAACCAAGAGCAAATTGAAGCGTGGCTAGAGGGCGTGAAAACGGTAGATGGCCAAGATGCGCTAACAGCTATTACAAACTACTTAAAAACAAACGCTTAATAAGCAGTATTTGAGCTCGTTTTTTTAAAGAAAGTGGGCAGAATTTTGCCCGCTTCATTAACACAAAGGTTTTATTTTGAATTTTATTACGGACAACAAACTACCGTTGGGCCAATGGATGGAAACTGGCGTCGATTGGTTAACCATCAATGCATCGGGTTTTTTCGATGCAATCTCTATTACACTTGAAACGATCATTCTTTTCGTGGTGGACATTTTTAAATGGATGCCACCTGCAGCGCCAATCATTATGACGGCGGCAATTGCTTGGTTCTTACATCGCAGCATTCCTCTTGTCGTATTTATCGTGTTGGCCTTACTCGCAATTCTCAACCTTGGTTACTGGCAAGAAATGCTGGAAACCTTTGTCCTTGTGTTTGCAGCGACAACGATTTCCGTATTAATTGGCGTGCCGTTGGGCATTATGGCGGCGCACCGTCCTTGGTTATACACCTTGTTGCGGCCAATACTCGATTTGATGCAGACCGTACCGACATTCGTTTACCTAATTCCAACCTTGGTTCTGTTTGGCTTAGGTATTGTCCCTGGTCTAATCTCGACCATCATTTTCGCTATCGCTGCGCCAATTCGATTGACGTACCTCGGCATTATTAAAGTGCCGGAGGAGCTACTTGAAGCGGGTAAAGCATTTGGTGCCAGCCGCATGAAGCTACTGTTTAAGGTGGAGTTACCTGCGGCATTGCCAAGTATTATGGCTGGCGTTACGCAGTGCATTATGTTGTCTTTGTCTATGGTGGTCATTGCGGCGCTTGTTGGTGCTGATGGACTTGGTAAACCAGTCGTACGCGCACTGAATACGGTAAACATCTCGCAAGGTTTTGAAGCTGGTTTAGCGATTGTACTCGTTGCCATCATTCTTGATCGCTTGTGTAAAGCACCAAACCAGAAGGAGGCATAATCATGGACGCTATTACTATTAAAAATCTTGATGTCGTTTTTGGTCAGCAACAAGCACAGGCGCTAGCACTACTAGATCAAGGGAAGTCTCGACAAGAAATCATTGATGAAACTGGCCAAGTGGTTGGGGTTGATAATGTTTCGCTGAACGTGAAACAGGGTGAGATCTGTGTCTTGATGGGGCTTTCAGGCTCGGGTAAATCAAGTTTGCTGCGAACGGTTAACGGATTGAACGATATTTCTCGTGGCTCTCTGAAAATTAAAGATGGCGACGATATGGTTGAGCTCTCTAACTGTGACGAACAGAAACTGCGCCACCTTCGTACGCACCGCGTGTCCATGGTGTTTCAGAAGTTTGCATTGATGCCTTGGTTAACGGTGTTAGACAATGTAGCGTTTGGTCTAGAGATGCAAGGCATTGGTAAAGCAGAGCGTCGTAAAAAGGCGCGTGAACAGCTCGAAATGGTCGGTTTATCTGAGTGGGAAACCAAATTCCCGCACGAGCTTTCTGGTGGTATGCAGCAGCGTGTTGGCCTAGCGCGAGCGTTTGCGATGGACACAGATATCTTGTTAATGGATGAACCGTTTTCAGCACTTGATCCATTGATTCGTGCTCAGCTTCAAGATGAATTGATTCTGCTTCAAGAAAAGCTAAACAAAACCATTCTTTTTGTAAGTCACGACTTGGATGAGGCGCTTAAAATCGGCAACAACATCGCCATTATGGAATCAGGAAAGCTGATTCAACATGGCAAGCCAGAACAGATCATTCTTGCTCCAGAAAACGATTATGTGGCGGACTTTGTTGCTCACACTAATCCATTAAATGTGCTGAAGGGACGTTCCTTAATGCGTGACGATTTGGTTCGCGAAGATACGCGTGTTCTGATTTGCCCTGATAAAGATATTTGGGTGATACAAGAGAGCAAGGGGTTAAGTTTAGCGGATAAAGATAAATCGTTGATTCAATGGAAGAGCGATTCTTCGAACCTTGACGAAGTTAATGAAAACTCTCTGGTTCAGGTTAGTCCAGAAATCAGTATGCGAGAAGCGATTGAACTTAAACAGCGTAGCAATCAGCCTCTGCTTATGGTTGAAGATAATAAGCTGGTTGGTGTGTTAAGCGACAATGAGCTTTACGATGCATTGCTTGGTAATTTTAAGTCAGAGCAAGTTGCGTAAAGTTGACGCAGAACCAAGTAAAAAAGAGCCGCATTAATGTGCGGCTCTTTTTAGTTTAAACAATGATTTAAGTCGCTAAGCTAAGACAATGGTCGACTATAGAGTCGTAATTACGTCATCCATTGCAAGGCGCGCTTTTGGAAGACCATGATTGTAATCTTCCCCATCTTTATGGTAGCCAATCGCCAGCGCAACTTCACAAATATGGCCCTCGAGCTCTTCTTTAAACTCTTCTCCAATCAGAGCCGGATCGACACCTTCCATCGGTGTTGAATCAATGCCTAGTCGTGCCAATGTGTGTAGTAGGTTGCCTAGTGCCAAATAGACTTGTGCTTTTGTCCAGTTTCCGTTGAAGCCATTTTCGTCCGTATTTGCATCGGCAAAAGCGTAAGCACCCATAAAGTTGTTGTACATCTCCGCTGGCAAGTGGCCAGATGTTACTTCTGCATCCACACGTTTCGCAAATTTCTCTTTAGTAAATTTAGGATCGTAAGCAAACAGAATCGTATGTGATGCGGCTTTCGCGTGTGGTTGGTTAAACTGGTGCATATTTGCAAACGTATTGTGGAAACGTTGCTTCGCTTCATCACTTTCAATAACGATGAATTTCCATGGTTGTGAGTTGATAGAAGACGCCGACAAACGCAGTGCTTCTTTGATTATCGCCATGTCTTCTTGAGAAACGCGCTTGGTTTCATCATATTTTTTTGCAGTGTAACGGTTATTTAGATCGGTAATGATTTGATGGGACACGTTTATATCCTCTTTATGTGATGACAGATGAGGATGCACTAGCATCGACAACCATGCGTACCTCGAATATGGGTTCATGATAATGGATATTTTTTCATTGATAAGAGGGTGTTTATTTAAATCACTTTTTACTTTTTGTTGAAAATCGATGTGAGTTGATCGATTTGAAACTTAAAAGTCCTTATTTGGAAGCTTTTATTTGATATTAAATTAAACTCATATTGAGGCGTAGGGGAAAGCAACATGAACGTGATTGAAGTTTTTAATGATAGCTATGAACGTTGTACTTCAGATCAGGAGTTTTTCGACTTGTTCTACAAAAATTTATGGTCGAAAAGCGCCAACTTTAGACAGAAGTTTGACGGTATAGACATGCACCAACAAGTGAGAATGCTTAGAGGGTCTATCGTATTTTTTATGATGGCAGATACCTCGACCGAAGCGCACAAAATGGTGGAAAAGTATGGGAAAAAGCATGCAAGTGCCGAAATTGGTATAGAGCCGCAGGATTTTGATGTTTGGCTTGAGAGTTTGTTAGAAACGGTTCGACAGTGTGATTCCGGGTACGATACCGATGTTGAAACCGCTTGGCGAACATGCTTTAAAACGGGCTTAGAAGTAATGAAACAAGAGTGTGATAAAGAAGATGGGCACATCCTTAAAGCGAGTTCCAAATAAGGAAGTAACGTGAGTGGTCGTTACTTCCTAGGGTCAGAACCTTACTTATCTTGTGTCTCTTTATTCTTTTTCACCGCTTCGGCGATATCACTGACAGCTTCGACAAGATTGATCGGCATTGGAAAAATAATAGTGGATGTTTTGTCTGTAGTGATTTCAGTGAGTGTCTGCATGTAACGTAATTGCAGTGCATTCGGTGCTTCGTTGAGCATTTGCGCTGCTTCTTTTAATTTATTTGAAGCCTCTAACTCACCAGTAGCGTGAATGATCTTCGCCCTACGGTTACGTTCTGCTTCTGCCTGACGGGCTAGGGCTCTGACCATGCTGTCATTTAAATCAACATGTTTGACTTCAACCGTAGCAATCTTGATTCCCCAGTCATCAGTCTGTTGATCGAGAATGGATTGTAAATCCTTATTGAGGCGTTCTCGCTCTGATAGCAATTCATCGAGTTCATGCTGACCCAATACCGAGCGCAGCGTGGTTTGTGCTAACTGACTGGTGGCATCGCTGTAGCTTTCAATATTGTTAATCGCCATTTGAGGATCGACTACGCGAAAATAAACGACCGCGTTGACGCGCACAGAAACGTTATCTTTGGTAATTAAATCTTGTGTCGGCACATCCAAAACGACAGTACGTAAATCAACCCTCACCATTTGCTGAATAAATGGGATAAGGATGATCAAACCAGGTCCTTTGACTTCTTGAAATCGACCAAGAAAGAACACAACCCCACGTTCGTATTCTCTCAAAACCTTGAACATTTGGGTCGCTAGTGCGAACAGCAGCACCACGATCACCGCAACGGTATAGAGCATCATAAAGCGCCTCCTATTTATTTTGGCGGTCATCAGGCATCACAGTTAAGGTCAGCCCTTTAACATTAACAATGGTGACGTGATCACCTTGTTTGAATTGTTGATGGTCTTTGGCTTTAGCTCGCCATAACGCACCGTTGAGTTGAACGCGTCCTTCGCCATCGATAAAGTCATCGCTTACCACGGCGACCTTCCCAGGGTAAGTCTCTAAACCCGTCGTTACACGCCGGCGACGAATTTTGAGCAGCAGGCCGACGGTCAGCACGATTAGAGCCACGGAAAATATGGCAATACCAAAAATCAAAGGAAGGGCGATCTGGAATCCTGGTAACTCACTGTCCATGAGAAATATCGAACCGAGTACAAAGGCGACAACGCCGCCTAAGCCCAAAATACCAAAGCTCGGGCTGAATGCTTCCGCTATCATTAGTGCAATACCGAGTAACAGCAGACCAAGACCTGCGTAGTTGACGGGCATCATTTGTAGTGCGTACATGGCAAGAAGCAGACAAATCCCACCTAGCACACCGGGTAAGCCAATTCCTGGGTTGTAAAATTCAAGAAGTAAACCGTAGATGCCGATGAGCATTAGAATGTAGGCAACGTTTGGATTGGTTATAACGGCTAGCATTTCTGCTCGCCAATCGGGTGTTCTTTCAATCCATACGGGATTTTCCAGTGACAATGTCACATCACGATTGTTAACTTTAACAGTTTGTCCATCAATGGCTTTGACTAAATCCTCTGGTGAGTTGGCTATATAATCAATAACGTTTAATTCCAATGCCTCTGTGGCGTCCAAACTCGCTGCTTCGCTCACTGCTTTCTCTGCCCACTCTGCATTTCGGCCATGAAGCTTTGCTAAGCCTTTAATATAGGCTCTAGCATCATTAATCACCTTTTTCTCCATTGCGGTTTTCGCGGGAACTTTCTCTGAACCTTCGTTGGTTCCTTCTGACGTTTCTTCCGCGTTTTGATCTTTGCCATCATCCGATGAAGGGGGCTGAGGGGCACCACCTAACGCGACGGGCGTTGCCGCGCCAAGGTTGGTGGCTTCAGCCATGGCGGCAACGTGGCTGGCGAGTAAAATGTATGTCCCTGCGCTAGCCGCTCTAGATCCTGACGGGCCAACCCAAGTCGCAATTGGAGTGGAGGAGGTGGTAATCGCGTGAATAATATCTCGCATTGCGCTATCTAAGCCGCCTGGTGTGTCCATCTCTAAGATCACTAAACTGACACCGTTTAGTTGAGCTTCTTCTATTTCACGAGATAAATAGTCGCTAGTAGCAGGCCCTATAGCGCCTTTGACAGGAACAATCCAAACAGTATTCGCCAGTGCTTGACTGGCCATCAAGAGTAAAGGTAAGAACCATATCCATAGTCGTTTCATGCAGTCCTCCTTGTGTGGTCACAGGGACTTTTTGAAATCCTAATTCAAGTATATCCAAATAACTTAGAGATGCTTGAGTATAGGTTCTAATGAATAAGCTGCCGAGGCTAATTAGGAGACTACTTTTTTATATATAAACGCTGTGTGAGATAGTAAACTAAAGCAAATTATTGGTAATTGTGATGTTTATGTTTATTGTTCAGCGTTTGATTAAGTTGGCCGTTATCTGTGCCGTTTTCTTTACTATTTTCGATCTGATCTCCTATGGAGAGGTGACTTGGTTTCAACGGTTTTTGGCTTTTCTACACTAAACTCAGATTTCAATACGTTAGCTACTCATAAGGCGATAGGTTTCTTCCTATTCGCCTTATTACTCCCTCTTCAACCAAAGCCTTAAACAAAGCAATACTTAACTCGTTTTTTCAACTTCCTGTCGGTGGAAAAAACGCCAAAATGCAACTAAATTCATATCAATGACAAGTTTAAGGTATGTAGTTGATGAGGCAATTCAGCGCAATCGCACTAGCTGTTGTAACACTCATTTTGAGCCAAACAACAACCGCAAGAAACGCGAAGATGTTAGGTGATATCTCCCTAGTTCAGCCCATACAGGGTGATCCTAATGTGGATATTAAGCTAGCGAGAATTGGCTGGCATCTCTTCCGCGATCCTCAATTATCGTCAAATGGTAATGTCAGCTGCGCGACATGCCACAATCTGCAAACCAATGGCGCTGAAAATACACCAGTCTCTACGGGGGTGAAAGGTGATGGAATTAGAAATTCTATAACAGTGTTTAATGCGGCGTTAAATTATCGTTTTTTATGGGATGGAACGGAAAACACCTTGATGGCTCAGATTGATGGTCCAATCCATAATCCAATGGAAATGGACTCAAACTGGCAAACAATAGAGCAATATGTAAAAGAGAGTGAACATTATCAAGCGCTATTTAGTCGTGACGATGAATTGCCGATTAACGTTCATAATATCAAGTCCGCTATTGTGGAGTTTGTTGAAGGGCTGCAGACGCCTGGCGCACCATTCGATGCTTACTTATTGGGTTACACGCATGTACTGAGTGAACAGCAAATCAGAGGTTGGAAAACATTTCAGACTTCAGGTTGTGTGCAGTGTCATCAGGGCAAAAATATCGGCGGAGCGATGATCCAAAGGTTCGCCTATTTCAAGGATAAGCCAGTAGTAGAGGACTCGGGCCGGCAACTCGTTACGATAGAAGATGAAGAGCGATTCTATTTTAGAGTAGCCAGTTTACGCAATGTCGCGCTAACGAGTCCTTATTTTCATAATGGGCAAGTCGATAAGTTATCCGACGCGATACAAATCATGGCTAAAACCCAGCTCGGTATAACGATGAACGATGAGAATGTCGCGGACATTGAAGCATTCTTGCAGTCGTTGACAGCACCTAGACCCATAATTTTAGAGGTGTTGGAAAATGAATAAATTCAAACTGATCAACTTTTGCTTTTTTATTGGGATACTGACGTGCTGCACACTGGCGTATATGTCGTATATGAATTCAAAAAACGCTCAAGAATTTCATGCAGGGCTAATGAATATCGGACATGAGTTGATTGAAGAGCGTGATGTTATCGTGAACCGATATGCCGTTGAAGATAGGAAAAACTATGAGTTAACAACATCTTTAGTAGAGATAGAAATCGCAGCACAGGCACTGTTGGAATCATCAAAGGCATCAGTTTGGTTTCCCGTGACACCCAATCGTATAAAAGTTAGGGATACGCTTGAACAGTTTAAGGAGCGAGTGCTTCAAACAACGTTGAAGCTTGATATGTTAATTGGTGTTCAGGTAGAAAATCGGTATGCATTACTCATGTTGTTCAATTTATATCAGCAAGAGGTTTCTACCGAGAGCGGTCAATCATTGGGTGGCAGTCGTTATTTTGAATTTCTCAACCAGTTGCTTCTAACACAAACTGAAGTTGAGAGTGAAAAAGAAGCGAACTTCCTTAAACGGCTTCAAACGAGTGATAAAAGAATTGAATTGCTGACGAATGAACTGCTTGATCACACTTATATTGAGTTTGTCGAAAGCTCAGAGCATCGGTTACTCAATATTGCTCAAAGTGAGGCGCGTTTTACGTGGTTGTTTGTATTTATCGCGGTGATGTTTCTAGTTAGCGCGTTTGTTTATCAGTCACATCACCGAATGCATAACTTAAAACAGTTGAATCTTGAAATTGAAGAGGCGAGAAACAAAGCCGAGCGAGCGGCAAAAGCGAAATCAAATTTTCTTGCTGCAATGAGTCACGAACTAAGAACGCCGATGAATGGCGTACTAGGGCTTTCTCAAATGATTGCAGAAGAGACCAAAGAGCCGACGACGAAAGAGCACATTAGGGTTATTCTTGACTCTGGCCAGCATCTGATGACTATCCTCAACGATATTTTGGATTTTTCTAAAGTTGAAGAAAACAAACTGGAATTTGAGCAAGCTAAGTTTAAGCTCGATCAAGTGCTTTCTCCGGTGTGTAGCGCAATAAAACCACTTGTTGATGAAAAAAATATCGAGCTAATCTTGGAAAACGAGGTTTCTGAATATACTGAATTTACTGGGGATTGTGCGCGTTTACGACAGATCTTATTTAATCTCGCCGGTAACGCGGTGAAGTTTACCAATGAAGGGCATGTGCTGGTTAGAACCGAGTTAGATGAATCGAATCAGTTGTTGGTCATGCGCGTGAACGACACCGGTATTGGTATTGCGCCAGACAAGCACGAGCATATTTTTAACTCGTTTGAGCAAGCAGACTCATCAACGACTCGAAGGTTCGGCGGAACAGGGCTTGGGTTAGCCATCGTCAAAAAACTAACCGATTTGATGGGTGGCCATATTACTCTGAAGAGTATAGAAGGCGTTGGAAGTCAATTTATCGTTGAGTTGCCGATTCCTTGGGTAGAATCTGCTCCGAAAAAGCAGCAAGAAGCACCGAAACCTCGCGCAAAATCACACCATTTAAAGATACTACTTGCTGATGATAATCGTGTGAATGCCATTGTGGCAAAAGGGTTTTGCGAAAAGCTCGGGCATGAAGTGGATGTTGCAGAAAATGGATTAATCGCGGTTAAAAAGGCGAAAGAGAACGAGTACGACCTGATCTTGATGGACAACCATATGCCCGAGATGAATGGCGTTGAGGCGACACGCGTTATCCGACAAGAGTTAGGTATTAAGACATTACTCTTTGCGTACACGGCAGACGTATTTCGTGAAGCTCACGATAGCTTTATTGAAGCAGGAGCAGACCATGTGCTGACAAAACCGCTACAGCATGAGAGCTTTTCAGACGCTCTCAAACAGTTTGCCGCCAGACTCGAGCCGAAACAGAATCCGCCACTAACGAGTGACAGCAATGTGCTTCAATTGCAACGTAAGCCAATCGAGAACTTAAGGTTAACAGAGGAAGAACTCTCCCGTTCAGGCATGTTTACTTCTTTACGAGATGAGCCAGAAGCGCTCGACGAGTTGCTAAAAAGCATTATTGTCGATTTTGAGACTTCTGTTGATGAACTTATTGAATACTTTATGGCTGAAGACTTTGCTTCATTAGAGCTGACGTTGCACAAAACGAAAGGGATGGCACTGAACCTAAGTTTACCTATTTTGGCGAGCCAAACGGAGGCCCTGGAAACTCAACTTAAAGCCAACCAAAGTCCCGAGATTGAGCAGTTGCAGATGCTGATCAATCGGTTACAGGTCAACATCCATCAGTCTCATAGACTTTTGGATGATATCCAGAAGAACAATGCCGATCCTCAACAGATTTTATAGTCCCTGTGAGTGCGATGCTTTCCTTAACTCATTTTGTTGTGGTTTACTGTGGCAAGGACGGATAGTGTTGATTCGTCGTCGGAAAATCAGGGAGTTAGAATGAGTAAGCATTCCGCTTTAATCAAATGGCATCGTAAAGCTGGCGAAGAGTTTAGTGATAATAAGTATAGTCGGGCACACATTTGGCAATTTGATGGAGGGGTGCAAGTCCCAGCATCTCCATCTCCCCACGTAGTACCATTACCACTATCCGTAGAAGAAAACGTTGATCCAGAAGAAGCGTTTGTCGCGGCACTTTCTAGTTGTCATATGCTCGTTTTCCTGTCTATTGCAGCAAAGCGACGTTATGTTGTGGACAGTTACTTCGATGAAGCGGTAGGGGAGCTTGAAAAAGGCGAAACGGAAAAGAGTGTGTATCAAAGGTAACGTTAAACCCTAAGATAACATTTTCAGGTGAAAAACAACCGACACCATCTCAATTAGAAAAACTGCACCACATGGCCCATGAGAATTGCTTTATCGCCAACTCCGTTAAAACAGAAGTGACAACGCTTATTGCGAATTAAGTGGAGCTCTTTATCAAAAAGCGCGGCCTATTGCGGAGTTATATTAAGCCAGCAGTCATCCTGCTGGCTCGTTCATCTAGACGACACCTTGCTCAATCATTGCATCAGCGACTTTTCTAAAGCCTGCAATGTTGGCGCCTAAAACTAAATTTCCAGGTTGGCCAAACTCTTTACTGGTTTCGTTTGCATTGATGAAAATATTTTTCATGATGGTTTGCAACTGACTATCCACTTGTTCAAACGTCCAGTTTTGCATGCTCGCGTTTTGCGCCATTTCAAGTTGACTGGTTGCAACGCCGCCTGCATTGGCTGCTTTGGCAGGCCCATAAGCTATGTCTGAGTCCACGATAATATTGGCAGCATCACGGGTGGTTGGCATGTTCGCCCCTTCACTAATCAAAATACATCCGTTTTCGATAAGAGCCAGTGCGTCGTCTGACGTTAATTCATTTTGAGTCGCACAAGGGAAGGCAGCATCAGCCTGATATCGCCAAACAGCATGTCCTTCATTAGGATAGTTGCTCTCTGGTGTGTATTCTGCTTCAGGGTAAGTTTCTAAATATTCTTCTAAGCTTGCTCTTTTCACTTCTTTCAGTTGTTTGAGGAGCTTAAGATCAATACCGTGCTCATGATAAATCGTACCTCGAGAGTCGCTGCATGTAACCGGCGTTGCTCCCATATGGTACAGTTTTTCAATGGCGTAGATAGCCACGTTGCCAGCACCAGAAACGAGGCAAGTTTTCCCTTTCAATGAATCGTTGCGGTCGTTGAGCATGCATTCTGCAAAATAGACGGCGCCATATCCTGTCGCTTCTTTTCTGGCGAGTGAGCCACCCCAAAGAAGACTCTTGCCTGTAAGCACACCTTCGTAGCGCCCCGTCAATCGTTTGTATTGACCAAACATATAGCCAATTTCGCGCGCCCCGACGCCGATATCGCCTGCGGGAACATCGGTGGCAGGACCGATATGACGGTACAACTCGTTCATAAATGATTGGCAAAATCGCATGATCTCGCCGTCGGATTTTCCTTTAGGATCGAAGTTTGAACCGCCTTTGCCGCCACCGATAGGAAGGCCAGTCAGTGCGTTTTTAAAGATTTGCTCAAAGCCGAGAAATTTTATGATGCTCGCATTGACTGAGTGATGGAATCTCAATCCTCCTTTGTACGGCCCCAAAGCAGAGTTGAATTCAACTCGATAACCTTTGTTTACTTGTACATTTCCAGCATCATCAACCCAAGGAACTCGAAACATGATTTGACGTTCTGGCTCGACGATCCTCTGGATAATCGCTTGTTCCTTATATTTATTATTGCCTTCTATTACCGGCGCGAGAGAAGTTAATACTTCTTCTACCGCTTGGTAAAATTCTTTTTGCGCAGGGCTACTGTGTTGCAACGCAACAATAGTATCGTGTATGTATGACATAGATTTCTTCCTTGATGTGAATAAGCAATCAGTTTATATGAATGTATTTCCATTAAATAGTGATTTTGACCAAGATTCAATGGTTGTAGTGGTCTTTCCTGCGGATGAGAATGTGCAGCTTCTAACCCAGGCTGTGTTGGTTGAGATAGGTAGGGCTAGCTAAGTAAGCGGGTGGTTGAGTGATCAGTTTCACATATAACAAGCAGAAATCACTTTAGTCGATGTTGTTGTGCAGTTACGCAAATTGTTTATGTTAACGTCATGTTAAAGTTTGTGTGTGTGATAACTTGTGAAAAGACAACTATATGGATGAGCTTAAGGTTCTGAACTCGTTTATTCAGCAGAATGGCCTACCAGCGTTTGGCCACCTTGATGGAATTCCAACATCGTTACAGCTAGATAAATTTACCTACCTCGATGAGATGGATAAGCCGGTATCTAAGTGGCGCCGTTACCGCGATTATAAGCAGTTTCAGTTCGTCAATTTGGTCACACCTAATTACGTCATTGGAGTAGCGATTGCTGATATACGGTATTTAGCATCCGGCTTTTGCTACCTGTTTGATATTAAAAAGAATAAGTTGATTGAGCAACAATGGTTGAAACCTTTTAATATAGGTTATCAAACTCAGCCTTCCAGTTGGTGCAGTCTTGCCCATCTTGCTAACAAAAGAGTTCAGTTTTCTATTAAGGATGGTATTTGGCACGTCCACTTTGTGACAGAGTCAGTCAATGCGGATCTCTATTTACGTCCAGAAAATATGAGTTTGCCATTAATGTTGTGTACGCCAACAGGTTATGCGGGTTGGACATATACTCAGAAGCACAATGCGTTAGCAGTAGACGGTAACTTGTTCATATTAGGAAAAGAGCAAGATCTTTCAGAGGTGGCTGCTGGTTACGATTTTTCCGCTGGGTACATGCGGCGAGAAACAAGTTGGCGCTGGGCGAGTATCAATTGCTTTGAGGATGACAGGCGTCTGGGGTTGAACTTGGCAGCTGGCGTTAATGAAACTGGCTATTGCGAAAATGTATTGTGGATTAATGGTCAGCGTCACTTTTTGCAACCTGTGCAGTTTCAGTTTTCACGAAGTGATGAAGGGCAAAAGTGGCATATTACGTCTGAAGATAAACGAGTTAACTTACAGTTCACGCCTTTGAATCGACGCTCAGAGAAGAAAAATTTTTGGCTTCTCAAAAGTAACTTTCGTCAGTACATCGGTTATTTCTCTGGCTATATTATCGATGGAAATGGCATCAAACATCAGTTAGAAGAAGTTATGGGTCTTACTGAAGATCACTATGCAAAATGGTAGAAACACAATGGATTGGACGCAGTTGATGGACCGCCCAGAATTACTTCTGATGATTCTGGCTCCAGTTTTCTTTTTCTGCATGCTTGCCGAATATTGGTTCGGACAAAGAAGGGTACGCTTGCCTGAAAGCGCGACGTATTACTTCCCTGAAGTAGCGTGTAATTTTGTTCTTGCGGGCTTACACCAAGCGACAGACATACTCACGGGTTTACTGATTGCTCAGTTGTATTTGTGGTGGTTTGATTGGCGTTTGTTTGATATCGAAATGAGCGTCTCAGCTTTTCTTTTACTTGTTGTCCTGCAAGATTTTTTCTATTACTGGTTTCATCGGGCTAGCCATCGTATTCGTTGGATGTGGGCCGCGCACGTTGTTCATCACAGTTCGGAAAGAATGAACTTCAGTACCGCCTTTCGTCAAAGTTTAATGTATCCGCTAGCGGGGATGTGGATTTTTTGGTTGCCCTTGGTGATTATTGGTTTTGAGCCAAAATGGGTTGTCTTCGTTGTGTTGTTTAATCTGGGCTTACAGTTTTTTGTTCACACCCAATCAATTCGTTCGCTCGGGCCACTAGAGTGGGTATTTAACACGCCGTCTCATCATCGCGTTCATCATGGTGTGAACCGTCAGTACATCGACAAAAATTATGCGGGTGTATTAATTATTTGGGATCGAATGTTCGGAACGTTTGAACCAGAGGTGGAAACGGTTCGGTATGGGGTTTCTAAACCTGTAAACAGCTTTAATCCCATCCGCGTGACGTTTGCAGAATGGAAAGACATGTTTTATGACGTAACTCGACCAAACTTATCATGGAAACAACGCTGCCGCCGTTTGTTCGCTCCGCCATCGGATTTTTATGAGTAAATTTAGATAAAGAGATTGGAGCGGGCAGCGGGAATCGAACCCGCATCATCAGCTTGGAAGGCTGAGGTAATAGCCATTATACGATGCCCGCGCATCGATAGGACTCAGTTAATATGCCACACTGGACGAAAAAGAAAAGTCTTTTCTCATCAAATGTTTGTCAGTTGCCTAAAAAAGTAGCGGACTGATGTTAAAGTGTTCATTGTCTCTGGTTTTTTGTGGCACTCGCGATTCCGCTACTAAGCCTAGGGGCTTCCAATTAGGTCGTAAACACCGAATTCTTAGGTGTTTAGATGTTGATGATATTCAAGATTTTCTGTGTAAAGGTTAATCTCGTTTATTGAACAGTCACGTTTCATGGTCAAGACTAGATATTGAAATGATTACTTTTTACTGTTGATGCGTATGTATAACACAGGGTAATTCTGCTGAAACAGTCAGCTTAACCAAAGGAGATTTAACATGATGAGAGGTTTGATATTAGGGCTGGTGGTGATGCTGGTATCTGCTTGTACTACCGTTACAACCGATGTAGATAAACAAGCCGACTTTTCAGCTTACAGAACGTTTGACTTCGGTGCTCAGGCGGAAGCTCCTACCAGTATTGATGGTCGACGTATTGAGCAAGGGCTTGCTGAACAGCTTGAGAGTAAGGGTTTAATTAAGGTAAATAGTGGCGGTGACCTTTACGTACATCATGATATCGTAGAAGAATCCGAGCTTGTTTCTTCAGGATCGTCGGTGAGCTTTGGCTATGGCTGGAATAGCTTTGGTGTGATCACTTCAAGCCCAGAAAGATATAAAGAACGTAAGTATGGGAAGTTGGTGGTTGAACTGGTTGATGCAAAGGCTAATCAAGTCGTTTGGAAAGGCGTTTCAAGTCGTAAACTGTCTGAGTCAATGAGCTCTGAGAAAAGAGAATCTCTCATCCAAGAAGAAATCGCGAAGATGTTTGAAAGCTACCCTTACGGTGAAAAATAATTAGTATTCTTAACGATTAAGAATACTAATTGCCAATAGTTACGCACAGGGTTAAAAGAACTTATTATTTTGGTTTTGGTTACCTTTGTGCGTACGACCCTGATTGCTTTACTCGGACTACTTTTCTGCTTGTTGGCTCCGAGCATGAGCCTGCCGTACTCACACCCAAATTTTCTTTCCTTTCATAACCAGAATATTGCTGTTGACGCTAAGTCGAAGCACTTTTCAGAACATCCTATCTCTCCAGTACAACAAGACTATCCGAGTTTAAACAGCCGGAATAGATTGAGGGTTAGCCATGCTAAGGAAATGAGCTCGAACGACGATGTAGAGCCCGAATGGTTTGAAATGCTTGATGTAGCATGGTGGGCGCATCGTTCGGCAATTTACTCGATGAAGCGGCTAAAACGCATCGGCAATGAGGCTTTAGGTTGTTGTATTGAAAGTATTTTTACTCACTTTAAATACAGAATCGGCGTGAGAAAAGAATCGAATTTCATATACCGCTTTATACATGCTCGCTAACTCATTCCATGTTTTTGCAACTTTTGGTTAATTATGCTTAGGAGCGGTTTATGTTTGATTCGATAATTCAGGTCTTGAGTGCCTTTTGGCATCAAGATTTCACGGCGTTAATGGCGCCAGGCAGTGCAGGTTTAGTTTATTTTGTTGTTGCTGTGATTATTTTTTTGGAAAGTGGTTTTATTCCTGCTGCACCTTTCCCATGCGACAGTGTCGTCGTATTATCCGGTACGCTGGCGGCGGTTGGCGTCCTTGACCCAATTATGATCATGTTGGTGATAGCTGTTAGTGCGGGATTGGGAAGTTGGGCGGCTTATTTACAAGGCAAGTGGCTAAATCGCTTACCTAAGGTCCAAGGTTGGGTGAGCGCGGTTCCTCAAAAGCGTTTGGAACAAGTCGACGTATTACTCAGTAAACATGGATTGGTTGCGCTTTTGTGCGCGCGGTTTATTCCGGTTGTTCGTTCCCTATTGCCATTAATGATGGGGTTGCGAGTGAAACGTATTAGTAAATTCCATTACTTTGCGTGGCTGAGTGCGATTTTATGGACGCTGATATTATGCGGTTTTGGTTCATTACTTCCTTTGCTACCGGAAAATATGAGCAAAGCAATCACAATGCTATTAATGGCGGCACCAATAATTACTCTTGTGATTGGAGTGCTTAGTTTCTTGTTTGTTAAAGCACGTCGAGCGTTCTGTAAACCCAAGGATGTGTCTGAGTTTTCTCAGTAAGTTTACTTGATTTACACTTTTAAGCTTGTATGCAGATTAGACATCTAATCGACAGGTTTTTGTCAGTAAAAAGAAAGGCGCAATGTATGCGCCTTTCTTTTTGAGTGTCGTTAGGGTTTCGAATTTAATAGCCAATGCTATATAGGTATTCGCCAACTTCTTTGCACTGAGACTTGTAGATGTTCTCTACTTCAGACTTATTCTTATCTGCTGCTTTAAATTCAAGTTCGGCAGACGATAGCTGGTCAAAACTGTAGTCTCTCTCAGACATTAAGTAGTGTCTGAACATCGCTCTGTGTTCCGGAACTGCAATACGTGCGTTAGAAACGTTGGCACACTCTAACAGAGTGTCGTTACTCATTTCTTCTGGCTTAGTTTCTGTGTTTGCTAAGGTTGAGCCCGCTGAAAATAGTAATGCTAGTGCGATGGTTGTAGCGATTCTTGTCATTATATGGACCTCAAATTGGTTCTAGTAACAATGAGCATATTGGCTCTTATCGTTACATTTTCGTGTTCTCTGTATGTCATAAAAAGTTAAACAACAGAGAAGGCGTTGCGACCATGAGTAAAGACGTACATTAAGTTCGCTTCCTTTCTTCCTGAGAGGCGA
The DNA here is from genome assembly GCF_033340195.1 of Vibrio sp. 1457. Lineage (NCBI taxonomy): Bacteria > Pseudomonadati > Pseudomonadota > Gammaproteobacteria > Vibrionales > Vibrionaceae > Vibrio > Vibrio sp. 1457. Next base: position 282,888 of record NZ_JAWOWA010000005.1, read on the forward strand.
TAAAGAGAGCGTTGACTCATGAGTCCGCCATAACTGTCTAGAGGTAAGCGAGATGCTTGTTTTGCCAACTCCAGTAGTGGTGGAGAAGAGAAAGCAATAAGTAAAAAATAATCAGGAGTAAAATCTGATGATAAAACGCCATCAGTAGCTGATGTTCGGCGACAGGAAACAAGCCCGAACAACTCGCGCTTTATATGTAGGTAGTAACTTTCTGAACCCCAAGAGCTCAGAGAAGCTGAGGCATGAAAATCAGTGTGTGCTAGCTCAAAATCGTCTTGTTGAGAGAGTTTAAGTAGACGCTCGGAAGTGTAATGTTTGGTGTGGTGCCACTCATGCGCATATGAAGCTGTGATGAGCCCTGAAAGCAGGGACAAAGAAAGCATCAATAATATACGGTGTAGATAACGCAAGAAGTAACCCTAAACATATAAAGCCACAGTTACCCACCATGATTAAGGAATCTTAGTGGAACTATGATAACGATGAAAGCCAGTGTCTGATGAACTCAGCGTATACTAACGAGATGGAAGGGGGATGAACAGAGTTTTCTGATCGCACTCAGGCATATGAGCGAATAACACAATAATTTTTCGCTTTCGAGTAAGCGAAAATGGAAAGAGAGTCGTTGCACAAGGACGATTAAGCTAACAGGATTATTACTGGGGAAGAAATAGAATCTTCTTTTTCTTCCCCATATTCGTCGCATCGGTATTACGCGCTTGCGTAAATAACGCTGCCGCCTTTTATGGTGTCAATGATCTCGCGAGACAACTTCTCTGGCAAAGCAGGGCAACCCCAACTGCGTCCGAGGTATCCATTCTTCTTGATGAAGGAAGGGTTTGCGTAATCGGCACCGTGCACGACAATGTAACGCTCGCGAGCTTTGTCGTTTAATCCAGAGCTTAGCCCATCTAATCGAAGTGAATAGCCATTTGAGCCGTAGTAAGTGGTATCAGTCAAAAAAGTGCCCAATGATGTTTTTCGCGAGTTCACGACATTTGAAAACTGTGTCGCTGTTTTCTTTCCGCTGTTCACGCCGTGAGAAACATACGTATTGTAAATTAGCTTCTTTTTATCTAAATCAACCACATAAAAACGCTTTTCAGTTGATGGTTTACTATAGTCGATGATCGTTAGTACCGACTTCTTTCTATCGGGTGTCTTCTGATAAGCGATGTAAGCGTCACTGAACAACTTAAAGTCTACTATGCCATCTAGCTTGGCTTGTTTAAACACATGTTCAACTTGCTTTGGTCGTAAATGATCCCTGGGTTCGTTATCTGATTGTTTTGCAAAAGCAAAAGGTGAGACAGACAACAGCGCACATGTAAATAATATAATTAACTTTTTCATCTTGGCTAAATAAAACTCTATGGTGTTACAAATTTACCGATTGCTTCATGCACTCGTTAAAACAACATGCACATCAATATAATTCTATTCCCAATGTTTCTTATTGCACGCTTAGGTGCTTGATATTGGGTTGACGATAATTTCTCGAGTTAAAAACTAACTGTTTGAAACTTATATAAAATATGAAGTTTAACGATGGTTTCTATAAACTTCGGCGTAAATAATATCTGATATATGTAATTAATAAAACTGTGTTTAAGGATATTTGTGAAGTTGCCAATTTATAAAAACGGCGTTTTATTTTTCGTACTTTAGAAACTCTTTTTATTTCAATGTGTTTTCTTTTTCTACGCTTTATCCAATACCTCAAAAGTTTGTGATTTAACTCGTAACAAATCGTAACGCCGAATCGTTATGTGTATAAGTGCATTTATAATGTATGAATAAACAACAGGGTGGTAAGAAAAGGCAGTAAAACAGCGGTGAATCGGTTGTTTTTAATTCACGATTGACAAAGCTAAGTCTAAGTCGTTCAAAAATTGAACTTGTGAATGTGTCGTTTAAGTGAGAGTGATGAGCTCGACAAAAGTGAAGTGACGCGTGCTATTGTTTATTCTCTAATTTATTCGATTACATAAGGAAGGGTACATAGTAAAAATTGAAAAAATAATTCTATCGTGTGGATTAAAATATATAAATAATAAAACTTCGAAATTAAAAGATAAGAGCGCCAGATATTAATTCATTAAATTTTTGAACATGAAAGTAAACTCTATCTATTATGTTTGGTTTGGTTTGGTTTGGTTTGGTTTGGTGTGAAAGCGCTCGTCTCATTAAGAAAAACGCTCAAAATTATTTAAGGACGGTTATGACAGCATTTAATAAAGTGTTTATTGTCACTCCCAATGTTAATGATTTTGCAATGTTGCAAGAGTCGCCATTGGAAATGTCTCTTCAAGTAACGGCAAGCAAACCTATCCAACTCTATGGAGAGTCTGTTAAAGCCAGTTGGAAAAGTATTGATATTGAATGGTTAGACGTTGTGGGTGAAAAGCCATTGCCCAGGCCTGATATTGCAGCATGGGGATCTTTTACTCTTGCTGTATCCGCTTCTATTGCGGATAAGCTCGATGTGTTGAGCGAGAATGTCGAATTTTTACCATTAAATCTACAAGGAAGCCTTGGCGAGCATTAAACATTGTCACTCAAATTGATGCCATTGATACCTCTGCTACCGAGTATAATCTTCGTCATGGTAAGCTAAGTCGTGCTAGACCGTTTAAGAAACTCGTTTTGAATAGAGAAGCCGTTAATGAATCTGACTTGTTCAGAGTAAAAGGTGCTGGGCTCAGAACGTTTTGCACGGACAAAAAAGGTGGCTTGTACGATAGCGTCAAAGCGCTGAATTTGACCGGTTTGGATTTCAAGGAAGTGCTGGTTTAAAAACGAATAAATAGTGATTTACTCAACTAAAGTCATAGATATAGGTATGGGGGAACAAAAGCTGAGCATCTATCAATGAAGCTCATATACAGCTAAATACAGCCGCCACAGTTGTGACTGCTGTACGTCTCCCCTTAACTTATGTTCTTGAAACCCTAATTGAGCTGACCATGGACGCATCAAATCGACTGTCGTCATTTGCCGATTGCCACCACAAGCTCAATTGTTCTTTAGTCATTGGTTTGCCAAATAAATAGCCTTGCATATAGTCGCAGCGGTATGCCGATAGCCATTCATGCATCATATTGTGTTCAATACCTTCTGCTGTAACCGTTTTATTTTGGGCATGGCATAGCTCAATAATAGGTTTGATCACATGGCCGTTGTTGGTGTTCATCAATGTAACGAGGAACTCTCGATCAAATTTGATTTTTTGAACCGGATACTGAACGAGCTGAGTTAACGATGTGTAACCAGAACCAAAGTCATCAATTGCAAGACGGTAGCCACGTTTTGATAGCTCATCAAGTAGAGCCGTGCCTTGTTGTTCTGCGGCAAAGGTTTCGGTTATTTCTATCTCAATACATTCTGGTTTAACACTGTGCAGTGTCGCTTGTTCATGGATGTAGTTTGCCATTTCTATCGAGTTTAGCTCTGCTGATGAAAGATTGACCGAAAGAACAATATCCTTACCGAAAATATTCCTTAATTGATGGTATTCCGCCGTTGCATTGGCGAAAACCCAGCGGTCAATTTTATCAAATAATCCGGCTTGCTCTGCAATTGGAATAAACTCCTTTGGGGGGATAGGGCCGATACCTTCGGCTTCCCAGCGCAACAAGACTTCTAACCCCTCAATTTCGTTGCTTCGATTGTTCATATAGGGTTGAAAAACAAGGTGGAATTCTTCCTCTACATTGCTTTTTCGGAGCGCACGTTCAAGCTGACTTCGTCTTTGAGACTCAATATTGAGAGCGGCTGAATAATAGGCGTATTGATTTTTCCCTGCCCGTTTTGCTTGATACATAGCCGCATCGGCACTGGAGAGTAACTTCGCGATGTCAGTACCGTCTTGAGGATATTGTGCAATACCTACGCTTGCCGTAACGGGAAATGAATTACTCCAAGATGAACTGAGATTACTAATTGGTTTTAGTAACTCTGATGCAAGCAAATCAGGCAAGCGTTTTACCTCTTGATTTGAGCTCAGCAAAATTGCAAATTCGTCACCAGATAACCTGGCGGCAAAGCAGGGGCTGTTGTAATCGTGCGAGAACTTTTGACAGGCATTCTTGATGTGTGATGAGAACACTTTTAATAAGTTATCTCCCAATTCATGCCCGTATTTATCATTCACGTATTTAAAGTTATCAAGATCGACGTAAACAACCCACAGAAACTGCGAAGGGGAGATAAGTTCACGAGTGGCAAGCTCATGAAAACGATGGCGATTGGCGAGTTGCGTCAGGTGATCCGTTTCAGCTAGGCGTTTTGTCTTTTTATAGATGACATTAAGTTCCTCATACATATCAAAAAAGCGTGCAGAGAGGCGTCCTATTTCATCGTTTGTTTCTAGCTTTTCAATATTGTCACGTTGATTAGATTCAAGTTCGTTCAGCTGCTTATCAAGGCGAGAAACAGGGCGCAACACATAGCGGTACAACACCAAAATGATTAATGTGATAGTGAAAAACGCCGCTACGCCAAAGGAGAAAGCAAGTTCTAGCCACACTTTATCGACTTTATTCCACATTAAATATTCGGCAGGAGAAAGCACGGCATAAAAGTGCGGCAGCAGCTCAATGGTTTGAGCGAGAGGAATATCAAGATAAATGGGTTTGTCGGCGAAAGTAATCACGCTGTGCGTGTCAAACTCGATGTCATGCTTAATCTCGTTAAAGGCTTCAAGTGATACGGAAACTACCACAAAAAACACATTTTTCGAGTCAAAGCTCAAAGGGTGAGTCCCCGTTCTTTTGTCGACGACCTCATATTGAAGAAGAATGCTTTGTCCACTGGAGTTATAAATAAAGCCAGTGTGACTGAAAGCCTCTCTCTCATTGAAACTTCGTGATATGTACTCTAATACCTTTGGGTCGACCACGCCCGATGATTCGTAATATTTGTTTTCTGTGTAGTAGAGAAGGTTTTGTTTGCCGTCGAGGATCGCCATGCTCGCATCGCCTTTGTAACCATGGCTTAATACTTCAGCGGTCTCGTCTAATCGATTAAACAAGACTCGCTCACGATAGGGGTTGTTATGATTAACCAAATAGTCTTGTAATACATCACTTTTACTGAGCGTATAGGCATAGCTATTAAGAAAAATATTCGCTTGTTGAAACTGCCCGGCGAGCTTTTCCATCTGCAACTGAATATAGCTGTCTTCCCGCTTGATGAGCGTCACTTTTTGAATGCTATAAATAATATAGCTAGATACTAACGCGCTTAATAAGATCACTGGCGCGACAAGCAAAATGACTCTATTGCTTAACTTCATTATGGTTCTTAGTTTCCGTTTGTGTCCCTACAAACGTCGCGTACCAGGTAAGGTACTGAACGGATGATGTGTTTTGGCAAATTGTAACCAGATTGTAAGGTGAGCGTTCTCCAAAATCAGGCAGCTATCTAAGAATTGTGATGACGTGAAAGGTTTCGAGCTTATTAACTAGAGGTTTTCTCAGTAGTCGGACGTCTCTTTTCCTTCCTCCCTGTATAAAACCTAACCGTAATGACAGGGAAACACCATCATCGAAACGTTTCGATGGCAAAGTGTGACTCAAGTGCACTTTTCCTATTCAATGACAATTGAATTACAGATCATTCTCACACCTTATCGATCTCACACTGGTCAAATTGCGATGACGAATTATTATTTCATCGAAACGTTTCGATGAGTTTTCTGTTAATAACGAAAACACTTTAAGACAGGCGCTCATGGTTGTATGAACGTGTAACCGAAAGGTCGATGAGATGAAAAAAAGTACCCTAATTAACTCAGATATTTCTTACTTGGTGGCGACGCTAGGCCACACCGACGAGATCACGATATGTGATGCTGGTCTACCAATCCCAGAGCATGTTCAGCGAATCGATTTGGCGCTAACGCATGGGGTACCAAGTTTTCTTGATACTGTTCGCGTAATTCTATCTGAGTCCCAAATCGAAGGGGTCATCATTGCGGAAGAGTTCTCTGATGCAAGCCCAGTTTTGCATGAAGCGTTGCTCAACGAACTGAGCAAAGAGAGTGAAGAGACGGGCAAATCTATTGAGGTGAGCTACGTGTCACATGAAGCGTTTAAAGCACGCACGGCCCAAAGTCGCGCTATCGTAAGAACCGGCGAATGCTCGCCATATGCGAACGTTATTTTCCAAGCGGGCGTGGTTTTTTAAGCCAGAGATATTGAGGACAGATTATGACTCAAGCCATTCTACAACTAAGCGAAATTGAGAAGGCGTTTCCGGGCGTAAAAGCACTCGACAAAGCAAGCCTGAATGTTTATCCAGGCCGTGTTATGGCGCTGATGGGTGAAAATGGAGCAGGCAAGTCAACGTTAATGAAGGTGTTGACAGGCATTTACCACATGGATGCGGGGAGCATTCAATATCAAGGTCAGCCGGCGGCCTTTAAAGGTCCACGCGATTCACAGGAAGCTGGTATTAGCATTATTCACCAAGAGCTGAACCTGATTCCTGAACTGACGATTGCCGAAAATATTTACTTGGGACGAGAGTTCACTGGCTCCTTAGGGCGTATCCAGTGGGGCAAAATGTATGACGAAGCTGACAAGCTTTTAAAACGTCTGAATGTAAAGCACTCATCAAAAACATTGCTTGGCGATTTAAGCCTTGGTGAACAACAAATGGTGGAAATTGCAAAGGCACTTTCGTTTGAGTCGAAAGTCATCATTATGGATGAGCCAACGGACGCATTGACCGATACCGAAACGGAATCACTATTTAAAGTGATTAATGAGCTTCGCGAGCAAGGATGCGGCATCGTATACATCTCGCATCGTCTTAAAGAAATCTTTGAAATCTGTGACGACATTACCGTGCTTCGTGATGGTAAGTTTATCGGTGAGTGCAAGGTGTCCGACACTGATGAAGATGGCCTAATTGAAATGATGGTTGGCCGAAAATTAGAAGAGCAATATCCACGTATTGATGTCCAACATGGCGAAACTTGTCTTGAAGTCATTGGTTTGACTGGGTCTGGCGTTCAGGATGTGAGCTTTACTCTCAAGCGTGGTGAGATTCTTGGAATTTCTGGCTTGATGGGCGCAGGCCGCACTGAACTCATGAAAGTCATTTACGGCGCATTACCTAGTGAGCATGGTGTTATCAATCTTGATAACAAAACTATTAACCCGGTTAGCCCGCAAGATGGTTTGGCAAATGGTATCGCTTACATCTCTGAAGATCGCAAAGGCGATGGTTTGGTTTTAGGTCTTTCGGTTAAGGAGAACATGTCACTTTGTTCGCTAAACCAGCTGACCAAAGGCTTCCAGATTCAACACAGCGACGAAGTGATTGCTGTGGAAGATTTTATTAAGTTATTCAACATTAAAACCCCAACGCGAGATCAAATCATCGGCAACTTATCTGGTGGTAACCAGCAAAAAGTTGCGATAGCGAAAGGGTTAATGACGAAGCCTAAAGTTCTGATTCTGGATGAGCCGACACGTGGTGTTGATGTCGGAGCAAAAAAAGAGATTTATCAGCTCATCAACAAGTTTAAGGCCGAAGGCATGAGCATCATCTTGGTTTCTTCCGAGATGCCTGAAGTGCTCGGCATGAGCGACCGTATTTTAGTGATGCATGAAGGTCGTATCACTGGCGAATTTGATGCGAAAGACGCCGATCAAGAAAAATTACTCGCCTGTGCCGTAGGCAAAGAGATCAATGAGGAAGCAGCATGAGTACGAATACCATGAGCAAACCAACCGAAACTGGCAACAAGAAGTTGTTCACAAAAGAGTGGCTGATTGAACAAAAATCACTGATAGCTCTGATCTTTCTGATCGTTGTTGTGTCATTTTTGAACCCGAACTTTTTTACGGTCGACAACATTCTCAACATTCTTCGTCAAACCTCCGTGAATGCCATTATCGCAGTGGGTATGACATTAGTTATTTTAACAGCAGGCATCGACTTAAGTGTTGGTTCGGTATTGGCGTTGTGTGGTGCCTTTGCGGCAAGCATGATTGCGCTTGAAGTCCCGGTGCTGGTGGCGGTTCCCACTGCTTTACTTGCGGGCGCAGCGTTAGGTGCGATCAGCGGTATCATTATTGCGAAGGGCAAGGTGCAGGCATTTATCGCTACGCTGGTTACCATGACGTTACTACGTGGTGTGACCATGGTGTACACCGAAGGTCGACCAATCTCGACAGGCTTTACTGACACCGCGGATGCGTTCGCATGGTTTGGTACTGGCTACGCGCTAGGCATTCCGGTTCCTGTTTGGTTAATGGTGGTTGTGTTTGCAGCGGCTTGGTATTTACTTAACCACACGCGCTTTGGTCGCTATGTTTACGCACTAGGCGGCAACGAGTCTGCGACTCGCCTATCAGGTATCAATGTAGACCGAGTGAAGATTGGTGTCTATGCCATCTGCGGTATGTTAGCAGCGCTTGCAGGCATTATTGTAACGTCTCGTCTTTCTTCGGCGCAGCCAACAGCAGGTATGGGCTACGAGCTAGACGCTATCGCAGCGGTTGTTCTTGGCGGTACCAGCTTGATGGGCGGTAAAGGCCGTATCATGGGTACCTTGATTGGTGCGCTGATCATCGGTTTCTTGAACAATGCACTTAACCTACTTGATGTTTCTTCCTACTACCAAATGATTGCAAAAGCAGTGGTTATCTTGCTGGCGGTATTGGTAGACAACAAAAACAAGTAATTCATAACAATCTGTATATATAAAACAGTGAATACAAACCGAGTCAGGGGACGTGTACTGGCTCACCCTACACAAAGGACTAGAACGATGAAAAAACTTGCAACTCTTATCTCTGCTGCACTTCTTTCTTCAACCGTATCGGTAGCGGCGCAAGCTCAAGATACCATGGCGATTGTGGTTTCGACGCTAAACAACCCGTTCTTCGTAACGATGAAAGACGGTGCGGAAGCAAAAGCGAAAGAATTGGGGTACGACTTAATTGTACTGGACTCGCAAAATGACCCGAGTAAAGAACTGTCGAACATCGAGGATTTAAGTATTCGCGGCGTAAAAGCAATTCTTATCAACCCAACGGATTCTGATGCAGTGTCTAATGCAATTCGTATGGCGAACCGTTCTAAGATCCCTGTGTTGACATTAGACCGTGGTGCAAGCCGTGGTGAAGTTGTGAGTCACATCGCTTCGGACAACGTAATTGGTGGTGAAATGGCAGGCCACTACATCATGGAAAAAGTCGGCGAAAAAGCAAAAGTCATTCAACTTGAAGGTATTGCGGGCACATCGGCAGCGCGTGAGCGCGGTGAAGGCTTTATGAATGCCGTGAAGGGCAGCGATATGGATCTTCTTGCTAGCCAACCGGCTGACTTTGACCGCACGAAAGGTCTAAACGTAATGGAAAACCTGCTAGCGGCTAACCCGGATGTACAAGCGGTATTTGCACAGAATGATGAAATGGCGCTAGGTGCACTTCGCGCAGTTCAAGCTTCTGGCAAAGATGTCGTTATCGTTGGTTTTGATGGTACGGAAGACGGCATTGCAGCAGTTAACCGTGGCAAACTAGCGGCAACTATTGCTCAGCAACCAGACCTTATCGGTGCTTTAGGTGTTGAAACGGCTGACAAAGTTTTGAAAGGTGAAGAAGTAGAAGAGTACATCCCAGTACCACTAAAAGTAGTCACTAAGTAAGTTTTAAGTTCAATAAATCATCCTAATTTTTGCTCTCTCCTCCGTTTATATCTGTCGTTTAGGAGGTGAGGGCAAGCTTACCCAAAATACTGCAAAGTGTGGGGTATAGATGCCTTTGGCTTTTTGTCGAGACTCCTTCGTCAGGAAGAGAAGTTAAAGTCATCTAATGTATTTTCCTAAACAGTTTTTAAAAAGGGTTCATTCAGAACCGAGGATAACAGTATGAATAAGTTAGTGGTGTTAGGTAGTGTAAACGCTGACCATGTTCTTCAAGTGCCTTCTTTCCCTCGCCCAGGCGAGACACTGCATGGTCGCAACTATCAAGTTATCCCAGGTGGCAAAGGTGCCAACCAAGCCGTCGCGGCGGCGCGATTAAATGCAGACATCGGTTTTATCGCTTGTGTGGGCGACGACTCATTCGGCATTAACATTCGCGAAAACTTCAAAATGGATGGCATCGATATCACTGGTGTGAAGATGCAGCCAAATTGCCCGACAGGTATCGCGATGATTCAAGTGTCGGACAGTGGTGAGAACAGCATTTGCATTTCAGCTGAAGCAAACGCCAAACTGACAGCAGAAGCGATTGAGCCAGATTTAGAGCGTATTCGCCAAGCAGATTACTTGCTAATGCAATTGGAAACGCCGATGTGCGGCATTGAGAAAGCCGCGCGAATCGCGAAAGATGCCAAAACCAATGTCATTCTGAACCCAGCGCCAGCTCGCGAACTGTCAGATGAATTACTGTCTTACATTGACGTGATTACGCCAAATGAAACGGAAGCTGAAGTTCTGACAGGTATTACTGTAACAGACAACGAAAGCGCGCAAGAAGCGGCGAATGTGCTACATGGTAAAGGTATAGAAATTGTCATGATCACACTCGGTGCAAAAGGCGTTTGGTTAAGCCAAAACGGTCGAGGCGAAATCATCTCGGGCTTCCGCGTTGAAGCGACGGATACTACCGCTGCGGGCGATACATTTAATGGGGCATTCGTCACTGGTCTCCTAGAAGATTTACCTTTAGAATCAGCGATTAAGTTTGCACATGCGGCGGCTGCAATTTCTGTGACCCGCTTTGGCGCGCAAACGTCGATTCCAACCCGCGAAGAGGTGGACGCGTTTCTCGCTGAACAATAAGGCGCACAACGCCTCATTAAAATAGGAGTAGTAACATGGCGACGATGAAAGACATCGCAAAACTGGCAGGGGTTTCCACTTCAACAGTGAGCCATGTTATTAACAAGACGCGTTTTGTGAGCGAAGAGATCTCTGAACGCGTTAACAATGCCGCAAAAGAGCTTAACTACTACGCGCCCTCTGCGTTGGCGCGTAGCCTCAAAGTCAATCGTACCAAAACCATTGGTATGCTCGTGACAACCTCAACCAACCCATTCTTTGGCGAAGTCGTAAAAGGCGTAGAGCGTAGCTGTTACCAAAAAGGCTACAGCCTCATTTTATGTAACACCGAGGGTGATAACGAACGTATGCGTCAATCCATTAATACGCTATTGCAAAAGCGTGTCGATGGTTTGATCTTGATGTGCTCGTCGCTAGAAGGAGAGCGTATCGATGTATTTGAGCGTTACCCAGATATCCCAGTTGTGGTAATGGACTGGGGGCCGATGCTATTTACAAGCGATAAAATCCAAGACAACTCACTTCGTGGCGGTTACTTAGCGGCGAAATACTTAATTGATTGCGGCCATACCGAAATTGGGTGCATCACTGGCCCTTTGATTAAACACCAAGCGCAAATGCGATACGAAGGTTATAAGCGAGCAATGAACGAAGCTGGCTTGGAATTTAATGCCAATTGGATCATTGAATCGGACTTCGAGTGTGAGGGTGGGTATCAAGCGTTCAAAAAAATGGCTCAGCGTGGCGCATTACCTAGCTCGATTTTCGTCTCTAACGATATGATGGCGATGGGGGTGATTAACGCCGCAAATGAGCTCGATATTAAAGTGCCGGACGACCTGTCCATTATTGGTTACGATGACATCCATATCGCGAAATTTATGTCGCCATCGCTAACTACCATTCATCAGCCTAAGTACCGTTTGGGGCAGGCTGCCGTTGAGACTCTTGTCCGAAAGTTGGATGAAAAGTCAACAGAGGCACAGGTCGTACAATTAGAGCCGACTCTAGTGGAACGAAAAAGCGTCAAGAGGTTAAAGTCAAACCTCACTGAATGACGTGTGATGTTGAGCTAAAAAATTAAAAAAGTCGTTTCTCTTTATACGATAAAGCCTTACTATCGTCGTTGATTATAAATAAAACTATTAATTGTTGTCTGGCGGATTAGTCAAATGTTATCAAAAGGTTACGCTAAGTTATCTGTAAAACACCCTTGGTTTCACCGAGTTAATGTTATTACAGTTGTATTGATTTTTTTTGTGAGCTGCTATCAGCTACTGGTTAATGAAGCATTTGAGTACGCAATTGGCTTTATTATTACACTTTTGGCGTCAGCTTTATTTGCATCAGCTTCTGCATTCAAAAAACGCTATCTAGGCTTGGATTCATAGGCACGTCTATTTCCAACATCGTTCAATAGCATCATTTATTGTTTTCAAGTAAACATTGAACTGAATTATGATCGAGTGCATCAAGAGGAGGACAAATGTCCTCCTTTTTGTTGGGGATCACGCTCTAATATAAGCGTAATCCAAACAAACTAATAAAAGACATGTTATGGACCTCTTTGCCTTACTCGATATTAATAATACTCTCGTTAACATTCCGATCGGCGACGGCTACGCAATGAGTTGGATCGAAGCTTTCGGTACCGTTTTTGGACTGCTTTGCATTTGGTTTGCCAGCCAAGAAAAAACCATCAACTACTTATTCGGTTTGCTGAATGTCACGCTTTTTGCCGTTATCTTTTTTCAAATTCAGTTATACGGATTATTGCTTCTTCAATTGTTTTTCTTCTGTGCGAACATTTACGGCTGGTATGCGTGGACCCGTCCAAACGCACAAGGTGAAACGCTGGAGGTTCGCTGGTTAAATAAACAGAAACTTATTACTACTGCCTCTATTAGCGTTGCATGTATCGCATTATTAACGATCTATATCGACCCATTTTTCTTTGCGCTAGCAAACATTGCTGTTGATAGCTTGAATCTCTTTGGTGCTGGCTTGGCTGAACCGGTGCTTGAACCTGACGCGTTCCCGTTCTGGGATGCAACCATGACAGTACTTTCTGTTGTTGCACAAATTCTGATGACACGTAAATACGTCGAAAACTGGATTCTATGGGTTGTGATTAACATTATCAGTGTGGGTATCTACGCGACGCAAGGTGTTTACGCAATGTCTGTTCAGTACGCGATTCTTATGTTCATCGCTGCCAATGGCACGCGTGAGTGGGCTCGTAGCGCTAAGCGCAATGGCGATAAAACCTTAGCGCACGCTGCTGCGTAAGGAACGAAAAATGGCCAAACAACCTCATATCGGAGTGGATGAAACACAAATCGCTCCCCTCGTTATTGTATGCGGCGAGCCAGATCGAGCGAATCGTATCGCGGCATTATTTGATGATGCAGAAATGGTGTCGGAAAACCGCGAGTACCGTGTGTTTACCGGCAACTACAAAGGCAAGCCTGTTTCAGTATGTAGTACAGGTATAGGTGCGCCATCGATGATCATCGCAGTGGAAGAGCTAAAACAGTGCGGTGTGACTCATGTGGTACGCGTTGGATCTGCGGGGGCAATGCAATCAGGCATTCACCTTGGCGAGTTGATCATTGCCGAAGGCGCGGTAAGAGATGAGGGCGGCTCTAAAGCGTATGTCGATTCGTCTTATCCAGCCTACGCAAGCTTTTCACTGTTAAAGGAAGTTGAGCGTTACTTGTCGATGCAAAAAGTGCATTATCATTTTGGTGTGGTGCGTTCTCACGACAGTTTCTATACCGATGACGAAGATGCAATATGCCAACATTGGAACAAGAAAGGCATCTTAGGTGCCGATATGGAAACCTCTGCGCTGTTTACGGTCGGTCGACTACGAGGCCTTCATGTGGCTTCGATATTAAACAACGTGGTGCTGTATCAACAAGATGTGAAAGAAGGTGTTGGTCAGTACGTTGATGAAGCCAAAGTAATGATGCAAGGTGAGAAGAGTGCCGCGATTACGGCATTAGAAGCCTTGGTTGCTCAGCGTTAGCCAGTCTCTATCTCAGTAAGTCACATAAACAGAATAGATGTAAAGCGACAGGTCACTGTCGCTTTTTTATTTGGAATTACGGGGTACAATCCACCTTAAATAGTTGTCCGTAACTTTTTCTGAGAGAGCAGAAAATGAAAATCAGCCCTTATCCGACTGGTCGCTTCAAAACATACCTTGAAGAAAAGAGTGCCACCTTTCGCGATTTGATTTATCAATGCCAAATAAATTCGCGTTACTTTGATGCTGGGGAAGCAATTCTCCGCCAAGGTGAGCAACTTCAGTACTTGTATGTTGTGCCAGTAGGTCGAGTCTCGATGAACATATTGGCCGCAAATGGACGACGTTTTCAATTAGGGGAAGCTAACTGCGACTATCATATTTATGGTGAAATGGAGTTCTTCACTCAGACTCCTTGTCAATGGAATGTGATAGCAGATGAACATATGCAGGTTGATGTTATCTGTATCCAAAAACTAACCGAAGCACTGCAAAATCATCCCCAAATGATGGTGTTCTTCGCTTCAGCATTGGCTGAGGATTATCAAGACTCCATGGATATCTACACTAACCGTTTGTTGCATCCCATTACTTACAACATTGCCTATGATCTTCTCGTCCGTAATCAGACGGATAAGTTGCTTGGTGGTTTTGATAAAGTGAACCAAGAGGCTGAGCGGTTTGGTACCTCAGGCCGAGTCTATCGACGTGCAGTTAAGGACTTGATTGAAAAGGGATTGATTACAAAAACGGACAACGGTTTGGAGATTATTGATGAGCTGGCACTCAAAGCGTTTATTGAAGCGCATGAATGATACGCCCAGGTATTGGAACTGATGGGTTTTATAAGTCTTTGATATATCTAAGTCTTGAGTAAACGTAACTAATGTAAAGTACCTTAAATTTTGTTGAATGCATTAAAGAGTAGCGTTATATTGCGAACGCGTATGATAATAGATCTCATTAAGGCTTAACAAAATGAAAAAATTCGTTGGTGCGGCTATGCTGTCGTTATTTACTGTTTCTCCTTCTTTCGCTGCTAAAGTTGTGATTGACCACTACATGGGTCAAACAGAGCTAGAACAATCCCCAGAGCGTGTGGTTGTGATTGGCTTTGGCCCGCTAGATGCGTTGGACAACTTTGGTATCGATCCTGTTGCAGTATCTAACTCTTCTAATCTTCCTAGTTACCTTTCAAAATACAGCAAAGATAACTACACCTCTGCGGGTAGTTTGTTTGAACCTGATTTTGAAACCATCTACATGCAAAAACCGGATTTGATTTTGGTTGGTCCGCGAGCGTCTGCGAAATATGAAGAGCTGAGTGAAATTGCCCCTACAGTTGTTTTTGCGGCGAAAGAGAACCAAGGCTATTGGGAAGGCACGCAAGCGCAATGGCGCAATATTGGTAAGATCTTCAATATCGAAGAAAAAGTAGAGCAGAAAATTGAAGCGCTAGATGCTCAATTTAAAGCAATCCGTGACTACAACCAATCGAACAAAAATGATGCATTAACGATTTTGAGCATGGGTGACAACATCAGCGCGTTTGGTGCCCAGTCGCGATTTGGCGTCATTTATAACGACTTTGGCTTCTTGGAAACGGTTGAGCACGTGAAAACGGGCACTCACGGAGATGTCATTTCTTATGAGTTTATTCGTGAAGCTAACCCGAAAAATATTCTCGTGGTTGACCGAAATTCTCTGACAGGTACGCCGGATAACGATATTCGTAAATCCATGGATAACGACTTAGTCAAAGCGACTGCGGCATATAAAAATCATAAAATCACTTATTTAGATGTGGACGCGTGGTACTTGTCGATGTCTGGTGTGACAGCAACAGAAAAAATGGTCAGTGAGATAAAGCAAACCGTTGAACTGTAATCCAAGATAGCAGAGGTTAACTTTGAAGAAGTTATTGCTAACCCTTGTGGTTTTAAGCACGGTTTCGTTATTTGTTGGGGTGGCAAACATGACGCCCCAACAACTCTTTTCAGGTGATGAGAAAGCATTAGAACTTTTCTTTACCAGCCGTATACCACGTTTATTTGCCATATTGCTTGCTGGTGCTGGCTTGAGTATTGCGGGTCTTGTCATGCAGCAAATCAGCCAGAACCGATTTGCGGCACCTTCTACAACTGGTACGATCGAATGTGCCATGCTGGGCTATGTACTGAGCGTGGTTTTCTTTGGTAATGATAATCACCTTTGGCTCGTGTTCGGCATCTCGGTATTTGGGACGCTGGCGTTTGTTTTCTTTATTCAGCGCATTCAATTTAAGAGCGTGGTTTTTGTGCCACTTGTCGGGATTATTTTCGGCAATGTCATCCAATCCATGACTACGTTTATCGCTTACAAATATGATGCACTTCAAAGTCTGAATGCTTGGACAGTCGCAAACTTCGCCAACATCTTGCGTGGTGATTTTGAACTGCTGTACATCGCGGTACCAATGGTTATCCTCAGCTATCTTTTTGCCGCAAGGATCTCTGCCGTAGGTATCGGAAAAGATTTCGCGATTAACTTGGGTTTGAATTATCAGCAGGTTGTGACGATTGGCGTGCTATTGGTGTCCATCATGTCAGCAAGTGTCGTGATGATTGTTGGCCAGTTGCCATTCTTAGGGCTGATTGTACCGAATCTCGTGAGTCACTTTTATGGCGATAACCTCAAAAAGAACATTCCGCTTACGGCCATGTATGGGGCCATTTTAGTGTTGTGTTGCGATTTGGTGAGTCGTTTAATTATTTTCCCTCATGAAATGCCAATCTCTATCGTGATTAGCATATTGGGTGGCGTGGTATTCATCGCAATGTTGTTGCGAGGTAAGCAACATGCGTGATTCAACGAAAATCCTGCTGCTAGGTGGCATTGCGATTCTTTTCGCGTGTCTGTTTATTGGTATTGGGCTAACGGCTGACAACTACCAATATTTTTTGTCTCGTAGAGTTCCTAAAGTATTGGCGATAGTGCTAGCGGGTGTGGCCATTGCTCAGTCTTCACTTGTATTTCAAACCATTACGCACAACCGAATTTTAACGCCAAGTATCATGGGTTTTGATGCGCTGTATGTGTTAACCCAAATTTTGATCGTGTTGATTTTTGGTGGGTTGAGTACCTTAGTTCTTAACTTGTACGTCAATTTCGCGATTGCAGTAATTGTAATGGTGTCGTTTTCGCTACTGCTGTTTGGGTTTTACTTTTCAAAAGGCAGCAAGAACTTGATTACGTTGCTATTGGTCGGCTTGATCTTTGGTCAGCTATTTTCCAATGCGGCGTCATTCTTTTCTTTGCTGATGGACCCAAACACATATGCAATTGTTCAGTCGAAACTGTACGCCAGTTTCAATAATGTCAAAGTGAACTTGGTTTACTTTAGTGCTCCGGCTTTGATGTTTGCATGTTGGTTGTTGTTTAGGATGCATCGCACTTTAGATGTGTTTTGGCTCGACCAAGACAATGCGAAAAGTTTGGGTGTTGATGTACCTAAAGTGACGAGAAATGTGTTTATTATCTCGGCGGTTTTGATTGCTATTTCTACGGCTTTGGTAGGGCCAATCATGTTCTTTGGTTTACTAGTGACCAACTTAAGCCGAGAAATGTTCCGAAGTTACCAACATAAAACGCTATTGGTCGGATGTTCGTTTCTATCCATCAGTTCACTACTTGCTGGGCAATGGATAATCGAAAACGTGTTCAGTTTTGAGACGACGTTGAGTGTCGTAATTAACTTTATCGGCGGTGCGTATTTCTTATACCTGCTGCTGAAAAACAAAGTTGTATAAATATGATAGTAATAGACAAATTAACGAAGGCTTTCGGTTCAAACAAAGTCGTAGACGAGGCCAATACTCAGTTTGAAAAGGGCAAGGTAACATCGATTATCGGTCCAAATGGCGCGGGAAAGAGCACGCTGTTATCTATGGCCTCGCGCTTAACGGAGCGAGATGGCGGTAGTGTTATCATTGATTGCAAGGAAATCGCGGAATGGGACACAAAAGAGCTAGCGAAAAAACTGGCAGTACTTCGCCAAGCTAACTCGATTACAATGCGGTTTACCGTAAAAGAGTTAGTCTCTTTTGGTCGTTTCCCATACTCTAAAGGAAATCTGACTAAAGAAGATCATGAGGTCATAGAAAAAGCGATCGACTACTTAGATTTGCAAGATATTCAAGACAAATACTTGGATGAATTAAGTGGTGGTCAGCGACAGCTTGCATTTATTGCTATGGTGATTGCACAAGATACAGATTATGTCTTTCTTGATGAACCTCTTAATAACTTAGATATCAAACACTCTCTTCAGATCATGAAAGTTGTGCAGCAGTTAGCCCATGACATGAATAAAGCTATGGTGGTCGTGATTCATGATATTAATTTCGCGGCGTGTTACTCAGATGTCATATTGGCGCTTAAGAAAGGTAAAGTTGTGGCGAGTGGTGCGGTTGAAGAGGTTATTCAAGCGTCTACGCTAGAGGACATCTACGAAACGCCATTTAACATCATAGAGTTAAACGGTAAGCGTATGTGTACTTATCATTAAGCGAGCTAGTTCGTTTTTAACGAGATCAATAGATAGGCGGGCTTACTTGGTGAGCTCGTCTATGATTGGGCATCGGCTCTCTGCATCTCCAGGACAAGAAGAAACCCAACCTTCAAGTTGCGTTTTGATCTCCATGAGGTGTGCAATTTTTTCTTCAACCTCTCTCAGTTTGTCCATGGTTCTTGCTTTTACTTCACTACTTTTGCGGTTGGGGTTATGAGCAAGTTGTACGAACTCTTTGCATTCTTGCAACGAAAAGCCTGCGCTTTTTGCGCGTGATACCAAGTTAAGCTCTTGAATATGATTATCTGAATATTCGCGATAGCCAGAGTCGCTGCGCGCTGGTGGAGATATGATCCCTTTGTCTTCATATAATCGAATCGACTTAGATGAAAGCCCTGTGAGCTTCGCGACAGCACCAATATTCATGTTTAACCTCCATAACGTTTAAGGCGAGTATATACCGATGTTGTGGATAAGACACTCCTAAATAACAGTCAGTTACCTAGAGTCCCCTTACTCTTTAATCACTTCATGTGGTGGCACACCAAATGCCTTTTTGAAGGCATAAGTGAAGTTAGAAGGGTGGTGGTATCCGGCTTCATAGGCGGCTTCTGTTATCGTCACTAGGCCACGTTCCAAATGTTGCCTAGCAATCTCAAGACGTCGAAAACGAATGTAGCCGTTTATGGTCATATTAAGTGATTGTTTAAATCGGCGCTGCAGGTTTGAAACACTCATTGAGAATTGGCTCGCCAACTTTTCCAAGCGTAGTTCTTGATCAAGGTGAGTTTCAATATAGCTGACAATATCCTCAATCCGACCGTCAATGTGTCGTTCAATACTGCTGTTTTTAGCACTGAAATTCTTAGGAATTTGCTTGGTGGCTTGATGTAAAATTTGATAGATCAAGCTTTCGACCTCTAGCTTCTCTTGGAACTCTTGCGGTGTTTCTCTATTTGTTAACGTGTCAGCCAGCTCGCATAGCGTCTGGTTAAGCTCCAACTGTTGAAACGCCTGATGAGAGTTAAAAAAGGCTCGATGGCTACAATTTTGCTCAAGGCGGGCCTCTAGCCATTGGGGCTTAACCAATATGTTGATCTTATTAATGAGGTTATCTTTGAGCAGTGAACGACGAAAATTTGCAGGTTTGAGTAAGTTCACCACTACACCCTTAGGGCCGTCGCTCGCGTCTAAATCAAATTGCAAATCGTCGTAGCCAAACGAGAGTCTACCTTCTAAAAGAATAGTGACCAGCAGTGAGGCGTGTGCAGTAGAAACAATATTCGAATCAATAAGTTCTAGACAACGCCCGCCATGAACAAAAATTTGATCATTATACTGATATGATAGGAACTTACCTTCGGCCAGTTGAGTTTGACAAGGTTGGCCTTGCGTGACAATCCATTGTTTCTCTGTCGCCTCTAGTCTTTGGGTTAAAGCTATCTTGGCAATTTTAGTTCGTTTTGTTGTGACTTCCTGCATTTGACACTTCCTCATAACACTTGTGCGATTTCGCATAACCAAATCGCCTTTGTATTTATAAAACTCATGCTTATTATACCTGAGAATTATTATCATTAATATTTAGGAATGAAGTTATGGAAAGCCCTGCTTGTTCACCTATCAAGCTTTCAAGCCTTTGCCTTGCAGTGGGAATGGCGCTATCAACCCCTGTTTTAGCTCAAGATACTGAGTCACATTTTGAAGAGGTCGTTGTATGGGGAACGAAAGTTTCCAGCAACACTGAGTCGATGTTTGCGGACGACATGTCACTGAAGCAAGCGGATCATATGTCTGATTTACTGCGCGATATTCCCGGTGTGGATGTTGGTGGAACACACTCTGTGAATCAACGTATTACGATTCGTGGTTTGAGCGAAACCGATTTGGACATTCGTCTTGACGGTGCTTCTCAGCATGCGAGCATGTTCCATCATATTGGTAACTTGACGTTGAACCCTGACATTCTCAAATCTGCGGACATTCAGGTAGGTAATAACTCTGTGACTCAAAACGGGTTAGGCGGTTCGGTCTACTTTGAAACGAAAGACGCTCGTGACTTACTTCGTTACGATGAAAAGTTTGGTGCGCGTGTTTATGGCGGCTATGCATCCAACGACAACCAACAAGGTTCGTTGACACTGTACGGACTTTTGTCCGAAAACATTGATGCGATGGTCTATGGCCATTACGTTACGCGTGATGATTTTGAAGATGGTGATGGCAATAAAACCTATGGTGCTGCAGGTGATGTTTACAACATTCTGGCTAAGCTGGGGTATGAACTAAATGACATCCATCGTTTTGAGCTCTCTTATGACATGTACCGAGACAGTGGAGATTACAGTCCGCGTCCTGATATGTCTGGTAGTGCAAATAATAGCCTGTCGAGCAAGTTACTTATCCCTACGGATTATGACCGCGATACCGTTACCTTGAGTTACGAGTTGCGAGGCGAACAACACCAAGGAAACGTCACTCTTTATAATACCGAGACAGAAATTAAACGTGACGAAACGGTGATGGCCCCTCGTTGGCCCTCGAACCGTTTATCAAAGAACACCGCCAAAAACCAAAACTTTGGTTTGAATGGCAAATTCCAGTCAGATGTTATGTTAGGTGAGTTTGATAATCGAGTCACTTATGGCTTCGACTACATGGATAAAACGTCTTCGAGTTACTACGGTAGTCGTAAGTTTATGGACGAATCGGCGATTTCAACCGCACTGTTTGTAGAAGATCAGTTCTTCTTCTCTGATGCCTTCTTTATTACTGCAGGTATGCGCTTTGATGATTACAAACGCAAAGCTGAGACAGGAACCAGTAATTATGATGATGTAACTTGGGCTCTAGCAGCAGAATGGGCGGTGACGCAAGATTGGACGTTGTTTGCGAGTGCACGCTCTCTATTTAAAGGTCCAGAGCTAATGGAAACCTTTATTGCTTACCAAGACGTTGCATTTTTAGAGGATGGGTTAAAGCCAGAAACGGGATTGAACACGCAGGGTGGTGTTCGTTTTGATAAAACCTTTGATAAGCATTTCTTTGGGGCGAATATTACGGTATTCCAAACGGAAATTGATGATTACATTGCAGACCAGTACCAAAACGCGACTCAAACTTACCTGATTTACAACTTAGGTGATGTTGAGATTAAAGGCTTTGAGGCAAGTGCTTCTTATGGTTACGACAAGTTTAACAGCAAACTTTCTTACTCTAAGTCGGACACCAAAAACAAGAATACTGGTGGTCCTGTTGCTGGGGGCAATGGGCGTAGTATTGATATGGGTGATAGCATTGCTCTAACTTTGGATTACCAGTCAGACGCTTTAGAAACGATCTTCGGGTGGAACTCAATGTTTGTTCTAGAGGAAGACAACGTCTTTGATGGTCAGCCAAAGAAAGCAAGTTATGATGTGCATAATCTATACGCTCAATGGGTGCCGTCTGATATTGATGGACTGTCGGTGACCTTTGGTATTGATAATGTATTTGACGAGTTGTACAGCTCTCATGCGTCTCGTTCGGGTACTGCACGTGGCTTCACGCTTGATGACTACGAGCCGGGTCGCAACTTCAAGCTCTCTGCAGCTTATCAATTCTAACAAGGTTCTTCATAGGACGTTTCAAAGTAACGAGTAAGTTCATGATTAAAGAAAGCACCCGAATAGATAGTGAACACGCTGACAAATACTTAGTGACGCTTTGTCGGCATTTTGGACGAAAGGTTCCTGCTACTTGGAATGAAAATAGCGGTTTGGTGACATTTCCGACGGGAAAAGCGGAGTTTAACCTTTGTGCATCTAGCCTAACTATAACCTGTGAGGCGGATTCAGAAGAGAAACTGAATACGGTTAAGGCGATCATTTCATCGCATGTGGACATGTTTTCTCGTCGAGAAACATTAGCACTTAGCTGGGTTCGTTAGCGCTCGTTTAGGGATGCTGTGATAGAAAGGGAATATTAAAAGCAAAAGCCCGCAATCTTATGATTTGCGGGCTTTTATTGTTTGAATGCTATTGCGCTTTCTCAGGCTCTAGGCTTTTTTTTTCCTGCTGCATTTTTGCTAGGAAGTAGATGTTAACGCAAGCAATAAAACCGTTAGTTAATACTACAGGCCAAGAATCAATCATTAGTCCGTAAGCGGTAAATAGCGCACAACCAATAAAGTTAAGGATACGAAGCTTAACAATATCTTTCATAGTTAGCGAAATAGCGACCATGATTGAAGCTGCATAACCTAAAATCTCAACCATATTCATGTCCATTTTTTGACCCTCTTAAAATCTGCCGAATTTTGTCGGTACCAATTCTTCTCATCTTGAGATTAATGAGGAAGCTCCATGCCTCGAATGGTCTTTTTTTGTTGTATGGACGCACTATATCAATGGAAAAACCGTGATAAAAGCCTCAAATCAAGGTTAAGAGAAGGTTAGCGATTACGCAAACGTTTAGGACTGGAATTACTGATAATTTTACTTATTGTGTTGATTGATAATAACGATGACATTAATAGCTCAAACACCATTGAAAGTAAGGGAATATTTACATATGATTGAAAATGATAATTATTTTCAAGTGCTGTGTTTATGTATTTTATTATTAGCTTGGTCGTGTTTTTTTTGCTGTATATCAGAACAAAACCGAACTCGTGGTGTGCGGGGATTCATATCGTAAGCCACATTTTTATCGTTGCATTTTGTCCTGCAATTTATGTTGTTCAATATTTAATCGTTACGTTTTTTTCGTCACCGATATTGATTAAGCTGTCATCACGCTCCGGTGTATACAACATTCTCATTGCTTTTCTTCCATTATTGATCGCAACCGGCAGTCTGGCGTTTAGCTGAATGATTTCATCTCTCTTCTTTTCTTAAAACAACTACACTTAATCAGAATAAGGTATCAATTTCATATAATTATTCGATATCTACGCGTCAGCACATGTGTCACATTTCTGTGACTACGAGTAAGTTTTACTTATGTTGCTTGGTAGTAGGGTATTTATCGATTGTTTAATGATTCAATACTTAGTTTAATCGTATAAAGGTGTGCAGTATGCCGCACTAAATTAATAAGAAATTATCTAAAAAGGTTAATGGGAAACGTAAGCCATTAGCGGAGGTCAGATGAGTACGCACACGGTACCGCAGAGCGCGATTGTAAATGCTGTCAAAGGTGAAGTTTTGGTTTTGGGCCTGGATGGAAACGTTAAGGTCATAAAAGCGGGGGATGAGTTAAGACCTGGCGAGATTATTATCACAGAAAATAATGCTTCTCTCGACGTACAGATAAATAATGAGCTTTATCTGGTCGATGCAAATTGTGTTGCTTGTCTTCCTGTGCCTTCTTCTGAACCGTTAGAACCAGTATTGGTACAATCTCCAGTAAATGGCTTGGTGACTTTTGACCCAACGGCTATTGGAAGTGCTGACTTCGACGCCAACGATATTGCCGCTATCCAGCAAGCTATTTTAGACGGAGCTGACCCTACCGCTATCTTAGAAGCAACAGCTGCTGGCGCAGGTGCTGAAGGCTCGGCTAATGCTGGCTACGTGACGGTTGAATATAATAACCCGGAAGTACTCGCGTCTACTTTTTTTGAAACGTCTGCGACTCGCAGCGGAGAAGATGATCGCGACGAAGATGACGGTTTGAATGTCACGATTTTTGCTGATGGTGGGCAGTCACTGCAATCTAGCGTAATAGAAGGCTCAATTTCTCTATCTAGCTACCCGCAAACCATTTCTTCTAGTGTGCTGGTTGAAGCAGGGGATCTCGCACTTGATACTGCTTCATTTGTACCTGAAACGTCCTCATTAGAGTCTTTGTTAACCGAGTTAAATAGTGACATTACCTCTGGTGGTCAGCCAGTGGCGTTCGTTTACGACGAAGCGCAAAATGCCATTATCGGCACTCAAGGTGGTAACGAAGTGCTTCGTATCGAGATCGAAGCGACATCTTTAGGCCGTGATTTAGAGTTAGAGGTCGTTACCACGATTAGTCAGGGTATTGACCATGTTGCGTCTGTTGCTGATGGCCAAGTATCGATCGTCGGTGATCAAATCAATATTGCTTTTGATATTACTGGCGCAGATATTGGTGGTAATAGCATTCAAGCGCCTATCGATTTTACGACAACCGTTATTGATGGCGATGATCCTGCGCCGCAGAACGTTACTTTTGAAAACGTTGAATCTTCTTCTACACCAATTACTGGCACTTTTGTTGATATTGGTAGTGATCAATTGGCAACGGTCACGTTTAATCAAGAAGGACTTAGTCAGTTCGATGGCCTACTGAGTGATAATCAGGCGACAGAAGCGGTACTCTCTGAAGACGGCAGTACTATCACCTTGTCCATTGCGGGCTCGAATGAAACCGTCTTAACCATCAGTTTGAATACTGATGGTACCTACCAATTTGAGCAATTTAAGCCGTTAGAACAAACAAACGGTGAAGATACGATTGAGCTCTCTTTGCCAACCACAATCGTCGATTTCGACCAAGATACGGCAAGCAACACCTTTACGATGACCATCCTCGATGGCGATAATCCAGTGATTGAGAATGTGACGGGATTGTCTTTAGATGAGGCGGGGGTTGACCAAGGTTCATAGGCAGGCGCGGCAGTAACAAGTGGTACTGGGTCGATCACGACAGCGGTCGGAAGTGACATCATTGATCACTATGAGTTGGAACCTACAGAGTTCAATGTTGGTGGAGAACTCCAATCTCAAGGGCAGGTTGTTCAACTAGAACTAGCGTCCGAGAGTAACGGCGTACGTACTTACGAAGGCTTCATCGAGCTGGATGGTGTGCGTATTACCGTATTTGATGTGGCGATTGATGCACCTGCATTGGGCGAATACCAATTCAACTTGTATGAACAACTTGACCATACGGGTGCTAACGATGACTCGCTCACTTTCTCACTGCCAGTTTACGCGGTAGATGCGGATGGTGACCGTTCCTCGATTACCGACGGTTCGAACACACCAGAAGCAGCGCAAATTGTCATTCAAGTTCAAGATGACGTTCCTTCGATTGATGGCGTTGAGGCACTAGCCGTCGATGAAGACGATTTATCAAGCATCGGCTCCGATCAAAGCGACTCTGTGCTCGCGCAAGGCAGTTTCACGACGACTCAGGGCTCAGACCGTGTTGTAAGTTATCAATTAGAAAGCGGCACTGATCCACTCAATGGGTTGGAATCTCAGGGTCGATCTATCTCTCTGACGGAAATAACCAACTCAGATGGCAGCTTTACTTATTCTGCAACGGCAGAAGGGGACGCTATCTTCACCTTACAAGTGAACCCTGACGGTTCTTATTCATTTACCCTTGAAGGTCCAATCGATCATGCTGTGGGTAGTGATAGCTTAACTCTAGACTTCAATATTGTCGCAACGGACTTTGACGGTGACACCAGCTCACTTGTTCTACCAGTTACCATTGCTGATGATGTGCCAACCATTAATGACGTTGTTGCTCTTACCGTCGATGAAGATGACTTAAGTTCGGTAGGCTCTGACCAATCACAGCCAACGTTGGTTGAAGGTCAGTTCACGACAACTCAGGGCTCTGATGGCGTCGTACAGTATCAGTTGGATGTAAATGCTGATCCTTTAAATGGCCTGCAATCTCAAGGGCAAACCGTCTCCATTGCCGAAACGCAAAATGCAGATGGCAGTTACACCTACAGCGCAACGGCAAATGGCAGTGCAGTTTTCACATTAATTTTGAATACCGACGGCTCGTACAGTTTTGAGCTGCAAGGTCCAATTGACCATGCGGCAAATAGCGACAGCTTAACCCTTGATTTTAGCGTTATTGCTACAGACTTCGATGGTGACACAAGCCAAATCGTATTGCCTGTTACCATCGTGGATGATAAGCCAACTATTACCGATGTTGATGCGATTACTGTTGATGAAGATGATTTAGGCACGATTGGTTCGGACCAGACTGACCCGATTTCTATTGATGGTAGCTTCACCACCACACAAGGCTCTGACCGAGTGGTAAGTTATCAGCTTGATGCTTCTGCAACACCAGTTGACGGCCTTACATCACAAGGCGTGGCAGTTACGCTGACTGAAACCGCAAACGCTGATGGCAGCTTTACTTACGAGGCGACAGCGGGTAGTGAAGCGGTCTTTACGCTGACGGTGAATACTGATGGTAGCTATAACTTCACGCTTGAAGGTCCAATCGACCACGCGGTAGATAGCGATGAGCTGACACTCAACTTCCCAATCATCGCAACAGACTTTGATGGCGACACCACAAATGCCACTATCCCAGTGACAATCGTGGACGATAAGCCTGTTATTACCGACGTCGACACCATTACGGTTGATGAAGATGATCTAGCGTCAATTGGCTCAGACCAAAGCAATCCAATTTCTATTGATGGTAACTTCACCACTACACAAGGCTCTGACCGAGTAGTGAGCTACCAACTCGATGGCACATCAACACCGGTTGACGGTTTAACGTCGCAAGGCGTGGCTGTCACACTGATAGAAACCGCAAATGGTGATGGTAGTTTCACTTATGAAGCGACTGCGGGTGGCAATCCAGTATTTACTCTGACAGTAGATACTGATGGCTCTTACAACTTCACACTTGAAGGGCCAATTGATCACGCGGTTGATAGTGACGAACTGACACTCAACTTCCCAATTATCGCAACCGACTTTGATGGCGACACCGTTACTGAAACCATTCCAGTCACGATTGTTGATGATGTACCGACCATCACAGCGGTGGATGCGTTAAGTGTCGATGAAGATGACCTTACCGGTGTGGGTTCCGACCCTGGCGGCGATCTGTTCGTTGAAGGCGCGTTTACTACCACACAAGGCTCTGACCGAGTGGTGAGCTATCAACTGGATTCAACCGCTGATCCTGTTGCGGGGCTAACCTCTCAAGGTGAGGCGATTACCTTGGTGGAAACCGCGAATGGCGACGGCAGCTTTACCTATGTTGCGACCGCTGACGGTAATCCAGTCTTCACGTTGAATGTAGCAGCAGATGGTACGTACGACTTTACGCTGCAAGGCCCGATTGACCATGCAGCTAACAGCGACAGCCTGACGATTGATTTCCCAATTATTGCCACCGATTTTGATGGTGATACGACTTCGGCGACCATTCCAGTCACCATTACGGATGATGCACCAATCATCGATAATGTTGTGCCTCTGGCTGTAGACGAAGATGATTTATCAGGTATTGGCTCAGACCAAAGTGACGC